>NZ_CP107982.1:2522857-2838214 GCF_036104975.1 Amycolatopsis sp. NBC_00355 | reverse complement strand
TCGAGGCTGTCCCGCACGCTGCGCTGCCCGACCGTCAGCTCCCGCATCCGCCTCGACTCGTCGGACAGCCGCGCGGCCAGCTCCGCCACGCCGAGCTTCGGGTACGCGGCGAGCTGCGCCCCGGCGATCCGCAACGCGAGCGGCACACCCCCGCACGCCTCGATCACGGTGGCGACCGTGCCCTCGTCCTCGCCCAGCCGCGCCGCGCCCGCCGCGTTCGCGAGCACCGTCCCGGCCACCTGGTCGGACAGCGGCGCGAGCGGCACCCGGACCGCCGGCTCGACCTCGGGCAGAACGGACCGGCTGGTCACGATCGTGGCGCAGCCCGGATCGGCGGCCAGGAGCGGCTCGATCTGCGCGGCCGTGGCGGCGTTGTCCAGCACCACGAGCACCCGCTTGCCCGCCGTGCGGCTGCGGAACTCGGCCGTGCGCTCCTCGACGGTGGCCGGCATCGACCGCACCGGCACCCCGAGTGCACGGAGAAAGCCGGCGAGGATCTCGTGTGGTGCGGCCGGTCGCGTGTCGGCGCCCCGCAGATCGGCGTAGAGCTGCCCGTCGGGGTAGGCGTGCGCCGACGCCGCGCCGGCGTGCAGGGCCAGCGCCGTCTTGCCGATCCCGGGCATTCCGGTGATCAGCACCAGCGGCGGCGCGTCGGTCCGGCGTGCCACCGCGGCCCTGATCGCGGACGACTCGGCGTCGCGCCCGGCGAACCCGGTGGTCCGCGGCGGCAGCTGGGCGGGCACCACGGTCACCGCCGGCGGCGTCTCGACGGAGAGGATCTCCGCCTCCAGCGCGAGCAGCTCCCGGGAGGGGTCCATGCCCAGCTCGTCGCGCAGCACGCGCCGGGCCTCCTGGAACGCCGCCAGGGCGTCGGCCCGCCGCCCGGCGCGGTGCAGCGCCAGCATCCGCCGGTGGTGCAGGCCCTCGCGCAAGGGGTGGGCCTGCACCAGCGCGGTCAGCTCGGGCAGCAGCCGTGCGGCCCGCCCGCACGCGATCTCCGCGTCGATCCACTCCTCGGCCAGGCCGATCCGCAGCTCGTCCAGCCGGGGCAGCTCCGCGCCGGCCAGGTGCGCGGTCACCCCGCCCAGCGGCGTCCCGGTCCAGCGGTCGAGCGCGGATCGCAGCAGGCCGGCCGTGCCCGCCGGGTCCCCGCCCGCCCGCGCCGTGCTCAGCAGCTGCCGCACCTCGTCGACGTCGACGAGGCAGTCCAGCAGGTACCCGCTCGACACGGTGACCACGGCCCCGGCCGCGCCGGCCCGGTCGAGCGACGCGCGGAGCTTGGACACCTGGATGTGCACCTGGGTCCGCGCGGTGGCCGGCGGCAGCTCGCCCCACAGGGCGTCGATCAGCCGTTCCACCGACACCGGCTGCCGGCAGGCGAGCGCCAGCGCGGCGAGCACCGTGCGCCCCAACCGCCCCTTGACCGGCACCGGTGTCCCGTGGACCCGCGCGCCGACCGGGCCGAGGACCGTGGCTTCCAGCACTCCGTGCCCGCACCCTTCAAGATCGTGTGGCGACCCCGCAGCCGTCGCCGGGACCGCGCGCAGGCGCTCGACGCCACGGCGCAGCACTCGGCCGTCGGCCGGACATCGATGAGGTACCCGGGTACGCGACAGCTCGCGGCCCGCAGCTGCCCTCGTCATGCGGGCGGCCGCCTTCCCCCGGTAAAGATCAGCCCCAGTGACGAAACTGGCGGGCTCGCAACCGCCGCCTTCCCCGGCCGGGTGAAGCCACTCTCGCCCGTGCCGACGCTGCCAGCGGCGCGCGAGCACCGTCAACCGGCCCGAAAACGTTTCGCGCTGGCCCGAAACATGAGGCAGCTCCCCGGATCGGGCAACCTCTTGTCCGCTTTGGAGGCTCTTCACCGTCGAGAGTGTCGGTGCGGCTTGAAGCCGCCGGTCTCGAGCAAGCTCCTGGCGACCGCGCGCCGAGCGAGGTTCGACCGGCTCGTCTGCGCGACAAGGACTTTCGCGACCACGCCGGGGTCGGCGGCCGGGGACACGTTCGTGGAGTCGGTGCGGAACGGCTGGCGGTACGTTTCGACGACTTCGACAAGCCGGGTGGACGTCCGTTTCAGGTGGTTCCGAACTTCCGTCGCTTGACCGGGCTCCGGCGCGCGTCAAGCCTGGTGCCGTTGGCGCGTCCGCCAGCTCCGCGGGAAGGGATCTTCCGATGTCCTTGGGTGTTTCCGCCTCCAAACGAAGAATCTTCGCCACGCTCACCGCGCTCGTCGTGCCTCTCGCCGTCGTCTTGGCGCCGGCCGCCCACGCCGCGACCGCGACCGCGCCGCTGCCGGCGGATCCGCAGTCGAGCCGGCACAAGGTCGCCGCCGCGGCGGCCGAGGCGCGCCACGACGTTCCCAATCCACTGCTCAAGGAGCGGTTCGCCGAGGAGGAAGAGGAGGACGGCGACGATCCCGCGTTGTCGGCGCTCTGCCAGACCTACATCGGCAAGCCGAACCCGTACCGCCCGGTCGCGCCCAACACCGACGTCATCCGCGGCGACACGATCGTGCCGACCGGCAGCCAGACCGGCTGCAGCACCGCGCAGAACGAGACCACCATCGCCGTCAACCCGGAGAACCCGCGCAACATCGTGGCGGGGTCGAACGACTACCGGCTCTACAACACCCGCGAGGCCCGCAACGACTCCGGCGGCTTCGCCTACACCTCCTTCGACGGCGGCCGGACCTGGGCGAACGTCCAGCTGCCGCACCTCGACTTCCCGACCGGGGCGACGGGCCCGCTGGCGTACATGGACGCCGCGGGCGACCCGGCCGTCGCGTTCGGCCCGCACAACACCGTCTACTACGCGACGCTCGTGTTCAGCCGGGCCGCGGTGCCCGACGACCAGCAGTCCGCCAGCGGCATCGCCGTCTCGGTGTCGCACGACGGCGGTCGTACCTTCGGCGACCCGGCGGTGCTCGAACTCGACGGCGTGACGCCGGCGGGTACGCCGACGCCGACGTCCATCTTCAACGACAAGGAGTGGATCGCCGCCGATCCCCGCACCGGAGACGTTTACGTCTCGTGGACGCAGTTCACCTACGACGCCAGCGGCACCTACACCGAGTCGCCGATCGTGCTGTCGAAGTCGGCCGACTTCGGCCGGACCTGGTCGCCCAAGCGCCGGGTTTCCCCGTCGCTGACCGGTTTCCCCGGCGGGATCACGCCGTTCGGCAGCGGATCCAACCCGGTCGTCACCCGGGACGGGACGCTCCAGATCGCCTACGAGACCTCGGTCTGCGCCACCGCGGCATGCGATCAGCCCGCCGACCACGACGCGGTCGTCGTGGCGACCTCACGTGACGGCGGCCGAACCTTCCGGCACGCCGAAGTGGCTCCCGACTTCGACTTCCCGGTCGACGAGGACGTCGCCAACAACGCGCTGACCGGCGAGAACTTCCGGATCAACAGCTTCCCGCAGCTGGCCTACGACCGCGTCACCGACCGGCTCTGGGTCACGTGGGCCGACGACCGCAACGGCACCTACCGCGACGGCGAATCGGTGAAGACGAACGGCGACGCGTTCTTGAGCGGCTCCGACGGGCGGCACGGCTGGTCCGAGCCGGTGAAGATCGGGACGGGCGCCGACGAAGTGTTCCCCGCCGTT
This sequence comes from Amycolatopsis sp. NBC_00355, assembly GCF_036104975.1. Lineage (GTDB taxonomy): Bacteria > Actinomycetota > Actinomycetes > Mycobacteriales > Pseudonocardiaceae > Amycolatopsis. Next base: position 2,834,602 of record NZ_CP107982.1, on the reverse strand, counting down.
GCGGCGCTGGCCGGACGCGTCGCGGTCACCTTCTACACTCGTGCCTACGACCCGAACGGCATCGGGCTCGACTACGCCTACGCCACCGGCTGGGGTGACCGCGTGGGCTCGGCGCCGATCCGGCGGATCACGACGCAGACGGCGAATCCCCAGGTCCAGTTCGTCTCGACCGGCGCGGTGACGGGCAAGGAACTGCAGGGAGTGTTCATCGGCGACTACACCGCGGCGGCCGTCGGTGCCGACTTCCGGCTGCACCCGTGCTGGACCGACTTTCGCGGGAATCCGGGCACAACCACACCGAACCAGGATGTCGGGACGCAGACTCTGGCGATGTTCCCGTAGCGACGGCGCCGTGTCGGCTGTTGCTTCAGGGCAGCAGCCGGCACGGGCCGCCGATCCGGCGGTCACGCCGGTCGTGCGCCCCTGAACGACGGATCCGCGGCGATTCCCCGACGAGTTCTGCGTGACCAGAGGTGCTGGATCGATGAGAGCCGGCGACATCGAGGTTTGACGAAGTCGCGCCTGAACCGCCGCAATCGGTTCAAGTGCCGCTCGGTTCACCCCGGTAACACTTGGTGCTCTTCAGCCCGCTCAGGTGCGCGATTCCTCGAGCAGGTCGTCGCAGAAAGCGGCGACGTCGGCACCGATGAGTTCCAGGGCTCCCTTGCCGGCCGCCGCGCCCTCCTCGAAGAAGTCGACTATGCCGGAGAGCGGGGGCTCGCCGAGCGATTCGAGCACCCCGACCTTGAAGACGTACTTCTGGATCTCCTTGTAGACGATCCGGTAGTCCGGCGGGAGCGCCTTGACCCGCGCCATCTGCGCCCGCCACTGCTTCTTGCCCTCGATGGCCTCTTGAATGCCCATGTCAGCCTCCCAGCTGTGCCAATTTCCTCGCCACGTTCCGGTTCAGCTGTTCGCGCCACCGGTCGCGATGGCTCCGGGCTCCTTCTCCGCCGGCCAGTGCCGTGCAGAAACCCTTGATGTCGCCGCCCAGTACCTCGTGGATGCTCTGCCCGTCGGAGGCCGTCTCTTCGAGCAGTTCCAGGGCGCTGTCGAGGATCGGCATCAGGTTCCGGCCGGAGAAGTCCCCGTAGGGAAAGAGGTGTCCCTTGATTTCTTCCCACGCCGCCCGGTAATCGGCCGGCAAAACCTCGGCCCGGGTCTCGAACGCCTGGTACTCCTTGGTGAGGTCGCTGCCGGTGATGGTCTCCCAGAGTTTCATCGCCCGCTCTCCTTGAGCTTGTCGATCCGTGATGTGACGTAGTCCCATTTCGCCCAGAACGTCGCGAGTACCTCGCGCCCCGCGTCGTTGAGTGCGTAGAACTTGCGTGGCGGTCCCAGCCCGGACGGTCGTTTCGTCACGTGGACGAGCCCGTTCTTCTCCAGCCTCAGCAGGATGGTGTAAACGGTTCCCTCGACGACGTCGGCGAAGCCGAGGTCGTTCAGCCGGCGCGTGATGGCGTACCCGTAGGTCTCCTCCCCGTCGATGATCTCGAGCACGCAGCCCTCGAGCGTGCCCTTCAGCATCTCCGTCAGGTCGTCCATCGCGGTCCTTTTCGATCCTCGTGGTACTCGGTGGTACCGAGTACCACTACACGGTACCACTGAGTACCGGATACCGCTGCGGCCATGGCCTCTTGCGCGATCGCTATTCAGCGATACTATGTACTGGTAGTCAGCGACACTGAGTAGCACGCAGGAGGTGGTCCGTGGGCAAGCAGGCGACGGAGATGCTCAAGGGAACGCTGGAAGGCATCGTCCTCGCGATCCTGGCCGGCCGGTCCGCGTACGGCTACGAGATCACGGCGTGGTTGCGGGAGCAGGGTTTCTCCGACATCGCCGAGGGCACGATCTACGCGCTGCTCCTCAGGATCGAGAAAAGGGAGCTCGTCGACGTCGAGAAGATCCCGTCCGAGAAGGGGCCGCCGCGCAAGGTGTATTCGCTCAACGCCGAGGGGCGGGCATACCTCGACGAGTTCTGGAGGACGTGGAGCTTCCTTTCGGAACGGCTGGAACAGCTTCGCCAGGGAGGGAACCAACCATGAAGATTTCGGACATCGCCACCAAGGTGATCGGCGACAAGCGCAGGTGGCGGGCGTACAAGGCGCGCACCCGGCAGCTTCCCGCGAACTACCGCGCGGCGGTCGAGGCGCTGGAACGGTACTTGATGTTCTTCGGGGCGGCGGACGGCGACACCGCGGCATCGATGTACGAGGACCTGATCGATCTGTTCGAGCGGGCCGCGGCGGACGGAACGCCCATTCGCGAGATCGTCGGAGCGGACCCCGTGGATTTCGTCGACACCTTCATCCAGAACTACTCGAAGGGTGGCTGGATCACCCGTGAACGCGAACGGCTGACCAACGGCATCGAACGCGCTGAAGGACTGGACGAGGGGAAACGCTCATGACGGCGCCATCGGCGACCGGGCCCGAAATCCGCGTGCGAGGCCTGCAGAAGTCGTACAAGGACCTAGCGGTACTGCGCGGCGTGGACTTCGATGTGGCGCGGGGCAGCATCTTCGCCCTGCTCGGCTCGAACGGGGCCGGCAAGACCACGGTCGTGAAAATCCTGTCCACGCTGCTGAAAGCCGACGGGGGAGCGGCGAGCGTCCACGGCTTCGACGTCGCCACGCAAGCGGACGACGTGCGAGAGTCCTTCAGCCTCACCGGGCAGTTCGCGGCGGTCGACGAGATCCTCAGCGGGCGGGAGAACCTCGTGCTGGTCGCCCGGCTGCGGCACCTCAAGGGGGCGGCCGGGATCGCCGACGACCTGCTCCGGCGCTTCTCACTGACCGACGCGGCCGAGCGCAAGGTGTCGACGTACTCGGGTGGCATGCGCCGCCGGCTCGACATCGCGATGAGCCTCATCGGGAACCCGCCGGTCGTCTTCCTCGACGAGCCGACGACCGGGCTCGACCCCCAGGCCCGCCTCGAAGTCTGGCGCGCGGTCAGGGAACTCGCCGAGAACGGCACGACGGTGCTGCTCACCACGCAGTACCTGGACGAAGCCGAGCAGCTCGCGGACCGGATCGCGATCCTGCACGAGGGCCGGATCATCGTGAACGGCACCCTCGCCGAGCTCCGGCGGCTCCTGCCGCCGGCGAAGGTCGAATACGTCGAGAAGCAGCCGACCCTCGAGGACGTCTTCCTCACGCTCGTCGGCGACGGCGGCAAGGACCGCGACGCGGCAAGCACGAGTGGGGAACGGTCATGACCAAGCACTTCTTCGGTGACACCGCCGTCCTGCTGGGACGGTCACTGCGGCACATCACGCGCAGCATGGACACCATCATCACGACCGCGATCATGCCGATCGCCATGTTGCTGTTGTTCGTCTACGTGTTCGGCGGCGCGATCAAGACCGGGTCGGACTCGTACGTGAACTACCTGCTGCCCGGCATCCTGCTCATCACCGTCGCGTCGGGTATCTCCTACACCGCGTTCCGGCTGTTCCTGGACATGAAGAACGGTATCTTCGAGCGGTTCCAGTCGATGCCGATCGCCCGGTCGGCCGTGCTGTGGGCGCACGTGCTCACCTCACTGATCGCCAACCTGATCTCCCTCGTCGTGGTCGTGGGTGTCGCCCTGCTCATGGGCTTCCGGTCGGGGGCAGGTGTATCGGCGTGGCTCGCGGTGCTCGGCGTGCTGGTCCTCTTCACGTTGGCGTTGACGTGGCTGGCCGTCATCCCGGGCCTGACCGCGAAGTCGGTGGACGGCGCGAGTGCGTTCTCCTATCCGCTGATCTTCCTGCCGTTTCTCAGCTCGGCGTTCGTGCCCACCGGCACCATGCCCGGCCCGGTGCGCGCCTTCGCCGAAAACCAGCCGGTGACGTCCATCGTCAACGCCCTCCGCAGCCTGTTCACCGAGCAGCCGGTCGGCGACGACATCTGGATCGCGCTCGCCTGGTGCGCCGGGATCCTCGCCGTCGCGTACTTCTTCGCCACGCTCACCTACCGCCGCAAGATCTCGTGAGCTTCCCGAGGGCAGGGGCGGCGGTCTCGGCCGTCGCTCTGCTGATCGGCGTGACCGTGCCGGCAGCCGCCGCGGAGCCGGGACGCCCGGAGCTGCAGCAGACGATCCAGGCGATCGTCGGCTCCGGTTTCACCGGGGTGCAGCTGCGCGTGCACGACCAGCGGGGTGACTGGGCCGGCAGCGCGGGGGTGCGCGAGCTGGGCGAGGCCGGGAAGCCGCCGACGGACGGGCGGTTCCGGATCGGCAGCACCACCAAGACGTTCACCGCGACCGCGGTACTGCAGCTGGTCGCCGAAGGCAGGATCGGGCTGGACACCCCGGTGGCCGCCTACCTGCCGGAGTTCGGCTTCGACCGGCGGATCACGGTGCGGATGCTGCTGCAGCACACCAGCGGGCTGTTCAACTACACCGGCGAGTACTACGACGACGGTACGGTCGTCCCGGGGATCCCGTGGTCGGGCAAGGAATGGGTGGACAACCGCTTCCACACCTATCGGCCGGCGGACCTGGTGCGGTACTCGCTGGCCAGGCCGGCGCGGTTCGCCCCGGGCACGGGCTGGAGCTACGCCAACACCAACTACGTGGTGGCCAGGCTGCTCATCGAGAAGGTCACCGGCCGCTCGTACGCCGATCAGGTGCGGCGCCGGATCCTGCGTCCGCTCGGAATGCGGGACACCGTGGCGCCGGGCACCTCGGCGGAACTTCCCGGACCGCACGCCCACGCGTACTACCGGTACCAGGACGCCGGGCAGTGGAAGACGATCGACGTCAGCCGGCAGAACCCGTCCTGGATTTCCGGCGCCGGTGAGCTGATTTCGACGACGAAGGACCTCGGAACGTTCTACTCCGCGCTGCTGGGCGGGAAGCTGCTCCCGCCCCCGCTGCTGTCCGAAATGCTGAAGCCGCACCCGACACCCGACCCGACGAGCGACTACGGCCTCGGTCTGTTCGAGCTGCACGCGGACGCGAACTGCAGCGGCACCATGCTCCTCAACCACAACGGCAGCGTCCAGGGCTACGGGACGCTGGTGTACAGCACACCCGACGGCAGCAGGACCCTGGAGGCGTCGATCACCTACGTGGACACGGGTGTCGCCCCCGCGGAGGCGTACCAGAAGGCGGTGCAGCGCCTCATCGAGCAGGTGTTCTGCGTCAGGTAGCGCGTGTCCGGCCCGTGTCAGGGCGGTGTCAGGAAAGAACGGAACAGTGGACCCATGACGAAGAACCGCACCTCATCGACCGACACGAGATGGACCGGCATGGTGCCGGTCGACGACACGGCCCTGGCCGTCACCGACGCCGGCGGTCCCGGCGTCCCGGTGGTCTACCTCAACGGCCAGTTCGCCACCCAGGGCTACTGGAAGCGGGTCCTCGCCGAACTCGGCGACGGCTTCCGGCACATCACCTACGACGAGCGGGCCCGCGGCAAGTCGAAGCGGTCGGGCGACTACTCCTTCGAGGTCGCCGTCCGCGACGTCGACGCCGTGCTCGCGGCGCGGGGCGTGGACCGCGCCCTGGTGGTCGGCTGGTCCTACGGCGCGTTCGTCGCGGCGCACTGGGCCGGCCGGAATCCCGAGCGTGCCCTCGGCGCCGTTTTCGTCGAGGGCGCCGAACCCTACGACTGGCTCGACGAGGCCATGGAGCAGCGGATCCGGAAGCTGTTCAAGCGGATGGGCTGGTTCCTGCCGGTGCTGCGCCCGACGGGTCTGGCGCCGCGGATGAGTGCCGCGCAGCAGGCCGAGAGCAACATCGAACTCGGTAGGATCTCGCGCGAGCGTGAGCTGGGTCCGGTGCTGGACGCGATCACCGTCCCGGCGCGGTACGTGCTCGGCTCGGGGAGCTCGTTCGGGAGCAAGGGTGACGAGCAGGAGCGGATCCGGACCGCGGTCGGCGCGGTGATCGCCCGCAACCCGCACATCGAGCTCGCCGTGAAGGTCCCGAGCAACCACGGCGCCATCCTGCGCAAGGATTTCCGTGCCGTCGCCGACACGGTGCGCGAGGTCGCCGGCCTCGCCCGCTGAGCGGGCTCAGAGCCAGTCCTTGCGTTTGAACAACGCGTACAGCCCGGCGGAGAAGGTGACGATGGCCGCGGTGGACACCCAGAACCCCCAGGGTCGGTCGACGCCCGGGTACGGGATGTTCTGGCCGTAGAAGCCCGTGATCGCGGTGGGCACCGCGATGATCGCCGCCCACCCGGTCACCTTCTTCATGATCGTGTTGAGGCGGTTCGCCTGCAGGTTCAGCTGTGTCTCGCGGACCGTCGTCACGAGTTCCCGGAGCGATTCGGTCCACTCCGAAGCCCGCAGCACGTGGTCGTAGACGTCCTGGTAGTACGGCATCAGCTCGCTGTCGCAGACGTGGTGGTCGCGACGCATCAGGGAATTGACGACCTCGCGCATCGGCAGCACGACCCGGCGGAGCCGGACGAGGCTCTTGCGCAGGTGCAGGGAGCGGCGGTGCATCTCGCGGTGGTCGACCTCGTCATCGAAGACCAGGTCTTCGAGGGCTTCGATCTGTTCGTCGAGGGACTGCACGGCTTCGAAGTGGCTGTCGACGACGTAGTCGAGCAGCCCGTGCAGGAGATAACCGACGCCGCTCTTGGCGAGCTCTTCGGTTTCGTCCCAGCGGGAGAGGACCTCGCTGATGTCGAAGTGGTCGTTCTCCCGGACGGTCACGAGCGCGCGTTCGGTGATGAACGCGTCCATCTCGACCGCTTCGAGCGTGCCGGCCGCGATGTCGAGCCGCACCGCGTAGGCGGTGAGGAACGAGTGGGTGTCGTAGCGGTCCACCTTCGGCCGCTGGTGGTCCTGCACGACGTCCTCGACGGCGAGCTTGTGCAGGCTCAGCTCCTCGCTGATCGTGGCGAGGTCCTCCTCGGTGGGGGCGCACAGGTCGAGCCAGACCGTGGCGCCCGGGTCGGCCAAGTGGTCGGAGACCTCGGCGGCCGGGAAGTCCTCGGCCACGAGGACCCCGTCGCGGTAGAGGCGGGTGCGGGCCATGACGGGGAGACTAGCGGCGCTGCGTGGTGACGCCGCGGCGGATGTCACCGGGTAGCGGACGGACACGCTGCAGGTCGCGACGGCCGGTCGAGTGCAGCTGCCAGGGAACGCTGGTGACCATGACGCCGGGTTCGAACAGCAGCCGGCCCTTGAGGCGTAGCGAGCTCTGGTTGTGCAAGGCGTTTTCCCACCAGCGGCCGACGACGTACTCCGGGATGTAGACGCAGACGACGTCGCGGGGGCTGCCGCGGCGCAGGTTCTTGACGTAGGCCACGACCGGCCGGGTGATCTCGCGGTACGGCGATTCGACCACCTTGAGCGGGATCTTCATCCCGCGCCCGGCCCACAGGCGCTGGAGCTCACGGGTGTCGTCGTCGTCGACGTTGACGGTGATCGCCGTCAGGGTGTCCGGCCGGGTGGCCCGGGCGAACGCGATCGCGCGCTGGCTGGGTTTGTGCAATGTGGACACCAGGACGATCGCGTGGACGCGGCTGGGCAGCAGCTCGCTTTCGTCGTCCGGCTGGAGTTCCTCGCGGACGTGGGTGTAGTGCCGGTGGATCGCGCGCATGACCACGTAGAGCACGGGAATGGCGATGACGACGAGGTAGGCGCCATGGGTGAACTTCGTGATCAGCACGACCACGAGCACGATCGCGGTGAGCGCGGCACCGACCGCGTTGATCAGCCGTGACCGGTGCGCCGCCCGGCGCTCGCGGGTGTCGGCGGTGTCGGCGAGGACCCGGTTCCAGTGCCGGACCATGCCGGCCTGGCAGAGCGTGAAGGAGGTGAACACGCCGAGGATGTAGAGCTGGATGAGCCGGGTGGTGGATCCGTCGAAGGCGAAGATCAGGATCGCGGCGACGACCGCGAGGGCGATGATCCCGTTGGAGAACGCGAGGCGGTCGCCTCGCGTGTGCAGCTGCCGGGGCAGGTAGCGGTCCTGGGCGAGGATCGACGCCAGCAGCGGGAACCCGTTGAACGCGGTGTTCGCCGCCAGGATCAGGATGAGCGCGGTCGTGGCCTGGAGGAAGTAGAACAGGACCGCGTGATCGCCGCCGAAGACCGCGGCGCCGATCTGGCTGATCACCGTGCGCTGCGGGTCGGTGGTGCAGTCGCCTCGGAAACTCGCCAGGTCGCAGGTGTTCTCGGCGATGTGCACCCGCGCGATCAGCGACAGCGCCGTGATGCCGCCGAACATGACGACCGCGGTGACGCCCATCGCGGTCATGGTGCGCGCCGCGTTGAGCGACTTGGGCTTGCGGAACGCCGGGACGCCGTTGGAGATCGCCTCGACGCCGGTGAGCGCGGTGCAGCCGGAGGAGAACGACCGCAGCAGCAGGAACACCAGCGCCAGGCCGGTGAGGCCGGCCTGCTCGGGCCGGATGTCGTAGCCCGCGCTCTCCGCGACCGGGGGATGGCCGCCGAACACCCGCGCGAAACCGAGGACGATCATCAGCGTGACCGCGCCGATGAACAGGTAGGTGGGGGCCGCGAACGTGCGCCCGGACTCCCGGATGCCGCGCAGGTTCATCGCCGTGAGCACCACGATGAACCCGATGTCGAGCAGGATCCGCTGGTCGTTGAGCTGCGGTACGGCCGAGATGATGTTGTCCACGCCGGAGGCGACCGACACGGCCACCGTCATGATGTAGTCGACCATCAGCGCGCCGGCGACGACCAGGCCCGCGTGGCTGCCGAGGTTGCGGGACGCGACTTCGTACGATCCGCCACCGCTGGGGTACGCCTTCACCACCTGCCGGTAGGAGACGACCACCACGGTGAGCAGGACCGCGACGGCCAGCCCGACCCAGGGCGCGAGCGCGAGGTAGGCGAGCCCGCCGAGGGACAGGATCAGCAGGATCTCCTGGGTCGCGTAGGCGACGGAGGACAGCGGGTCGCTCGCGAAGATCGGCAGGGCGAGCCACTTGGGCAGGAGCGTCTCGCCGAGGGTGTCGCTGCGGAACGGCCGGCCGACGACCAGCCGCTTCAGCCATGAGGTGGGTACCGGCACGTACGGCAGCGTGCCTCGCGACGCGGCGCACCGGCGTACGGAAACCGTAAAGATCCCGGTGTTCGCGTAGGGATCACGTAAACGTATCCCGGCCCTTCGTCAGGGTCGCGTCAACGACCGTGGCCGGCGCGCCTCACCCGCCTACGGTGCCGGTGACTTCGTCCCGGGAGCTGCCATGGCCGAAACCGGTCTCACGCGCGTGATCTGCTGCCGTGGTGCGGCGGAACTGCTCGACGAACTCGCGCCCGGGCCCCGGGCCTTCGCCGGGCTCCGCCGAGCGTTTCCGCGTCGTGTGCTGGAACCCGCGTTGCGCGTGCTGGCCGCCGAAGGAGCGCTCCGGCGCTCACCGGCGGGAACCTGGGACGGCCGGCCGGACGGTGCGGTGGTGTTCTCCCTCACCGCCACCGGCCGCCGTCTTTTCGCGGATTTGTCCGATTTGGACGTCTGGGTCTCGGTGTACGAGGACTACCTCAACGGGTAGCCGGCCCCGGATCGAACAGAGCCTGGGCCGACGCCGAGTTGTGACCAAGTCCGAAATGGACACGGCGGGTGTGCGTGATCGTCCGTGACGGCTCCACGAATCAGCTCGGCCGACATCGGCCGGTTCGTGCGTGGGAAGGGAGCAGCCGGATGGCCGAACTGGCCTGTGTGCTGCCGGCGATCGTCGTGTTCGCCGACGTTCGGGCAGATCGCCCTCCCGCCGCTCGGGTACCGGCCACTGGGCGACTGGAAGACCTACGCCTCGGGCGTGCCGGGCTTCTCCTTCGTCCCGGTGCTGTTCCGGTACCCGCGGCCGGACTCCGGCCGCGCGGTCGACCCCGGGATCGCCGGCGCGGGGTGGGTCTCGCACCAGCGTTCCGCGCCGCGCACCACGAGGGCCAGCACGAGGAAGCCGCCGATCAGCATCAGCGTGTAGACCAGGTCGCTCATCGGGATCCTCCTGCTCGGCGAACTCGGTGACCGGACGATGGCGCAGCGCGCACCGGCGGGCCCGGCGAGGTCGTGTTTCCTTCACGTCGGCGCGGCCGATGTTGACGGAACGTTGATCCGGGCCCGCTCCGGCGCCGAATTCGCGTCAAGGATCATGGACAGCGTTGTCCCCCTTGGACAGTGTGGAGACATGCGCACTGCCACCTCTGACGAACTCGACCGGGCCGCCGCGGATCTCCGGCGGCTGGTCCGTTCCACCGCGGCGGCGATGGAGCGGGCGACCGTCGCGCTGGAGGAGGCCGATGTCGCTCTGGCCGACGAGATCGTGGCCGATTCGGTCCGGCTCGACCGTGAGCGCGAGGAGCTGGCGCGCACGGCTCCGGGGCTGCAGGCACCGGTGGTGACCGTGCTCGCCATGATCCACGCGTTGACCGAGTTGGAGCGGCTGAGCTTGCTCGTGCTCGCCGTCGCGCGGGCGGTGCAGCGGTCCTACCCGCATCCGATCGTGCCGCACGAGCTGACCCCGGGGTTCGTCGAGATGGGGCGCATCGCGGTCTGGCTGCTGGAACTGACGGCCGGCACCGGCGAGGTCCGTTCGCTGATCAGCCTGGAGGACGATCTCGACGACCTGCGCCGGATCCTGGTCGACGTCCGGAGTCGGTGTGACGGCGCGGCGGTGGCCGACGTCGTGCTGCTGAGCCGCCTTTACGAGCGGTTCGCCGACCACGCGGTCCTGCTGGCCCGCCTGATGAAGTCCGCGGTCCCTCACAGCCGGGCGACGGGGACGGCGGCCTGAGCAGGTCCGCGGGCGAGGCCGTCTGGACCTGCCCGCACGACACCGGTCTCGCGGTGCCGATCGGTGCGCTCGAAGCCTGACGACCAGGGCGTCACGTTTCGGATGTCACCGAACGGGTGGTTCGCGTAGGCTGAGCCCGGCGCGCCGGGAAGTCTGGTCGGCATCCGGATCGGGATGTGGAGGACCGGCTGATGCGCGGTGTCGAAACCGTACTGTTCCTCGTGGTCGTGGCGACCGTCGTGGCCACCTTCGCGAAGCGGCTGCGCGTGCCGGCGCCGTCGTTGCTGGTCGTTGCCGGTGTGGTCGTGGGGCTGTTGCCCGGTGTCCCGGTGGTGCAGGTGACACCGGACGTGATCAGCCTCGTCGTGCTCCCCCCGCTGCTGTTCGCCGCGGGGGAGGAGCTGCCGTGGCGGGACCTGCGCGCGGTCGGGCGGCCGGTGGCCGTGCTGTCGGTGGGCCTGGTCCTGCTGTCGGCGGCGGCGGTGATCGGAACGGCGGTCGCGGTGACGTCGTTGCCGGTCGGGATGGCTTTCGTGCTTGGGGCGGTGCTGGCGAGCACGGACCCGGTCGCGGTGACGGCGCTGGCGCGGCGGCTCGCGCTGCCGCCTCGGGTGCAGGCCCTGATCCAGGCCGAAAGCCTGTTCAACGACGCCACCAGCCTGCTGCTGTTCCGGGTCGCGCTGTTCCTGGCCGTCGCGGGTGGGGCCGCGTCCTGGGGCCGGACGCTGGGCGAGTTCGCGGCGCTCGCCGGGGGTGGCGTGGCGGTCGGCGTGCTGACGGCCATCGGGGCGTTCGTGATCCGCCGGCGGACCGAGGATCCGGTGCTGGAGACGGTGATCTCGCTGGTGACACCGTACGCGGGGTACGTCGTCGCGGAGTCGGTCGGCGGGTCGGGCGTGACGGCGGTCGTCGTGGCGAGCGTGATCCTCGGGACGCAGGCCGAACGCCTGACGACAGCGCGGATCCGGCTGCAGGTCGGCGCGGTCTACCAGACCGTCGTGTTCCTCCTGGAAAGTGTCGTTTTCGGCCTGATCGGGCTGCAGCTGCCGGCCCTGGTGCGCCGGGTGGCCGGCGGGAGCGCGTGGTGGCTGCTGCAGGCGGTGGCGATCGCGGCGACGCTGGTCATGGCGCGGCTGCTGCTCGTGTTCGTCCTTTCCGCGTTGCGGCAACGGCGGGCAGACGGCCGGATCTCGTGGCAGGTGCCCGCCGTGGTGTCGTGGGCGGGTGCGCGGGGGGTGGTCCCGCTGGCGGCGGCGTTGTCGCTGCCGGTGGCCACGTTGGACGGTTCGGCGCTGCCCGCGCGCGAGCTGGTGCTGTTGCTGACGAGCGCGGTGATCGTGCTGACGCTCGTGGTCCAGGGCTTCACGCTCGCACCGCTGGTGCGCCTGGCCGGCATCGCGCTCGACCCGGCCGACCTGCGGACCGAGTACGGCACCGCACGCCGGAAGCTCGCCGAAGCCGGGCTGAGCCACCTCGAGCACCTGGCCGAGACCGAGTCCGCGCCGGAGTTCGTCGTCGATCAGCTGAGGGCGAGCTGGCAGGCGCGGCTGGACCGCGTCCGGGGCGAGGACAAGACCGGCGACAAAACCGGCGACGAAACCGGCGACCCGGTGCGCGGGATCGACTATCGGGCGCTGCGGCGGGAGCTGATCGACGTCGAGACGGCCGAGCTGACTCGGTTGTTCGAAGCGGGGGAGATCACCGACGGGACCCGGCGGCGGGTCCAGCGGCTGCTGGATCTCGAGCACGCCGCCCTCGAAGACTGACCGGTGTCACCGCGGGGCCGGCGCGCCTTCGGGTTTATCTTTGCTCGTGCGGGTAATCGCTCTCTGGTGTTCTCTGGCCGCGTCGGGCTGCCTGGCGGGAATAGTCGACTCCTTCGCCGAAGAAACGCCGCGTCCGCCTGAGGCTTTGTGGGCGGTCCCGCTGGTCGGGATCTTCCCCGTGGTGCTGATCGTGGTGGCGACGCTGGTGTTCCGGCACAGCGGCGAGTCGCGTACGCGGGCGCTGAGCTCCGTCATCACGTCGGTTCCGCCACGGGTGCGCTGGAGTGCCGGACTGCCGGTCCTCGCCGGGGTGGTTCTGGTGGCAGTCACCGCCGCGGGAATGCGCACGGGCACGCCCGAGGTGACCGCCACCGGTTACCGGCTCTACTCCCGCCTCGGCAGCACACCGATCACGCGCGCCGAGTACCTGCAGGAGATCGCCCGCGGTCAGCGGCTGTTCGCGACGATCGGGTTCGTGCTCGACGTCCTGTTCGGCGCGGTCGCCGTGGGAGCCTCGTGCGGCGGACGGCCCAGGAGCACCCGCTGATCGTCCGGCCGTTTCGGTCAAGGGCGATCTCCTGGGCGATTTCCTGGGCGATTTCGCGGTGATCGTCGTCGAGCCGGGCCGCGAGCACACCGGGTGTCATCGGCGGGGCGGATGTGCCCGCGCTGACCGGATCGTGCATTGTTGCAGCCGGGAGTGCAGCACGCAGTCGATCGGGGAGTCGCAGCTTGAGCACCGCACCTGAATTCGTGGTTCCGCCCGTCGTGGACAGTCCGGTGCCGGCGAAGCCGCCGTCCGGCCGGGCCGTGCGGTGGCTGCTGGAGCACCGGGTGGCCCCAGCGGGCCCGGAGGCGGCCGAGGACCACGCCAAACCGCAGGCTTGGTGGAAGGTCATGTGCCTGACCGGCGTCGACTACTTCTCCACCCTGTCCTACCTGCCGGGAATCGCCGCGCTCGCCGCAGGCGCCCTCTCGCCGCTGGCGACCCTGCTGATCGTCGCGCTGACCCTGCTGGGGATGCTGCCGATGTACCGGCGGGTCGCCCGGGAAAGCCCGCGCGGTCAGGGCTCGGTGGCGATGCTGGAGGACCTGCTGCCGTTCTGGCGGGGCAAGATCTTCGTGCTCGTCCTGCTGGGGTTCGTCGCGACGTCGTGGATCATCACGATCACGCTCTCCTCGGCGGACGCGTCGGTGCACCTGCTGGAGAACCCGTACCTGCCCGGGTTCCTGCACGGGCACGCGGTGCTGATCACGGTCGTCCTGCTGCTGATCCTCGGCGGCGTCTTCCTGCTGGGCTTCAGCGAGGCGGTGGGCGTGGCCATTCCGCTCGTGGCCGTCTTCCTGCTGCTGAACGCCGTCGTCGTGGTCGTGGCCGGCGTCGACCTGTTCTCGGACGCGGCGGCGCTGTCGCGGTGGTCGGACGCGCTCACCTCGGGTGGTGGCGGGTTCGGCGGCATCGTGGGGCCGGCCGTGGTCGCGTTCCCGCTGCTCGTGCTCGGGATGTCGGGCTTCGAGACCGGGGTCAGCATGATGCCGCTGGTCGCGGCCGAGGGGAAGTCCGACGAGGAGCGGCTGGAGTCGCGGATCCGCAACACCCGCAAGCTGCTGACCGTCGCCGCGCTGATCATGTCGGTGTACCTGATCGCGACGAGCTTCATCACGACCGTGCTGATTCCCGCGGAGAAGTTCAAGGAAGGCGGGGAAGCGAACGGGCGCGCCATGGCCTACCTCGCCCACCAGGAACTGGGCGAGGTGTTCGGCACGGTCTACGACATCTCCAGCGTGCTGATCCTGTGGTTCGCCGGGGCGTCGGCGATGGCCGGGCTGATCAACATCGTGCCGCGGTACCTGCCCTCCTACGGCATGGCGCCGGAATGGGGCCGCGCGGTCCGGCCCGTCGTGCTCGTCTACACGGTGATCAGCGTGCTGATCACCGTCGCGTTCGGGGCCGACGTCAACGCCCAGGCCGGCGCCTACGCCACCGGGATCCTCGCCATGATGGTCTCCGGCGCGGTCGCCGTGACGATCTCGTCGATCCGCCGCAAGCAGCTCGCCGGCATCATCGGGTTCGCCGTGCTGACGCTGGTACTGCTCTACGCGCTGGTCGAGAACGTCATCGAGAAGCCGGACGGCCTGGCCATCTCCGCGCTGTTCATCCTCGGCATCATCGTGGTGTCCCTGGTTTCGCGCGTGTCCCGCACGACCGAACTGCGCGCCGAGCGGATCGAATTCGACGAGCCGGCCCGCCGGTTCGTCACCGACTCGCTGGCCGACGACGGGGCGCTGCACATCATCGCCAACCAGCGCCAGGGCGGTGATCTCGCCGAGTACTCCGCCAAGGAAGCCGAGCAGCGGAGCATGAACCCGGTGCCCGGCACCGCGGACACGCTCTTCCTCGAGATCGACGTCGTCGACCCCTCGGAGTTCAGCAACGTGCTGCAGGTGCGGGGCGTGGAGGTCGACGGGTACCGGATCCTGCGCGCGGACAGCCCGGCGGCGCCGAACGCGATCGCCGCCGTGCTGCTGGCACTGCGCGACGCGACGGGGGTCCTGCCCCAATGCCATTTCGAGTGGTCGGAGGGCAACCCGCTCGGCCACCTCTTCCGCTACCTCATCCTCGGCCGCGGCGACACGGCTCCGGTCGTCCGGGAGATCCTGCGGACCAGTGAGGACGACCCGGCCCGCCGCCCGGGCATCCACGTCGGCGGCTGACCGGCGCGATCAGCGGTGCGGCATCACGACGGCGTAGACAGCCGACGCGGGCCGGCTGAGATAGCTGACCAAAGCCGAGCCGGTGCCGCGCGACAACCGGGTGAGCGTCGAAGACCTGGGCTGCCGGGACGACGAGATCGTGGTCCAGCCGGCGATCGAGCACGACGTTCATGGACAGAGCTCCTGCCACTGACCCTTATGCATCACGTCGATGCCCCGCAGGCCGGTGCGGACGCGCGCCGATTCGGCCTTGCCGGGAAGTCAAGCCTGCCAAGCGGATTTGTCGTCGGGGTGGGGGTATTCGTGGACGAGGCTGCGGATGTCCTCCACCGGCTCGTCGGTCGCCGCCCACTTGGCGCGGATGCGGTCGAGGTAGGAACGCACGGTGGGAATGGCGATGCCGAGGCGGCGCGCGGTGGCGGCGAGGGTGCTGCCGGTGCCGTAGAGGTAGAGGACCTGGAGCTCCTGCGGGGACAGTTCGGGCGGGTCGTCGTTGATCAGGGTCATGAGCTCGGCGGTGAGCGCCAGCTGTCCGGTGTGGACGGTGCGGATGGCCTCGGCCAGCTTGTCGGCGTCGTCGTTCTTGACGAGGTAACCGGAAGCGCCCGCACGGATGGTGGCGCGGACGTGGCGGCGGTCACCGTGCACGGAGATCACCAGAACGGCGGCGCCGGTGGCGTTCAGGACGGCGACGTTGGCGGCGGGGTCGCTGCCGTCCTCCAGTCTCAGGTCCAGCAGCACCACATCGGTGGTGGTGCCGGTCCGCGCGGCCAGGTAACCGCCGACCGTGGTGGCCGTGTGGACGATGACGATGTCGGCGGTGTCGGCGAGCAGGGCCCGCAGACCCGCGGGGACGAGCTTGTCGTTGTCGATGACGGAGATGCGGATCATGCGGGCCACCGCAGGTCGATCCGGGTGCCCTCGCCGACGTGACTGTCCACTGTGGCCTTCCCGTCGACCTCGGCCATGCGCTCGACGATCGAATGGCGGATGCCGTACCCGAACTCGGTGGCGTCCGGGTCGAATCCGTCACCCTGGTCGACGACGGCCACGGTCACCGCCTCTCCGACGGCCAGCGCGGTGAGGCGGGCGCGGGTGGTTCCCGCGTGGGCGGCGACGTTGCTGAGCGCCTCCGCGCTGGCCTGGGACAGTGCGTCGACCACGTTGTTGGGGAGCGAGTCGGGCAAGTTGGCGAAGTGGTATTCCACGCGCAACCCGAGTGCGGCACTGGCCCCGCCGGCCTCCAGTAGCGCCAGGGAGAGGTCGGTGAGGGTGCCCGCGGGGTCGTCGGGCGCCGCACCGCGCAGGACGTCGACGTTGACCGCGCACTGCCTGCGCACGACGGGGTCGGGATGGGCGGCGGGGCCGGGGCCCGCGATCGCGGTCAAGATCCGCAGCGGGCCGTCGTGCAGGGCGCGGTACCGGCGGATCTGCTCGCGGAAGTGCCGGGTGCGCTCCTCGGTGTGCGCGCGCTGGGCGGCGAGCCGTTCCCGCGCGGAGATCACCTGCTGGGTCGCGACGGTCAGGTGGTGGACCACCTGCCGCAACTGCCGGATGAACACCAGGCAGCAGACGGCGGCACCGACCTGCCAGCCGATCGTGTTGACCAGCGAGGCGAAGTCCGCGCCCCGCTCCAGCAGCGGCAGCTGTCCGACCACGTTCGCCGCGGCGAGCACCGCGCAGCCGGCCACCGTGGCCCGAGGGGAACCGCTGACCAGCGCGACAGCCACCGCGACGCTGACCGTGACCGGCTCCAGGTACGGGTTGGCCAGCGTGTCGAAAAGCTGGTTGGACACGGCCAGCGGCAGCACGACCACGCCGGTGGCGGTGACCGCGACGTCGACGGCCAGCACCCAGCCGGGAAGGGCGTCGCGGCGCAGCACCAGCGTGATCAGCACCGCGCTCCACCCGGCGAGGGCCGCGTACACGGACGCCGCCAGGGCAACCCTGGTGTAGGCGTGGATCTGCACGGCTCCGACGACGCTCAGGGCGACCATGCCCAGGGTGGCCAGCCGGAAGAACACCACCGATGCCGCCACGATCCCGCGCACCTGGCGATGCAGACCCATCACAGCGGCCACCTCGGTCTTTCCGTCCTGCGGGTGCACCCGGCCCCAAGCCTGGCACCGAACCCCGCTCGGGTCCACGCCGCACTTGTGCGGCATGGACGCACTGAACGGCCCGCGCCACGATCGATCCGAAACCGACGCCCCGCAACCACTCGACGAGCCGGGCGGTCGCGACCGAGAACAAGCCTGGCACACAGGAGGAATAGCGATGTTCATCCCCGCACGCAAGGTGCGCGGTGCCGTCCCGGCGTGCACGCGGCTGCCGCGACTGCTGTCGGTCGCCACCACCGGGGCCGTGTTCCTCGGCGTCGGTCTCGGTGCGCCGCCCGCGTCCGCCGACGCCCGGCCCGCTCACGAGCAGTCCGTGACCGTGGACGTCGTCGGCGACTCGTACATGGCGGGCGACGGACTCTCGGGGACCTACGCCGATCCCGCGGACCCGAGACACCGATCCGCGACCGCGCCGGCCCTCCAAGCACTGGCCCGCGTCCGGAGCGACGACCCGGGGCTGCGGGTGGACGCGAACCTCGTCGCCGCCGCCGGCGCGCGGACCGCGGACTTCTTCGGTGCCCAGACCGGGCCGGGCAACAGCGTCGTCAACCCGCCGCAGCGTGACCAGGTCCGCCCGGACGCCCAAGTGGTCATCGTCGGCTTCGGCGGTGACGACGCCCGGCTGGCCACGGTGCTCGCCGAAGCGAAGCGGTCCACCGGCGGGCCGAACACGGCCCTGGACAAAGAGATCAGGGCACTCGGCCCGCTGCTGGACTGGACCGCGTCGGACGAGGAGTACCTCGCCCAGGCCAAGTCGTCGCCTCCCGGCCAGGCACCCACGCTGGTCGCGCGGATGCTCCAGGTGCTGGCCGGAATCGCCACCCGCGCACCGCACGCCGAGATCGTGGTCACCACCTACCCGCTGGCCGCGGACCCGAAGAACGCGCACGCCGCCAGCCTGGTCGGCGAGGACGATCTGACCAGCGTGCGAAAGTTCGGCTACGACCTGAACAAGGCGATCGACCGCGCGGTGACGCTCTGCGGCTGCGGCTCCCTCGCCGACCTCGCCGAAGCGATCGCGGGCCACGAGATCTACACCCCCGACTCGGTCTTCGCCGAGCAGGCCGACCGGCAAGAGCCGTTCCGGCCCGACGAAAAGGGCGCGTCGCTGATCGCCAACCCGATCGCCGACAGCATCGCGAAGGTCCTCCGGATCCCCGCGCCCCGGCACAGCGACGGGCAGGTCACCACCGCGGAGAACATCCACGTCCGCTACGGCGTGTCGGACCGCGACGGCGACACGGTCGCCGACTTCCAGGACGTCGCGCCCGACGACCCCGCCCGCTCGACCGACGTCGCCCGCCGCGACAGTGACGCCGGGAACGACCGGCGGTCCTCGCGGTCGGGTGACACGCGCTCGCCGTCGAGCGGGTTCCGCCCGGTCATCCAGGTGGCCGACGGCCTGGCACCGGGCGTGAGCCTGATCGGCCCGCACGACCGGCCGCCCGCGGAACCGCCGGGGGAGCAGCACCAGGTGACGGTCGGGAGCCGGCCTCCCGGACGCGAGCAGGCCCTCCCGGTGGAACACGCGGCCCCGGCGTCCGAACCCGCCGCGGCGCCACCGGTGCCCGGCACGGACGCCCCGCCGTTGTCGCAGGCGCAGATCGCCGCGATGCGGGACGTGGTCTCCAAGGCGGAGCCCGCGGGCTACGTCAGCCGGTACTCGGCGCAGGCCTTGCGCGCCTCGACCGCGCCCGCGGACGTGCGCGGCTCGCTGGACATGCGGGCGGTCGACCGGCAGATGAGCGCTTCGTTGCTGAGCGCCCTGCCCGGCCCGGACGTCACGACCGGTTTCCGCGACCGGTTCGGCGAAGACATCGGCGCCATCCACAGCGCGACCACGGTCGCCGGACAGGACGCCGCGATCGCGCGGTTCAACGAGACGGCCACGCAGTACAACGCCGCCGAGCTGGCCGCACGGGACGCCCACGACGCCCACCCCGTCGACGCGCTGGGTGACTCCGTCCGGACGACTCCGAGGTCGCTGACGGAGATGACGTCGGAGACCGCGGCCTACGGCCAGGTCGACGTGGGCACCCTGACGACCTTCGGCGACCAGCAGACCGTTCAGTCGACGCAGGTGCAGGCCGGCACCACGGACTACGGCTCGAACCTGCCCACGGTAGCCACCGGCGTCAAGGTGGGGCCCGCGGCCGAGGTGGGTGTGGAAGGGGGGACCGAGGCCGGCGGTGTCGCGGTCTCCGGTGAGGCCGGTGCCAAGGCCCTGGGCGGGGAGGCCAACGCGAGCGCGGGCGCCTCGAAGGACGGCGTCAACGCGAAGATCGGCGCGAGCGGCTACCTCGGCGAGGCGACCGCCGAGGGCTCGGCGACGTACGGCCCCGCCGAGGTGGGGGTCAAGGGCAAGGCCAACCTCGGCGCCGAAGCCGGCGCGAATGCCGCCCTCGGGGCCGAAGGCGTCGACGTCGGCGCAAAGGGGTTCGTCGGTGCGAAGGCGGGCGTCGACGGACACGCCGACGTAGCGGGGCTGCGGGTGGGTGCCACGGCCGAGGGCTGGTACGGCCTCGGCGCGGAAGGACGGGCACGGTTCGGCTGGGGCCCGGACGGCTCGTTCACCATCGGCGCCGACGCCGGCGTGGCCGTCGGTGTCGGCGGCAAGGTCGGGTTCAACCTCACGGTGAATCCGGGCAAGCCCCAGAAGGCGGTGCCGGACAACCTCGACGCCCCGAACCCGGGGGATCCCGCGGAGGACACCCAGCAGCCGACGAGCCCGACCAGCGAGCTGGAGTCCCCCCAGCCGGACCCGGCGGTCCCGGCCGAGCAGCCGGCTTCGCCGGATCAGGCTCCGCCGTCGGAGTCCGACGCGGACTACTCCGGCCCCACCCCCGGAACGACGGGGGAGAACGACGACGCCGATCCTGGTCCTGCTCCGGCGGCCGGCGAGGTCGCCGCTCCCGCGGACAACGACGCGGACAACTCCGCGGACAACGACGCGGACAATTCCGGGGCCACTCCGGGAACCACGGGCGAAAACGGCTCGGCCGGACCAGCGACCGGCGCCCCCGCGAGCTCGGACGGCGCGACCAGCAGCAACGCGGGCGAAACTCCTGGCGACGCCGGTGACGCTTCCGGCACCGACTCCGCGGGCGGTTTCGGCGACGGTGGCTCCGAGGGGGGAATCGGCAGCGGTGACACGGGCGGAACAGGCGAATCCGGGACGGGGGATTCCGGCGGTGTGGGCGACGGCTCCTCGGCTGGTGACTCCGGCGGTGGGGACTCCGCCGGCAGTGGGGACTCCTCGGGCGGGGACTCCTCTGGTGGCGACTCCGGCGGTGGCGACTCCGGCGGAGGAACGAGTGGTGGCGACTCCGGCGGTGGCGACTCCGGCGGAGGAACGGGTGGTGGCGACTCCGGCGGCGGCATGGGCGGCGGGTCCGGCGGCGACGGTGGCGGTGACGGTGGCGGCTCGTGAACGCGGCTGTTCCGGCGGTCGTGCCGGACCTCCGATGAGCACAGACGCGAACACCCGGACCAGCACCAGGCGCCGCGCCGAGGTGGCCGCCGTGCTGATCCTCCTCAACCGAGAACTGCCGACAGGAGCACGGTTCGATGGTCACAGAGCTACCCGTACGCATCGAATTCGCGCTGCCGGACGGCTGGCAGGCGGCTCCGCCGGACGAGGTCGGCGCACCCGAGGTCGCGTTCGTCGCGGTGCGTCCGGTCACGCCCCGCGGTGGAGCCGACGGATTCGTCACCAACCTGACGATCGCGGGAGAGATCCGCGACCCGGCGGTGCGGATGGCGACGATCGCCGACGAGTCGGTGCACCGCGTCGGGAACGTCGCCGAGTCGGTGCGCGTTCGCGACCGTGCGGACTTCGGCCGAGGCGACGCGCCGGGCCTGACCCAGTTGCTGGACATCGGACTCCACGAGGGCAAGTCGCTCGTGCAATGCCAGGTCTACCTGCCCATCGACGACGTCCACGACCAGCGCACGGTGCTCGAACTGGTGCTCACCTGCACACCCGATCAGTTCGATGACGTCGTGTCCGACTTCCGGCGGTTCGTGGAAACGGTGCGCCCCGCACAGGCGCGCTCGTAGCGAGCCGTGGACACGCCGGGCCGCTTTCGGCGGCTGTCGTCGAGTGTGGTGAGGGCCCCTGTCGGCGTCGGTGATCCCGGCCGTCAGATCTACGCCGTGTCCGGCCCGGTCCCGGCCACCCACGCCACGATCCGGTCCACCGAATCCTCCGCCGATGAGGTGGTGGCGATGATCTGCTCGCCGGGGACGTCGAGACGCCCGCTCGCGGGGTACCAGCCGTGCATGTCCTCGGCGGTGAATTCGCCGGCCTGCGGGCGGGTGGCGTGGCGGCGCACAGTCTCGTCGAAGGGTACGTCGAGGTAGAAGAAAGTGGTGCGGCCGCGGTGGTCGGCGGCGAGCCGGCGCAACATCGGTCCGTACCGGGCAGCGGCGAGGATGCCGTCGAGGATGACGTGGTAGCCGGCGTCGAGGCTGAATCGGCAGACCGTCGCGATGAGCGCGATGTTCAGCCCGCCGGGGACGTCGTGCTCGCGCAGCACGACCCGGCGCAGGACGTCCTGCTGGACCAGCGCGACGCCACGTCCGAGCCTGGCGCGCACGGCGGTGGCGACCGTGGTCTTGCCGGCGCCGGAGGGACCCCGGAGCACGACCAGCCGGGTGTGCGGTGAGCCAGTCGGCCCGCTCGGCGGTTCCTGCGGTAGAGCCGCCGGCCACGTAACGTCTGCCGCACTTTCCCCAGCCGACCCGCTATCAGCGGTCTCGGTGTGAAGGTTGTCGCTGTCCGTGGCCACGACGACAACTTGTACTCGTCGGCGAAGCGCGGAGCGGCCCCCGGTCTGCTCCACCGGCTCGCCGCCCTCCTCTCGCACCACGCGGATCCCGGGGTAGCGCCTCGCGGCCCGGATCGGCGGAGACGCTGACAAAGCTTGAGGCATCAGGGCCACTGTGCTCCGGCGTCGCCTCCCCGGGACCAGTTAGTCCTTTGTGGACAGAAGTCGCACTTGCCGGCCGGGGCGGGCGTGGCTCACAGGGTGGGCAGCAGGGTGCTCTGGCTGGTGGTCGTCCATTCCAGCATCAGCAGGGTGGCGTCGTCCTGGAGCCGGCCGTCCTGGTGGTCCAGCACCGCCCGGACCACGCGACGCAGGGTCTCCGGGGCGGGCAGGCCGGCCGCTTCATGGCGTTCGGTGAGGTCGGCCAGCCGGTCCAGGCCGAACTGTTCACCTTGCGGGCTGCGGGCTTCGGTGACGCCGTCGGTGTAGAACAGCACCCGGTCGCCGGGTTCGAGCTGTTCGCGCTGCACGACGGGCTCGCGCTTCTGGAACTCTCCGAGGCCCAGCGGGGTGCGGCTCACGGTGTCCAGCAGCCGCACCACCCGGCCACCGCGCAGCACGGCCGGCGGTGGGTGTCCGGCGTTGAGGTAGTGCAGTTCGCCCGTGTCGAGGTCGAGGTGGGCGAGGAACGCCGTCGCGTAGGACATCGAGTCGGCCGGGCGGTGGGCGGCGATGGTGTGGTCCGCCAGCTCGGTGGCCGTGATCAGGCCGGCGCCGCCGCGGCGGGCGTTGCGCGTGGCCGCCAATGCCATCGAGGTGATCAGCCCGGCGTGCAGGTCGTGGCCGACCGAGTCGAAGATCGCCACCGAGGCGCGGTTGCCGTCCACGGCGTAGTCGAAACCGTCGCCACCGACCTCGTCGTAGGGCTCCATCGCGGCGGCGATCACGACCCGGTCGGTGGCGAACACCTTCGGGGGCAGCAGCTGCCACAGCAGTTCGGCGGCCACCGACAGCGGCCGGCCGCGGCGCACCCGGTGGAACAGGTCGCTGTAGAGCTGCTTGCTCAGCACCAGGTGCGAGATCTGCCCGGCCAGCGTCCAGCAGTTGCCGCGCAGGGTTTTGTCGTGCGGGTCGGCGTCTGCGGCGAGGGTGATCCGCAGCGCGCCGAGACGTTCGGTGCCGTCGAGCACCGGCAGCCACACGACCGCCGGTCCGCTCTCGCCCGGCGCGACGACGATCTCGATCCGGGCGAACGCCCGCCCGGCCAGGGTGGCGTCCACCGACAGGGCCGGGCCGCCTTGCGGCCGGACGGGGTGCAGCTCCCGCTGGCCGAGGTCGACCAGGTACAGCTCGGCCGACATCCCCACCAGGGAGGTCACGTCGTCGATGAGGGTGGGCAGGTCGTCGGCGGTCGCCAGGTGTGACTGGTCGACGACCGCCGCGAACACCCGGTGCCACGAGCGATCCTCATCCACCATTCACGAAGGGTAGATGACCGGTCGGCCGTGTGCCGGGTCGTCGACCAGCCGGACGCTCGGAGACAAGTCGGCTGCATATGGTGGCGAGACGTCGATCACCAGGGCTGTGCCGCAGTCGAATGCACGACACAGTCTCCGTTGCCGCGCCGTGTTTGCCTGATCCGGGGCCGCCGGGTGACGGGGCGCGGTGGCGGTGTCCGCTTCCGGTCACGGTGATCGCGTAGGCGCGCGCCGTGCGGGCCCGCCACCTCCGGCAGGGCCCGCACTCCGACGGCGATCCGCACCCCTTCGGCGTCGAGGGGCTTACTCGACGCGGCCGGTGTCGGCGGGCGCGTCGTCGTCGCTGTCGGGCAGGTGCAGGTCGCTCACGCTGATGTTGACCTCGACCACCTCGAGGCCGGTCATGCGTTCGACGGCGGTGATGACGCTGCGGCGGATCGAGCGGGCCACGTCGGTGATGGCGGCGCCGTATTCGACCACGATCTGCAGGTCGACCGCGGCCTGCTTCTCGCCGACCTCGACCGACACACCTTGCCCGGCCGAGGCGGTCGCGCCGGGGATCCGCTCCCGCAGGGCGCCGAACGCCCGCGCCGCGCCGCCGCCGAGGTCGTGCACGCCGGGGATTTCGCGGGTCGCGAGCCCGGCGATCTTCTGCACCACGACCTCCGCGATCGTGGTCGAGCCCGGCGCACCGGCCCGCGCGCCGGTGTCGTTCTTCGCGACCTCCGTCGACGTGGTGCGGGACGTGGTCGACGTGTCGGTCATGGTCGTCATCGTGTCTCCCTCGGTCGTTTCCGGGCCCGGTTTCCCCCGGACCTTCCGGGTGTTCATCGAAACGACCCGGCGCAGAGGAAAGCCGCACGCCCCGAACGGGTGGTGATGATCACCTGCGTGGGTGCGTGACCGTTCCGGGCGCGGTCGTGTCGGGGACGGTGGACGCATTCCGCGTCCGCGGTTCGACCCGTGAAAAGGAGATCCTCATGTCGATGGGCGACAAGATCGGTGCGAAGGCCGACAACCTGGGCGGCAAGGCCAAGGAAGCCGCAGGCTCGGTGACCGGTGACGACTCTCTGCGCGAGGAGGGACGCGCCGATCAGGCCAAGGCCGGGATCAAGGACGCCGTCGCGAACGTCAAGGACGCCGTCGGCGACGCCGCCGACAAGGTGAAGAACGCGCTCAAGAAGGACTGACCGCGGCGCCGTCGATCGCGGGCGCGGTGCTCGGGTTTTCCGGGCCCGCGGTCGACCGCGCGGGAATCGTCGACACGCGCCGTTTCGTGAACCGGCCGCATGTCGACTTGTGGTCAAGGACATCGGGGAGGTCTGGCGATGGCGACGATTTCGGATGCGCAGCTGGTCGCGGTGTTGCGGCCGTTCGTGCGGGCCTGCGCGCCCACGCTCGACGCGCTGCGCGAGTCCGACCCGCTCCGGCTCAAGGCCCGCGATGGCCACGAGCCTGCCGGTCGAGGGTTCGGACGCTCGGTGGTGCGGGTGCTCGCGTCGGTCCGGGCACCGGGCACGGCCGCGTGGGAGGCGATGGACACTCCGCGGCGGGTGCGGTGGTGGACGGGCCGCTTCGGCAGGCTCACCGCTCTGCTCACCGCCGTACCCGGTCTCGGCGGGGTCCTGGCCGACCGGCTCCCTGTGCAGGACCTGCTCGGTGCCGGCTCGCAGGGGCTGGTGCTGTGCGCGATCGCGGGAGAATGCGGCGTCACCGACACGGGCGCCCGGGTCCGGCTGCTCGCCGCGGTGCTTTTCGACCGCGTTGTCGAGCCCGACCTCGCCTCGGGCCGCGGCGTCGGCCAAGACCAGGCCGGCGAGGACGCCGAGGTGGAGCGGCTCGCCGGACACCGGCATCGCGTCACCGGCGCGGTCTCGGTGCTCACGACGCTCGGTGGCGGGCTCTGGCGGCTTGCTCGCTCGTTGGGCGGAATCTCGGCCGAGCTCGGCAAGCGGCCGTCGGGCCGGTGGTACCACCGTGCACTCGGTGCTGTGCCGGGCATCGGCGCTGTCGGGGACTACTTCGGTGAACGTGCCGGCATGCGCGTCGTCAGGGCACGGGCGCTGCGCTGGCTCACCACGCATGCGGCTGCTGCCCCGCGATAGGGCGTCACGCCTTTTACGGCGGAAGCCGGCCGGCACTCCGAAATCGTTGATGTGGCCGGGCGAATACGCGGCACGTCGACCTCGTCATGATCATGTACGTCTCTCCTCGTCAGGTTGCCACCGGGGGAGTCTGACCCCCGGTCCACTACTTAACTAGTGAAAGGTGTTACCTTGGTCGTGGTCGACGACGGAGAGGAGACGGCCATGAACCTGCAAAGGCAGCCTGACCAGGTACTTCCGGTCCTTGCTCGCGGTTTGGGCAAGAAGTACCGCAGGGGGTGGGCGCTGCGCGAGACGTCCCTGGTGATCCCGAAGAACCGGATCGTGGCCCTCGTCGGCCCGAATGGTGCGGGCAAGAGCACGCTGATGGGACTGATCACCGGGTTGCTGCGCCCGACGACCGGTGGGATCACCGTCTTCGGTGACCGTCCGACGGGCAAGGGGCTGCACCCCGGGGTGGCCTACCTGGCCCAGCAGAAGCCGCTGTACCAGCAGTTCACCGTGACCGAGATGCTGAAGTTCGGGGCGCAGACCAACCCGACCTGGGATCAGCGCTACGCCGAGTACCTGATCGGGCAGGCCGCGGTGCCGATGGGCGCGGCGGTGGGAACCTTGTCCGGCGGGCAGCGCACCCGTGTCGCCCTGGCCCTGGCACTGGGCAAGCGTCCGAGCCTGCTGCTGCTCGACGAGCCGTTGGCCGATCTGGACCCGCTGGCCCGCGAAACCGTGCTGCGCGCGCTGATCACCGAAGCGAAGACACAAGGCATCACCGTGGTGCTGTCCTCGCACGTGCTGGCCGAACTGGAAGGTGTGTGCGACCACCTGGTCCTGCTCCACCGAGGGTGCGTCCTGCTGGCCGGAGACGTCAACCGGCTCAGCGCCGACGGCACCCCGCTCGGCGAATTGGCCCTGAACCGCATGCGCGAAGCGGCGCAGCAGGAGGAAGCGGCATGATCTGGGTTTCCTGGCGACGGCAGCGCCCGCAACTGCTCACCCTGCTCGGCATGCTGGTGATCGGCGCGGGCGCCATCATCCTGCTGCGGTCGAACATGGTCGGCGCCATCGACTCGGCGCAGCTCGCCCCCTGCGTGACGCTGCCCCTCCAGGAGTGTCCGGCGGCCGGTGAGGTCGTGAAAGCCTTCGCGACGGCGTGGTCGGCTCCGCTCGACATGGGGCGAGCCGCGATCCTCGGTCTGCCCGCCCTGATCGGGGTCTTCATCGGAGCTCCTCTTTTCGCGCGGGAACTCGAACAGGGCACCCACGTCCTGGCTTTCACCCAGTCGGTGAGCCGTACCCGATGGATGTTCAGCAAGCTGGTCGTCGCGCTGGCACCCGCGTTGATCGTGCTGATCGCACTGCAATACCTGGTCTCGTGGTGGTTGTCGGCGGCCGGCACGCTGGGGCCGCGGATGAACGGTTCGTTCACCGCCCTGAACTTCGGAATCGAGCACCTCTCGCCTGTTGCCTACACGGTGTTCGCCTTCACCCTGGGCACCTTCCTCGGCGTGGTGTCCCGCCGCACCCTGGTGGCCATGACCGCGGGGCTCGGCGCGTTCGTCGTCGTACGCCTCACTCTGTCCGGCCTGGTCGACGGCCTGGTACCCGCACAGCACCTCGAGGTCACACCCGACACGACCCTGAACGTGCACGAGAACGGCAGCCTGGTGATCGACGAAGGCTGGCTCGACGCCGCCGGGCGACCCGTCGCCGGTGACCGGGTCAGCGCCCTGATCCAAGCCTGCAAGGCGCCGCAGGGTGGGACGCCGAACTCGCAGGAGGGGTACCTGGCGTGCTTGCCGCAGTCCGGTCTCAGCACGAGGTACGTGGACTTCATCCCGCAGAGCCAGGCCTGGCAGGTGCACCTGGCCGACGCGTCGATCTACGGTGGACTCGCGGTCCTGCTGCTGGTGGGGACGGCCTGGTTCCTGCGGCGTCAGAGCTGAGCGTGGTGGAATCCCCGAGCTGCCGGAGCATCTATGCTGTCCGATGTGATCGAGTTCCGGATCGACCGGCGCTCCGGGGTCTCCACCTACATGCAGATCATTCAGCAGGTCAAACAGGCCATGCGACTGGGACTGCTGAACCCCGGCGACCGGCTGCCCTCAGCGCGGGAGGTGGTCGAGGCCACGGCCGTCAACCCCAACACCGTGCTGAAGGCGTACCGCGAGCTGGAACGGGACGGGCTGGTGGAGGCCCGCCGGGGCCTGGGCACCTTCGTGACCACGTCGCTGTCGTCCGAGGCCACGGCCGGCGACGACGCACCGCTGCGGCAGGAGCTGGCCGGCTGGATGGGCCGTGCCCGGCAGGGCGGCCTCGTCGTCGAGGACGTCGACGCCCTGTACTCCGTGGTCCGCGACGAGCACTACCCCGCTGAGGAACGATCATGAAACCCTTGACCGCCACCGCCGTGGGCAAGCGGTACCGCACCCGCTGGGCGGTCCGCGACTGCAGTTTCGCCATTCCCGAGGGCAAGGTCGTGGCGTTGGTCGGCCCGAACGGCGCGGGCAAGAGCACCCTGCTGCGCATGGCCGCGGGCCTCGTCCGCCCGACGGCCGGTGAACTGCGGACCTTCGGCACTCCCGTCGACGGCCGCATTCACCCGGACGTCTCGTTCCTGGCGCAGAACCGTTCGCTCTACCGTGACCTCACGGTGCGCGAAATGACGCGCGCGGTCGCGGCCATGAACGACCGGTGGTCCACCGACCGGGTGCACGAGGTGCTCGGGCTCTTGGCGGGCGTGGACTACGACGCGAAGGTCGGCACCTTGTCCGCGGGCGCCCGGACCCAGGTGGCCATCGCGGTCGCGCTGGGACGCCTTCCCCGGCTGCTGCTCCTGGACGAACCACTGTCCGACCTGGATCCGCTGGCCCGCGACGAGACGCTGCGGATCATCATGACCGAGGTCGCCGACCGCGGAACCACGGTGGTGATGTCCTCACACCTGCTCAGCGACCTGCGCGAAGTGTGCGACCACATCCTGCTGATCGACGAAGGCCGGGTTCAGGTCGACGGCGACATCGAGGAAGTCCTTGCGGGGCACCGGATCCTGGTCGGCCCGGTCGCGGACGAGTCCGCTGTGGAGGGAGTGCTGGTCAACGCGACCCGCACCGAGCGCCAGTCCACCCTGCTGGTGCGGGAAGCCGAGCCGGCACCGGAAGGCTGGGCCGGCACCGAACCCGACCTGGAATCCCTGGTCATGGGATACCTGCGTGCGTCACGCGAGCGCCGGTCATCGGCCCGGCGTCGATAACCGGAACAAGGGCAATCGACACCGCCGCGTTCGGGTCTTTTCGGGCTGAGTCCACTGTGGAGTGTGCGGGGGGAGGCGCGGATGCGGGTGCGGCCGGAGGATCGCGACACCGATCGCGGCGAGGCAGTCGCGGGTCGTACGTGACAGTACCTGCGCCCCATGGCGGACGAGACCGCACAACGGCCTAGGTGTTCTGACTTGTGAGGTCGGGGGCGCGCCGGCGTGCGCTGCTCGGTGCCGGCGGTCCCGGCCGGCCGCGCCGGCACGCCTGGGTCGGTCTTCCGGTCCTGCCCGGGACCGCCCTCGGACGGCTCGGTCATGATCACCGCGCTTCCGGTCGCGTGCGCATCGCGTGTCGTTCACGGCGTCGGATCGTCAGGCGCCGAGACGGTTGTAGATGCGGCCGGCCAGCGACGCGGCCAGCTGGCTCAGCGCGGCCAGCGGGTCGAGCTGGGCGAACTGCCCGAGCAGCTCCGCCGCCGCGTAGGCCTCGGCCTCCGACAGCACGGCGGCGCACCGCTCCCGCCGGCCCCGCTCCAGCAACCGCGTCAAGGCTTCGGCGTACTCGGCCATGTCACGCACTCCGACCAGGCCATACCGCTCTTCGAGCGGGCCCTGCTGCGTGATGTCGTCGTTCATGGCCGTACGCCCTCCTCGTCACCCGTTCGACTGCCTTCAGAAAATCTATGCCGCCCGGAGTAGACATTCAACGACCGGCGTGTGTAGTGTTCTCCTCGTACCGAGAGAGACAACGTCAAGCAGGCGCGGGAGATGACGTAACTACCCGCGAAGTGAGACAAGGCGGTCAGGCAGCACGGAGCCGATCAAGGGAACAAGGTTTCGGCTGGTGACCGGGAGTAGTACTCCAGGACCGGGTCGTGAAGAAGGTTCGACCGAGCAGTACCGGTCCGGAGCGGATGTGCAGGACTCGGGCAGCGCGAATGTGCCCGTGAAGAACAGCAGTATCAGTGTTTACGGCAGTTGCAGTACCGCTAGTCGAAGATCAGCAGTACCAGTAGTTGTTGTGTGTACGTGCAGTAGCAGGACCGGTCAGGTGGCCGGGGCCGATCAGTGAACGGGGCTCCGGGCAGTGACCAGCGGCGTCAGCGTGCTGGGACCGATCAGTGGAAGGGTTCCGGCAGTGACGTCCGCAGCAAGCGAAGTTGCAGTTGCAGTACCGAGTAAGTGGAAAACACAGGAAAGAAGGGAACGGGAACATCATTGGATCGCCCGCAGCGGCCGGGTAGTGCCGCGCGGGTGCCGCAGTTCCATCGAGTTCGGAGGTGGTGCTCGGTCACGAGTAAGCGATCCCCGCGGAATCCGGCTTTCGGCTGGACGCGGGTGCAGGACGCCGGCGGTCGCGCCGGTTGACAATGGTGAAAGTCCCAACCCTTGAGGACCCCGGGTGCCGCAGTGGCACCCGGGGTCCTCTGTGACGTGGAGGTGCGATGATCCCTGACCAACAAGGCCCGGCCACGCCCAGAACGGCCGACAAGTTCGACGACGAGCACTACCCCGCCTACACGATGGGCCGGGCCGCCGACATCCTCGGCGCCACCCAAGGCTTCCTGCGCAGTCTCGACGAAGCCGGACTGATCACCCCGCAACGCTCCGCCGGCGGGCACCGCCGCTACTCCCGGCACCAGCTGCGCCTGGCCGCGCGGGTGCGGGAACTGGTCGACAGCGGTACCGCCGTCGACGCCGCGTGCCGCATCATCACCCTCGAAGACCAGCTCCACGAAGCGCAGCGCCGCAACTCCGGAATCCGCACCGGCGACTGATCCCGACTCGGCACGCGGCCCGGCGCCGCGTGCCGATGTGCAGCCGAAGCCATGCGCTGGGCCGAAGATCCCGGAAAAGGGCCGGACAGCGGTCACCCAGCCAGGTCGGCTGGTGCGGCCGACCGGACTTCGCGTCAAACTGGCATGTCCTGGCCGGCGGAGACCGTCCGCTACCAACAAGTCGGTGGCACTTTCGCTCCGCGCCTCGGCAAGAACGACCGGTGCTCACGATCGTCATAGCTGGAGCCAGTCCCACGCGAGGAGTAGTTCCGCATGAGGGCGGCGGCATCCAGGGGTACTTGGCGAGCCGGCGGCGGAGGTCGGGTCGGCGCCTCGAACGAGATGGGGCGGTTCGGCACCGGCGTTTCCGGCGGTAGGGTCGCGGGCGTGATCATCCCGGACGGAGTGGACGTCGTTTTCCCGGACACGGCGGCGGCGATCGACGCGGGGCGGGCCGCGCTGGTCGGGCACCGCGACGGCGGTGAGCGGACCGTCTTGCTGGTCGCCGACGTCGAGTCGGGCGTACGTGAGCTCCTCTTGCCCGATCCGGGCTTGTTCGATCGGGCGGCGTTGCTGGTGGGTGGCGGTGAACTGGTCGTCGCGATGAACCACGATCGGGTGCTGCGGGTGGGCGCGGACCTCGAAGAGCTGCTGGTCGATCTGGGGCCGGACGTGCCCGCTCCGGCGCCGCCGGTGGTGGCCGGGTGGACCGCGCACAGCGCCGATGGCCGGGCGTGGCCGGTGCGCCAGCAGTTCAACCACGACGAGCCGCGCTACCTGCGGGACCTGGTCGTCGACGCGGGGACCGCGGTCTACGGCGACGTGCTCAGCCTGGTGGCCGCGGACTTCCCGGCCGCCGGCCAGGAGGATCCGGACCAGCTGCCCGATCTGGGCGATGTGTGGACCGACGGCGACGAGCGCGTGGTGTTCGTCGTGGGGCGTGGGTTGTGGGCGCGCCGCAAGCACGGGGTGGACTTCTACGGCTGTTACCGGCTGGGGCCGGACGGCCGGGTCACCGCCCGGATCTGGGAAGAAACCGGGTTGCACGAGCGGTCCGGCAAGCACGGTGTGGACGGGCGCTTCACCCACGGTGGCGAGTACGTGATCCTCACTCCGGTCTTCAAGTCCGGTGGCCGTCAGCGCGTGCTGCGGGTGGCCGACGGCTCCGTGCGGACCGTCGGGCTTCCCGTCACCACGCACCTGTTCGATCACGTCGCCGGGTTCTGGTGGGCCCGCACGGAAACGGAAGTCTTGCGTTACCCGGACGACGAAGTCTTCTGACCGCAACCCGTGCGGCCGCGGGCCGTGGACGTCGTGTCGCGGAACCGCTCTAGTACCTACGCCTCGTCCTGCGGCGACGGGCGACCGCCAGCAGCAATCCGCCGAAGACGAGGAGCAACGCTCCCAATCCGACCAGCGGACCCAGGAGCGGACTGGCCCCGGTGCCGGCGAGATCGGACGTACCGGTGGGCACGTTGTCGGGCTGTCCGTTGCCGTGGGTGTGGTCGAGGTCGGTTCGGGTCGTGCCGAGGCCCGCTCCTGCCGAGCTGCTCGTTCCGCTGCTGGGGGAGGACGTCGTGTCCGTCATGGTCCCCGTGTTCGTGTTCGTGTTCGTGTCGCTGGTCGTGCCGGTGTCCGATGTGGTCGGAGTCGTGGAGTCTGTGTCCGGCGGGGTGGTGGTGGGAGCGGTGGTGGTCGGCGTCGTGGTGGGGGTCGTGTCGCAGGTGCCGGTGGTGAAGGTGTTGTCGTCGAGGGAGACCTGGCCGTTGCGGGCGAGTGCGCGTCCGGCGACGACGGTGCCGGTGGTCGCCGTGATCGAGGTCAAGGCCATGATCGTGCCGGCGAAGTTCGAGTTCGTCCCCAGCGTCGCCGAGCTGCCGACCTGCCAGAACACGTGGCACGCCTGGGCGCCGTTGATCAGGTTCACGGTGCTTGCCGACGCCGTGATCAAGGTGGACGCGACCTGGAAGATCCAGACGGTGCTGGAGTCACCCTGGCCGTCCAGGGTCAGGGTCCCGCTGATCGCGAGCGGGCCGGTCGACTTGTAGACGCCACCGACCAGGGTCTGGCCTACGAGGTCACCCGCGACGTTTGCGGTCGGCGCGCGGCCGGCGGCGTCGTCGTAGGCGACGACGAGGTCGGATTGGGCTTGCTGGGCCACGGCGTCGCCCGCGTGTGTGGCGCCGGCCGCGGTGCCGGGCGGGAAGCCGGTGATCGCGGTACCGGGAAAGACTCCGAGGTTTCGGTCCAGCGTGCTGGGGCCGGTGTTGGTCACCGTTTGTCCTCCCAGCACGGAATAGGCTCCCGCGGTGCCGAGCCCGACGGGCGCTTCGGCGGCAACAGCCTGCGGCACCCCGGATACGAGGCCAAGACCGAGAATCGTCACGGCCGCGCACAGCCCCGCGGTCACACCACCTCGGCGCCGGCTCCCCGCCGAACGCAGGCTGTCGAATTCGCCGTCCACTGTTTTTCTCCACCGACTTGCCAGCCTGGGCCGGCAGGAGTCTGGGCCGGAAATTCGTTACTCGCGGGAGCGATGATCAACGTTCACCTGATCTCCGACGATGAGGTGGACGGTAGGGACAGGCGGCTGTCCGCGCCAGAAAACGCTGAATAGTGCACACGAAAGTGCAGGATTGGGATCACCCACACGAGTAGGAGGTGTCATCGGTGTGCGCGCACGGTGAGGAGGGGAGATTCCGGCTCTTTCACCCGCGCTTCAGGCGATGGGGGTCCACCGGACGACCACCACGCCGACGTCGTCGGGCAGCGCCGAACCGTGGTGGTCCGCGACCGCTTCGGTGATCTTGCGCGCGATCTCCGGCGCCGGTGAATCCGCGTGGCGATCGACGGCCCGCTGGACGCCTTCGGCGCCGAACGGTGCCCCGGACGGGTTTCGCGTTTCCAGCGTGCCCCGGCAGCACGCAGCGAACAGGTCGCCGGGCCGGAGCCGCACCTGGCCGGTTTCCTGGCCGGCCCTCGGCCCGGGCGACCCACCGCGGTGGACGATGACGGGCGCCCGGCTCCCGGCGGCGAGCCACCGCAGGTCTCCGGTGTGCAGGTCGAGCTCGGCCACGAGTTCGTTGACCGCCGGCGTGTCCGGGTGCTCGCCGAGGATGCCGGCGATCGCCGTGTGCTGCGCGGCCAGCGAGGCACCGTCGCGTCGCGCGGAACGGTACGCGGAGAGCGCGGTGACGACGGCGAGGCTCGGGGCCCCGCCCCGCGCGCCGGTGTCGAACAGGGCGAGCTGGGCTCGGTGCTCGGACAGGGAGTAGTCGAAGGCCGTGCCGGACAGCTCGTAGGCGGGCCGCATGCTCGCGCCGACGACGACGGCGTCGGTCGCGCCGGTCAACGGGGGCAGGGCGTGCCAGAGCAGCTCGGACGGCGAACCGCGGTGGTGCCGGCGGCGCTGGACGTCGAGCCCGTCGCCGTACTGCGTCACGCTGGTCACGAGGTGACCGATCAGCGTCGCCAGCCACTGGCACTGCTGGCGCAGCACCGGGTCGTCCGGATCGGTGCCGTCGGTGGAGGTCACCTCGAGGACGCCGAGCCGTTCGACGCCGTCGAGCAGGACCGTCCACAGCACGGGCGCACCGGCGTCGCGGGCGACGGCCGAGCTCGCACTTCGGAAGACCTCGCCGGCGGTGGTGGTCTCGATGTCGAGGCCGGGTGAGGTGGCCGGCAGGAGCGGGACCAGCACGTTCTGGTCGTAGTCGGCCAGGTGGACCTCGACCCGGAGGTTGAGCGCGTCGGCGGCGGCCGTCACCGCGGCCGGCAGGCGCTCCGGCGGCGCCCGGTGGGTACCTTCGAGCAGGTCGACGAGAGCCCGCAGCGGACCGCGCAGGGGCTTCGCGGGCTGCGTCGGGTGGCTGTAGGGCGCTCGTTTCGGTCCGCTGAGCTCGTCGAGGCGTTCGTTGACGGCGTGCGCCAGCATGTCGCGATCGATGCGGGGCAGCGGCGCCAGACCGTGGAGGTAGGCGTCCACCTCCAGCATGTTCTGGCCGCCACCCAGCGCGAAGTACCGCGCCCACAGCTGCTCGAGCGTCAGCTCACACCGCCGGAAACAGGCCGTGAGCAGCTCCTGCTGCTCCTGTTCGGGGAGCGGGATCATCGGGACCCCCGCGGCTCCGAGCTTGCGGAGAGGATGTCGACGGCGATGTCGGCCGGAGCCCGCCCCTCGGTCCGCGCGAGCGACAGCAGCCGTTCGGCGGCGGCTTGTTCGCTGAGTGCTTCTCGCGCCATGAGGAAACCGCGGGCCATCGTGACGGTGTCCCGCTCGCGCAGCACCCGCTTGAACTCTTCGCTGGAATCGCCGGCTCGGTCGTAGACGCGGGCCTGGGCTACGAGGGCTTCGGCCTTGGTGGCGAGCGTCGTCAGAGTGTGTTCGTCGGACGGGCCGAAGGCGCTGGGCGCGGCGGCGTAGACCTTGATGGCGCCGAGGCAGCCGTCTCCGGTCAGCAGCGGGACGGTGAGCACCGAGCGCAACCCCGCCTCGGCGGCCGCGGCGCACCAGCGGGGCCAGCGCCGGTCGGTGGCGGTGTCGTCGATCCGCACCGGCGCGCCTTCGGCCAGCGCCGTGAGGCAGGGGCCTTCCCCGAGGGCGTATTGCTGTTCGTCGGCCTCGTGCACACCCGCGCCGGATGCCGCCGTCGTGGCCGGCGTGCCGTCCTCGGCGAGCAGCGTCACCCCGGCGCCCGCCGCTCGCGGGAGGGACGTGCCCGCCAGCGTGACGACCAGTTCGAGCACGGAGTTCACGGTCTCGCGTGAGAGCAGCAGCCCGGACAGCCGCGCGGCGACTCCGGCGACTTCGCGGTCGAGCGGCAGCGGGGCCGGCACGGTCATTCCCGACATGTGCGCGGAATACCACCGATGCGCCCGGACAAACGTGCCGGGACCTTTGGGTTCGGCGGAAGTGGGTACCCGTGGGTGGCTCGCTGGTCATGATCATTGAGGAGAGCCCATGGAACGGCCGGACTCGACCCGGACGGTCGCCCCGCTGCTGGACGATGTCACCGGGGCGTTGGAGTCGCTGACCGCCATCCTGAGCCGGGAAGACGACTTCCGCGTGGTGCTGAGGCACGTGTGCCTGCAGGTGGTGCACGCGGTCCCGGGCGTCGACGAGGCGAGCGTCACACTTTCGCACGGCACTCGGCCGTACACCTCGGCCTCGACGAGCGAGCGCGTCACGGCCCTCGACGAGGACCAGTACCGGATCGGCACGGGTCCGTGCCTGGACGCGATGCGCAGCGGGAAACTGGTCCGCACGACGGTGTCCGGCGCGGCCGAACGCTGGCCGGACTTCACCCGGGGCGCCTTGGACGCCGGTTTCGGCAGTTTTCTCGCGGCCCCGCTCGTGGCCGACGAGCAGTTCTCGGGCGCCATCAACTGCTACGGGCAGCAGGACGACGGATTCGCCGACATCGACGCGCAGCTGCTGGAGCTCTACACCGCAGCGGTGGAGGCGGTGCTGCGCGTCTACCACCGCTACCTGGATGCCCGGGAGACGGCCGGGCACCTGCAGCTGGCCCTCACCTCCCGCTCGGTCATCGACCAGGCCAAGGGCATGTTGATGGCGATCCAGAAGATCGACGCCGAAGCCGCGTTCACCGTGCTCGTCGAGGAGTCGCAGCGGCAGAACGTGAAGCTGCGGGAGGTGGCCGACCAGGTGGTGAAGCGCGTCCTCGGCTCGTGAAGCTGGTGGTCGGCCGCACGTGAAGTCCACTGTGGACTCGAACCGGCCTGATCGGCGCGGGTTTCGTTTGCGCGGCCGGTCCGCGGGTACCAGAACGGCGTGGTGGCCCGGCCGTGTTCGAGCTGAGGCATCGTGGGCTCCCCGTCCGCTGCCGTCAGGGCCGGGCCACCGCCTTTCGCCGACGGAGTTGCAGCGCCGTGCCACTGGGCTGCTGCCGCATCACGCCGCTTGTGCGGCTCCCGGCCGTGCTGTTACCCGGTTGCGGGTGTCGGTGACCGCGGTGAGCACCTCCGTGGCGTCGAGGGCGGGATCCCACAGGACGGTCCCGACGATGTGGGCGAGTTTGCGTCGCTGGTGTTGCTCGGTGTCGGTGAGCGCGACGTCCGTCGGGCGGCCGTTCTTGACCGCGTGGACGGCGCGGGTCACGAGGACGGCTTCCTGCCGTGTGCTGCCGAGTTCGGCGGCCGCGGCGAAGATCTTTTCCGCCGCGGCGCGTGCCTGGGTGTTCGTCATCGTCTTCCGTGGGGGATGTGCGGGGTCAGGCGGCGGTGAGGCCGGCTTGCCGGAGCGGGGGTTGCGGCCGTTCTTCGGCCAGGATGTCCTCGGCGCGGGCCAGGAAGTCGTCGATCGCGCGTAACCGGGCCGCTGTGCGCCGTTCCGCCTCGGCGGCCCGCTCCCGCACGGCCGCGGCTCGATGGCGGGCCGAGGCGATGATGGCGTCGGCTTCGGCGCGAGCGCATTCGAGCATGAGCCGCACCCGCTCACCGACCGCGTCCGGATCGGCGGGCGCCAGGGCCAGGCGGTTCAGCCGAGCGCGGAGGTCGTCGGCCTCGCCGCGGGCCGTTTCCAGGCGCCGGAGCAGGGTTTCGGCTTCGGCGATGGCGGCGTCGCGGTCCAGGGTCAGCAGCCGGATCTCGTCGTGCAGTTCGGCCAGGTGCTCGTCGACCTGCTCGCGGTCGTAGCCGCGCACGGCGAGGGCGAAGGACACCGGTAGCGGCAGGGCACCGGGGGTCACGTCGCGCTCCGGTCGCGCAGCGCGGCGTCGAGTTCGGCCAGGCTCTCCGCGGTGCGCAGAGTGGGTGGGTCGAGCCGGCCGACGCGGTGGTCGTCTTCGCGCAGGGCGGCGACGAACCGCGCGACGTTCCCGGGTGCCGGGGTGATGGTGGGTCCGCCGAGGTAGCGCACGACGACGGGGTCGTCGGCGGAGTGGATTTCGACGGCGGCGGCCCAGCCGCGGATCTCGTCCCACAGGAGGGCGACGTCGTGGCCGGGGTAGCCGGGCAGGCGCTCGTCGAGGGCGATGTAGGCGGAGACCGGGGTGTCGTGGTCGACGGTGCAGGATTCGGGGCCGATGCCCAGTGCGGTGGTCACGTCGGCCAGATAGGCCCACAAGGCGGTGAGGGCAGGGTGGCCGGTCGGGAGGTGCAGCGATGCGGTCACGGGTGCGGGTGCCTTTCGGGACAGGCGACGGGCGCAGGACCGGCTCGGGGACGCCGGTCCTGCGCGCGGTCGGCTCGTCAGGCCTGGATTTCCTTGCGGTCGCCGGTGGTGCCGGTGATCTCGATGCGCCGGGGCTTGGCTTTTTCGGCGATCGGGATGCGCAGGGTCAGGACTCCGGCCTCGTAGCCCGCGGCGATGTGGTCGGTGTCGAGGGTGTCGCCGAGGAACAGCTGGCGGGAGAACACGCCCAGCGGCCGTTCGGACACCTGCATCTGGACGTCGCCGCCGGCGAGTGGCCGTCGTTCGGCCTTGACGGTCAGGACGTTGCGTTCGACGTCGAGGTCGATGGCGTCGGGGGAGACGCCGGGCAGGTCGAAGCAGACGACGAACTCGTCGCCGTCGCGGTAGGCGTCCATCGGCATCGCGGCGGGCTTGGACCAGGTTCCGGGGGTCGCGCTGCCGAGCATCTGCTGGGCGAAGCGGTCCAGCTCACGGAACGGGTCGGTGCGCATCAACACGGGTTCCACCTCCTGGGGTCGTTGATCTGGTCGTCAACACGCCCCACAGTTCTAACATGTCATCCAATGGATGACAACCATCAAGTCGTCGATTGGGTGACAGATGCCGGATGCGTGGCCGGCCGGCGGAACTCCCGGCCGCGCCGTCGCAACCACCAGGCGTGGGCGGACCGGACAACCGGACGAGCTCGATCAGTCCACAGAGGACTGAATGGGCTCGCGCGACGATCGGAAATCGGATGTATGAGACGACCACGAGCGGGGTATCAGTGTGCGCGTAACTGATCGACGGTGTCCCGAAGACGGGGAGGGTGTGCAGATGGTGGCGGGAACGAGAGAATGGTTCGACACCGAGGACGTCCGCGATGATCTCGAGATCATCCTGGGCCAGTTGTCCGACCGGCAGTTGCGTCTGGTCCGCCGGTTGTCCACCCCGGGCCCGCACCGGGTCGCCCGGGCCGACGTCGAGGAGATCAGGGCGGTGAACTGGATCGCCGAGGCGTTCTGGTTCCGGTGTCCGCTGCTTGAGGTCGGCCCCGAAGGCGCGGTCGTGGCGGAGCCGGCACGAGAGGTGGTCGCCGCCGTCCTCGAAGCTTGGCTGCGGCGGAGGTCCGCGGCCTGAGACGGCGAAGGCGGGCGCAGGGCCGCCGGGCGTCGCTCGGGCGGTGAGCAGATCCGGTGTGCGGGGAGACGCGACCACGAGGCCCTTTCCCCGGTGGAACGTGGTCGTTTCAGGAGTTCTGCCGAGGCCGGACCCTTCGAAGGGGTCGGCAGGGCCCGGAAAGTGGCCCTCGCCGGGCCTGGCCGAGGTAGCAGGAAGGACCGCGAGGAGATCCTGCCACCGTTCGGGAAGCGCCGACCTTGTGGGGAGGAGGGCCGGCATCGCTGAACCTGCCTCGCCCGTCGTGCGGGGTCGGCGCACCGGCCTGGGCGTGACCGGGGCTCACCCGCCGCCGACCGGCCTGTACGACAGCCGCTGTCATGTCGGGGCCGCCGAGCGCCAATTCTTTGGTGCTCCTGCGTATGCCTGGCCGTCGTTGGCACGTCGTTCCCGAGACGAGGGGGGTGGTGTGCCCCGTACCTCGTCATCGGTCTCCTGCTCGGGTGCGGCCGGGCGCGTTTCAGGGCCGGAGCCGAAGCTCCGGCCCTGAAACGGGTCAGTGGGCTTTGGGCCGCTGGGGGTTTCGCGGCTCAGAACCAGTGTGCGCGGCCGCCGACCTTGCGTCCGGTTCCGCCGAGGATGGCGAGGACGACGCCGGCGACGGCGAGGACGATGCCGATCGTGTACAGCGCCGGGATGCCGACGATGAAGCCGATGATAAGCAGGATGACACCGAGGACGATCACGGTCGGAAGCTCCTTTTCTCACGAAGGCCGGCAGCCGGGAGGTGGTGCCGGTTCCTTCTCGGGCTGCGTAATTCCCCCCGATCGGGTCGATCAAACACACTCGGTGGCGCGCGGCGGCTCGATCTCGGCCCGGACCGGGCTCGCCGGCTCACGACGCAGGCGGTCCTGGGTACATCGCCCGACGTCGATCTGGTGCGTGACCGGGACGGTGGTGGGGTATCTGGCTCTGGCCAGGAGGCTGGCATACGGGCGCAGGACGACGAAAGCCGGCGACGGAGCACCCCCTGATCACCCATCATGATCTGCCTGCAGGGCCGTCCTCACCCGGTTTGTGTGAGGCATTCCCTTTCGGCGGACTCGGTACCCACAAGGTCCGCGGTTTCCGGGCCTCCGGCGATGATCGCCGCTGACCGCGGTTGCGGACGCAGGGACGTCCGGCCTTGGATTTCGATCCGGGCGGCTCCGCACGGCGCCGATCACGCCTGCCCGTCGAGTGCCTCGCGATCGGGGGCCACCCGGTCTGTCCACTGTGGAAACTCCTCCGCGATGGACGAACATCGACGTACAGACGAAGAATGGAGTTCGCGGTGAGCACCGATCCCAACGTGCTGGAGCCGGCGCAGCTGCCGGCGCCCTTGGCCAAGGCCGGACACCGCGCCCGTGATCTGGAGAACTCCGTTGAGCCGCATCGCGCCGCCGAGTACCGGATCGGCGCCGCGGACGCCTGTGCGGACGCGCAGACCTTGATCCGCGGCATGGCCGGGCTGCCCGTGGAAGGGGATTCGCTCAGGGCCTGACAGATCGGCGGCCGGGGCCGGCCGGGCTCCGGGATCCCCGGTCGCCGGCGGTGAAGACCGGTCTGGCCGTGATGACGAGCGCCGCCTGGTCGTCGGTCCCGGTTTCTGCTTGGGCGAAGGCACGAACTGCCGCGGTGACGGCGTCCAGGACGTCGTGGGCACCCGGCCGGGCGGGGGCGGAGGTGACCGCGTCCAGCAGCCGGTCGTCGCCGAACTGTTCGCCTTGGGGGTTGCGGGTCTCGACGAATCCGTCGGTGAGCAGCACGAGGCTTTCGTCCGGCTTCAAGACGAGGTGGCGCTTCTCGAGACGGGGGTTGCCGCCCAGGCCGAGGAGCTTGCCCGGGATGTCGAGTTCGTGCGTGCGGTGGGCGGAGTCGAGCACCAGCGGCAAGTTGTGGCCGGCGCGGAGCAGGTCGATGGCGAGGCCGTCGTCGCCGGGGGTCAGGTGGCCGTAGACCATCGTCACGAAGTCGGTGCCGTGGGCGTCCGGGCGGTTGCTGAGGGCGCGGTCGACGGCTTGCAGGATCGCGACCGGATCTCCCAGCAGCGGCGCGACAGCGCGGGCGGTGTGCCGGACCAGCGCCGTGGTCGTCGCGGCCTTGGGGCCCCGGCCGCAGACGTCGCCGAGCATGAACGCCCACGTCCGGTCGTCGAGGGGGAACACGTCGTAGAAGTCGCCGCCGATGTCCAGGCCCTCGCCGGCGGGGTGGTAAAAGGTCGCGAGCTCGGCACCGGGGACCGCCGGCAGGTCGGGCAACAGCAGGCCCGCCTGCAGGTCGCGGGCCAGGGTGACGCGCTGGCTGTACTGGCGCGCGTTGCGGGCGGCGGACGCGGCCCGCAAGGCGACCTCTTCGGCGAGGGAAACGGTGTGACCGTCGAACCCGCCTTCGCCGGTGCTCAGCAGCGTGAGGACGCCGAAGGTCTGGCCGCGTTCGGTGAGCGGGACGCAGAGATAGCCCGTGACACCCAGTTCGCGCCACGGACCGGGGGTCAGGGGCGGCTGCCGGGCCACTTCGGTCATCCCGGAGGCGAGCACCCGGCCCAGTGCGCTGTCGGTGCGCGGGGCCGGCCGGTGGCCGTCCAGGAGACCGGTGGCGCGGGCGTTCGCGCCGGCGCTGCCGGCCCGGCGCACCCGGCCGTCCTCGACGATGTCGACGGTGCAGAGCGGCGCGAGCCCGGGTACGCACAGCTCCGCCAGCCGCTGCAGGGCCTGCACGTGGTCGAGGTCCGCCGAGAGCGCGGTGCTCGCCGACAGCAGGAACGCGAGGTCCTGCCGGGCCGCTTTCTCCTTGGCTTCGGCGGCTTGCCGGGCGAGTTCGACGTGGTGGCGTTCGATCGCGAGTGCGGCGGTGTCGGCGAAGAGCCGGGTCAGGGCGAAGTCGGCGTCCTGGGGTGAGCGCGGCGCGCGGTGGTACATCGCGAACGTGCCCAGCAGCCGTTCGTCCCGGCCCAGGATCGGCGTCGACCAGCACGCCGCCAGCCCGGCGCGGCCGGCGAGTTCGCGGAAATCGGCCCAGAACGGGTCGTTCGCGATGTCGGTGACGATGACCGGCCGGCGGCGGTGCGCGGCGGTACCGCACGAGCCGACGCCTTCGCCGGTGGCGATGCCGTCGATGGCGTTGTTGTAGAACTTCGGCAGGCTGGGCGCCGCGCCGTGGCGCAGGTGACGCCCGTCGGGATCGGCGAGCAGCACCGAAACCAGCACGTCGGGCGCGAGCTCTTCGATCGCCCTGGCCATCCCGTCCAGGATCCGCTCCAGAGGCGCTTGGCGGGCGATCTGCTCGAGGAGGGCGCGGTGCTCGGCGGTGAGCCGCTGGGCGTGCTTGGCCTGCGTGGTCTCGACTCCGATGACGCGCACGCCCGTCACGGCTCCGGACGCGTCGCGGCGGGGTTCGTAGGTGAAGTCGAAGAAGGCTTCCCGGGCGTCCGGCCCGGGCCCCAGCAGCACCCGGGCATCCCGTCCGGTGGCCGGCTCGCCGGTCCGGTACACCCGGTCCAGCAGCGAGAGGAAGCCCTGTCCGGCGAGCTCCGGCAGCGCCCGGCCGAGCGGCACGCCCAGTGAAGTGACGTCGGCCCGGGCGACCGCGTCGAAGAACGCGGGGTTCGCGGCTTCCAGCACGTGGTCCGGGCCGGCCAGCGACGCGAAGACCGCGGGCGACTGGCCGAACAACGACCGCAGGTCCGCTTCGATCGAGGCGGCCGGCGGCTGGTCGTCGCCGAGCGCCCGGTCGCGGGGTCGGGACATCGATCTGCTTTCTCGGGACTCGGCGGCCACGATGCCGCCACCTGGTGCGGGCGCACCTGTGGTTTCAAGTGCCGGCCGGGCCTGCTCCGCACGAGAGCGGATGCCCGACCTCGACACCTTACCCAGGCCACGCTGCCGCCAGCGCGCCGAGGAAGCCGGAAGTGGCGGAGCCGACCGAGCGGTCACCGGGCTCCGAGGGCTTCGCCGACCGTGCCGTGCAGGGTGAACAGGGACCGCACGCCGGCCACGGTCAAGGGCGAGCCGACGGCCTGTTCCGAGCCGACCAGCCGCAACCCGACATCGACGCGGCGGAGTTCCGTCGCGATCTGCACGACGATCTGCAGGGCCACCGGACCGAAGGCGACCGGTTCGGTCAGGTCGAGGATCAGCAGGTCGAGGGCGTGCGCTCGCTGCCCGTCGATGACGGCCATCAGCTCGATCCCGCTCCGCGCGTGGAACGGACCGCGTAGCCGCAGCAGACAGGCTCCCGGCCGCACGTGGTCCAACGGCTCGACCCGCACGGACTGCGTCATCGACGGGCCCTGGTCCATCACCTGCACGTCTCTCCCCGCGGTAGCTCCCCAGCCGCTCCAGTGAAGTGCCCGGCACCGCTCCGGCACAGCCGATTCGCGCGGCACTCTGTCCGGTGACCGCGTTGGCGTGAGCGTGACGGGACGATTACTGTTCGGCTGGTGACGGGCTTGCCTCAGACGGAGCTGCTGCCCGGGAATCCGGTCGCTCGCGCGATGGACGTCGACGAGGCGCACGAAGCGGTGACCCGGACGTACCTGCCTCATCGGCTCGAGGTGCTGGACCGTGAGATCGACTTGGACATGCGGCTCAACGCGGTCCGGGTGGGCGCGGTGACCGCAGGCTACCTGCGCTACGGGAGCCCGGTCCGGCTCGGCACGGTCGACGCCGGCAACTACCACGTCAACATCCCGGTCGCCGGACGTTCCGAGCAGCGCTGCGGCTCGTCGGAACCGGTGTTCACCGGACCCGGACGGGCCGCCGTGTTCGTGCCGGGCTACCCGGCCGACATGCGGTGGGGAGCCGCGTGCGCCCAGCTCTGCCTCATGATCGACCGCCACGAGCTGGAACTGGAGCTGGAGCGCCAGATCGGGCGGCCACTGGGCGAGCGGCTGCGCTTCACCACCGCGATGGACCTGGACACCCCGGCGGCGCGGTCGTGGCTCGAGGTGCTGGCTCTGCTGGAGCGGGAGGCGGGCCGGCCGGGCGGGATCACGCACCACCCCGCGGCGGCCGCGCACCTGCAGAGCCTGGCGATCGCCGGTCTGCTGCTGGCCCAGCCGAACAACTACAGCGACCACCTGCACGCGCCGGCGGCCCCGGCGCCGCCCAGGGCACTGCGCCGGGCCGTGGAGCTGATCGAAGACGACCCGGGGCTGCCGTGGACTTCGAGCACCTTGGCCCGGGAAGTCTCGGTCAGCGTCCGGGCACTGCAGGAAGGGTTCCAGCGCTGGTTCGCGCTGCCGCCGATGGCCTACCTGCGGGATGTCCGCCTGACCCGGGTACACGACGAACTCGGGGTGGCCGACCCCGGCGGCACGACGATCGCCGCGGTCGCCACTCGCTGGGGCTTCCTGCACGCCGGCCGGTTCTCGACCGCCTACCGCCGCAAGTTCGGTGTCCTGCCCTCGGACACCTTGCACGGCCGTCACCCGGTGAAGGGGACAACCGGCTGACGGCTGGTGCGGGGCCCCAGGGCTTCAGCTTTCGTCCGGCGGAACCTCTCCGGGTGCGGCCGGACCGCTACTCGACGAATGCGTGCGGATGTTCTGGTTCCGCGCGGAAGTCGTGGATGAGCGGAACCAGTTCGCCTGCGGGGGAGCGCCGGTCCGGCCGATGCCGGCGGCGATCTGCCAGTAGCCCAGGGGAATCACGGGCGCGGCCGACTCGCCCGGAACGATCGCGGCCGACAGGGGCGCCCTGTCCCGGCTGGTTCGGAGGGCGGTGGTCAGGGTGGCAAGGTGCTTTCGCGGACGAGGAACCGCGGCACCAGGCGGAGTTGTTCGGCGGAACCGCCGCCGATCCTCGACACCAGTGCGTGAACTGCTCGCCTGCCCAGTTCCGCGAAGTCCTGGCGGACGGTACTCAGCGACGGCGTGGTGTAGGCGGCCTCGGGCACGTCGTCGAAGCCCACGACGCGGACGTCCCGCGGTACCGCG
Organism: Amycolatopsis sp. NBC_00355; assembly: GCF_036104975.1. Classification (GTDB taxonomy): domain Bacteria; phylum Actinomycetota; class Actinomycetes; order Mycobacteriales; family Pseudonocardiaceae; genus Amycolatopsis. Next base: position 2,789,680 of record NZ_CP107982.1, on the reverse strand, counting down.
ATGCCGGCTTCGGTGAACGCGTGGAGCACGCCGAACGCCATCTGGTCGTTGGCCACGAAGACCGCGTCGACGTCGGGCTCGTGCACGAGCAGCGAGCCCGCGGCGTAGCCGGAGCGGGAGCTCCAGTCGCCGCGGAGCGGGGGTGGCTGGTGCGCCCCGTGCTCTTCGAGGGTGTCCCGCCACCCTCGCTCGCGAGCGTGCGATTCCAGGCAGTGTTCCGGACCGCTGACGTGCCAGACGGTGTGGTGCCCGAGACGCAGGAGGTGCTCGGTGGCCATCCGGGCGCCTTCGTGCTGGTCGAAGAAGACGCGGGATTCCGCCGCGTCGGCGCTGCCGCCGACCAGGACGACGGGTATGGACGCGGGGACGGCGATCGACGGCTTGCCGGTGGGCGGGCGTGGGTCGATGATCACGATTCCGTCGAGGCGTGCGGAGCTCAAGCGCAGGACAGCATCGGCGAAGGAGTTGCGCGTGCTGGGCACGACGGTGGCGATGATCGTGCCGAAGCCGTTGGTGCGTGCCGCTTCTTCCACGGCGGAGAGTGCGGAGAGCGGTCCGTAGAGCTGGGATCTCGGGGCGATCACCCCCAGGGTGGAGTTCTGCGTGGTCGAGAGTCTTGGCACTTGTCGCACCTCAGTGCATCTCGGGGGTTGACGACTCCGGAACGCGTTGCCGCGGTTGAAGCTGGACGAGGTCGGCTGCAAGTTAGGCGGCTCTGCGGTCTCGGGTCAATCGCCCAACCGGACCTGCCGGGTGATCGCGGGTGCCGTTCGCCGACGTCACGGGGGATTGGTCGTGACCTCGGCTCCGCGCGCCGAGATCGTCAGCGTGCGGTGAAGATCAAGCCCAGCTTGTCGACCTCACTGCCGGCGCGGCCGTGGAAGCCGGCGATCTGCCGGCCGGCCGGTGCGGTGTAGGTGGCGCAGTCCGACGTCGTCGTGCCACCGGCGAGGGTGTTGCCGGCGCTGGTGGTGAAGCGGGCGTAGAAGATCCGGGTGTGCCCGTCGTAGGTCCCCCGGCACAGGTACGCGGAAACGGCGTATTCGCCTGCGGCCAGCGCCAGTGTCCTCATGGTCCCGCCGCCGCCTCCGCGGCTCAGGACCGTGCCGTCGGCGAGGGTGAGTCCCACCTGGTCGACCCGGGAACCGGCGCGGAGCCCCAGCGTGGTCGCGCGCGTTCCCGGGGCAACCCGGTCGAGGTCGGTGAAGTAGTCGCCGTGCGGGCCGCCGAACTGGTCGGAGAGCTGGTAGGCGGGGTTGCGGGTCCAGCTGAACCGGACGGTGATCGGGTCGTGGTCGGAAAGCATGGCGCCGGCCGGGTCGAGGAACTTCGCGTGTTCGTTGTTGTAGGACGTCGCGTTGAGATCCAAGAGCCGGTTGCCGCGGTAGAGCACCTTGTCGACGACTTCGCAGTCGTTGGTGACCGCGCTTTCGTCACACACCAGGGCGTCGCTCCCGGCGGCCGGGGGTAGGCCACCCCGCTGGAGCTGAACCCACGCGTCGGTCAGTCCGTTGCGGGAGGCGAAGTCGCGGATCGTGTCCGCCGCCCGGGTGTAGCGGGTGTTGGTGTCGCCCATGACCAGCACGGCGTTGCCGGCCGAATGGGTGGAGATGAAGGACGAGAGCTGGCTGAGGTTGTCCGCGCGGGAGGCCAGGTCACCGGGGGAGGTGCCGGCGTTGGTGTGCACGTTGTAAACGTCGACGTAGACGCCTTCGGCCAGCCGCAGCCGCATGAAGGTGAATCCCTTGGGCGTCAGGCAGTCGCCGGAGTCGAGCTGGCAGGAGTTCCAGTGGACGCGTTCGAAGTCGTCGGTGTCGTAGGGCGGGGACGACAGGGTGTTCAGGCCGCTGCCGATCCCCGCGCCACCACTGGTGGGTGTCCGGTGGGGATGGTTGTCGGCGGCGTAGAGATTGGCGTGGTAGTTGAAGTCTTCCTGAACGTGGACGAGGTCGTAGGGCCCGAGGCGCCCGCCGATGGCGGTGGTGCTCGACGCGCGTGGCGTAGGCGCGCTCGAGAGCCCTTCGGGCAAACCGGCGACGTTGTAGGACAGAACGGAGAGCGTGCCGGAGTCGGCGCCCGCGGCTTCCGCGGTTCCGGCGGTTCCGGCAAGCACCGAAGAGCCGATCACGACCGCGGTGAAGACGGCGAGGGTTCTGCGCATGACGGACCCTTCTGCTGATTCCTGGGCGGCCGGGGAGTGCCGGGCCGGGCACACTGTGCCACAGCAGGGGCGTTATCGCGAACATTTCTCATGTTTGTTGAATGTTAGCGTGAACATATAGGCTGTCTTGTCCGGGCTTGCGTTCATCGCTCAAGTTTCCGACCTGTCCCACGCGGCCGGCTTTCACCCGGTGGGTGCACGCGCGCGGCGGCGCCGGCCAGCAGGGCACGGCCGATCGATCACGTCCGTATCGCCGACGCGGCGCGAGGCGAGGCGGTCAGCGAGCGGGCTGGAACAGCTCGACGAGGTTGCCGGCGGGATCGGTGAGCAGGATCTGCCGTCCGCCCGGACCCGTGACCAGCTCGCCGCGGAAGGACAGTCCCGCGGCGCGGAGCCGGCCGATCTCGTCGTCGAGGTCGTCGACGACGAGGTGGATGCGGTTGCGGCCGGCGGTGGCCGCGTCGGCGGGTGTGGCGCGGGCGCCGGAGCTGGCCGGGCCGGACAGCAGCAGGCGCAGCGGGCCGCGGACGACGTCGGCGAAGGCCGGGGCGGCGCTCATCCGCAGGCTGAAGCCGAGGTGGGTGGTGTAGAAGTCGACGGCGGCCTGGACGTCGTCGACGACGTAGCGGACGCTCGCGAGCTGCTCGGGTGCGGTCATGGGTCAGGCCTTCGGAGGTGTGGTGGCGGCGAGCACGGGCAGCAGGTGGCGGACCCGGGTGTCGATCTCGGCGGCGATGCGGGCGAAGTCCGGATAGGTGCCCCGGCCGGCGGCGGGGTCGGGGATGCTCCAGTGGGCCGGCCGGGAATCATCGCCGAAGTCGGGGCAGACCTCGCGAACCTTGTCGCACAAGGTGATCACGTGGTCGAACCGGCGACCGGCCAGCGTGTCCAGGTGCCGGGGACGCAGGTCTGCGACGTCGATGCCGAACTCTTCGCGCAGCACCCGGACGGCGTGGGGGTGGAGGTGCGGCTTGGGGTTGCTGCCGGCACTGGTCACCTCGATCCGGCCTTCGCTGTGGTGGCGCAGCAGGGCTTCGGCGATCGGGGAGCGGGCGCTGTTCCCGGTGCACGCGAACAGCACCCGAACCCCGTCCGGCCACTGGGAAGGCGCCGCCGGCGGACCCAGGTGCAGCGCGGGGTGCAGGGTCGCGCCCGCGGTCGTCAGCGCGTGGGCGCAGCGGTCCAGGTCCAGGTGGTAGTAGCTGTCGCGGGCGTCGAAAGTGCTGCGCCGTGCGGTGACCAGTCCATCGTCGCGCAGCAGGCGCAGGTGGTAGGAGACCAGGTTCTGCGGCTGCTCGGTCCGCGCGGTCAGTTCGCGGACCCGGTAGTCGCTCCCGGCGAGCTCGGTCAGCAACCGCCACCGCAGCGGGTGGGCGGCCGCGCGCACGAACGACGGGGCGGCTTGACCTGATGACGCCATGCCGCGAGGATACATCAAAATAGTTTGATGGAATACCGGGAGGTGGGCGGTGTCCGCACCGCGATCCGACAGCCCAGGTGTGCTGGCGCGGCGGCTGGGTACCGGTGACGCGGTCGTCATCGGGCTGGGCTCGATGATCGGCGCCGGGGTGTTCGCGGCGTTCGGTCCCGCCGCCCGCGCGGCCGGTGCCGGCCTGCTGATCGGCTTGGCGATCGCCGCGGTGATCGCCTACTGCAACGCCACCGCGTCCGCGCAGCTGGCGGCGGCGTACCCGACCTCGGGCGGAACCTACGTCTACGGGCGGGAACGGCTCGGGGACTGGTGGGGGTTCACCGCCGGGTGGGGGTTCGTGGCCGGCAAGACGGCCTCGTGCGCGGCGATGGCGCTCACCTTCGCCACCTACGCCGTTCCCGGGCCGTGGTGGGCGCAGCGGGCGGTCGCGGTGGCCGGCGTGTCCGGGTTGGCCGCGCTGAACTACCGCGGGGTGACCAAGACGGCGCTGCTGACCCGGATTCTCGTGGCCACCAGCCTGACCGCGCTGGCCGCGGTCGTGCTCGGGATCGTCGTCGGCGGCCGTACCGGCGCGGCGAACCTGGGCGGCTGGGCGAGCGTGGGCTCGGGCGGTGTCTACGGCATCCTCCAGGCGGCCGGGTTGTTGTTCTTCGCCTTCGCCGGCTACGCGCGGATCGCCACGATGGGTGAAGAGGTCCGCGACCCGCGACGCACGATCCCCCGCGCCATCCCGATCGCCTTGTTCATCACCGTGGCGGTCTACGCGGTGGTGGCCGTGACGGTGTTGCTGGCCGCCGGTCCGCAGCGGCTCGCCGCGACCACCGCACCGCTGACCGCCGCGGTCCAGGCCGCCGGAGTCGGCGGCCTGAGCCCGGTGGTGCGAGTCGGTGCGGCATTGGCCGCGCTCGGTGCGCTGCTGGCCCTGATCGCGGGTATCGGCCGCACCAGTCTGGCCATGGCCCGCCACCGCGATCTGCCCGGCTGGCTGGCTTCCGTCCATGCTCGTTACCAGGTCCCGCACCACGCCGAGATCGCGCTCGCGGCCGTCGTCGGCGTCCTGGTGCTCACCGTCGACTTGCGTGGCGTGATCGGCTTTTCTTCGTTCGGTGTGCTGATCTACTACGCCATCGCGAACGCCGCGGCGTTCACCCAGCCCCGCGAGCAGCGCCGCTGGCCCCGGTGGCTCAACCTGCTCGGTGTCGTGGGGTGCCTGGTGCTGGTGGCGGCGCTGCCCTGGCAGTCGGTCCTGGCCGGCGTGGTGATGTTCGCCGTCGGGCTGATCGGCCGGGCCGTGGTGCTGAAGGCGCGTTCCCGCAGCCGATCAGCGTGAGGAGGCCCGCGAGCCGCCGGAGCGGGCCGGCGTCAGACCGCCGAGGACGCCGGCCATGAGACCGGCGACCACGGCCGCGGCGCCACCGACGACTCCGTTGCCGGTGCCGGGACCACCGTCGGCGACAGCCAGGTCGACCACCCCGCCGACGACGGCGATCAGCCCCGTCGCCAACGCCACCACGGCTCCCTTCCGCCCGTCGTCGGTGGAACGGCGAATGCTGCGAACGAGCCCCCGGCCGCCGATGATCGCGCCGGCCGCCGTGGCCCAGAGCCGTGCGGTGGTGAGGGTCGAACGAGTGGGTGTTACCGCGCCCGCAGTAGTTTCCCGGCTCGTGCCGCACCCGCGGCAGCGCGAAGTGCCGGCGCCTGCCGGACGACCGGGGTGACTCGCTGGACCTGCGGATGCCGTTCGGCGGCATCAAGCAGAGCGGCATCGGCCGCGAGTTCGGCACCGCGGGGCTCTCGGCCTACGTGGAGGGCACTCGATCCGCCGCCTGAAGTGACACCGGGCGGGAATGAGATCCGGACCCGGAGTGTTGATCATGGGCATGTCCGACGAAACCACAGAATTCAGTCCCACCGAGTGGGTGCAGGACCAGACCAAGACGATCCTGGAGACCGGGACCACCGAGGGGATCGAGGTGCTCGGGTCGCCGGTCGTGCTGCTGACGCTGCGCGGCGCGAAGTCCGGCAAGCTGCGCTACACCCCGGTGATGCGGGTGGAGCACGCCGGCAGCTACGCGGTGGTGGCGTCCAAGGGCGGCGCTCCGGAGCACCCGGTCTGGTACCACAACATCAAGGCGCACCCGGAGTTCCCGCTGCAGGACGGGACCGTGACGAAGACCTACGTGGCGCGCGAGGTCGAGGGGGCCGAGCGGGCCGAGTGGTGGGAACGCTCGGTCGCGGCCTACCCGTCGTACGCCGAGTACCAGACGAAGACCGACCGGCAGATTCCCGTGTTCGTGCTCGACCCGAAGTAACAGCGTCCTCGGTGAGGGGTGCGGCCGGCGGCCGCACCCCTCTGCCGTGCGTCGTCACGCGGTCGGTCGACCAGCAGCTTCAGGGCGGGACGTCCTCGGTGACCGGGTCGAGCCTCCGCGCGCCCAGCGCCTCGATGGACTTGCGGCGGGTCTCCGACGGCTCGACGACGTCTCGCTGATCCGCGCCGCGTGGTGGCCGCCGACATCGGCTCGACCACCGCGCCCAGCTCGACGGGGACGTTCCTCGACGACCGTCTGCCGCCAACCGAGCCTACGACGGGAGACACCGGACCGTCGTTCGACAGCGCCGGCGCCGGTGCTCTTCCGGTCAGTCGGTGGTGACGTCGAGCCGGGGGTTGTGCCGCCGGATGGTGAACACGCAGAGCACGGCCATGGCCGCGGCGGCGAGACCGAGCACGCCGATGGCCGGGCGCAGGCCGCCGGCGCCCGCGCCGATCGCGGCGATCAGCAGCGGGCACAGGAACTCGCCGATGAACAGCGCCGCGGTCCACACGCCGGTGCCCCGGCCGCGCTGCTCGAAGTCCAGTCCGTTCACCGCCCAGGTCAGCAGCGTGGGCAGGAGCATGCCGGTGCCGAACCCGGCGACGGCGGCGCCGGCGGCGATCACCGGGACCGAACCGGTCGCGAACACGAGCGCGAAGCCGATCGCCGACAGCCCGAACTCCACCGGCAGCAGCGCTCGCGGTGTCCGGTGGGACAGCCGGGCGAAGACGACGCACCCGGCGGCGGTGGCCACGGACATCAGGGCGCTGATGCCGCCGATCGCCGCCGTCGAGCCGAGTCCGGCTTCGGTGAGCACAAAGGACAGTTCCACGATCAGGGTGTAGAACACGATGCCGCCGACGAAAGTGACCAGGCACGGCGTCAGCAGGGCACGCCACGGCAGCGGCGCCAGACGCCGGCCGGTGGTGGCCTTCCCGCCCGGCTGCCAGATGAGCTTGGCGGTCAGCGGGACCAGAACGAGCGCGACGGCGTACACCCAGAACGGCGTCCGCCAGCTGTGCGCGCCCAACGCGCCACCGAGGGCCAGGAACACCGTCGCGGACAACGACGCGACGAGCGTCTGCAGGCTCAGGTAGCGGCTGCGGCGCGCCCCGGACCAGTAGTCCCCGATCAGCGTCGTGGCACAGGTCATGATCGCCGCCTCGCACACGCCGACCAGGACGCGGCTGACCAGGATCGCCGGCAGGGTCGGCAGGTACAGCGGCGCGGTGCCGGTGATCGCGTAACACACCAAGGCGATCAGCAGCAGCCGTTTGCGGTCGACCTTGTCGACGATCAGGCCCGCGAACGGCGCGGTGAGCCCGATCAGCAGCGCGGGAACCGTGAGCACCACCGGCGCGAGGACCGCGGCGCCGGGCACCCCGGCGAAAGCGTCCTGCAACCGGGGCAGCACCGGCGCGATGAGCACGGCGCCGAGCACCGACAAACAGCTGGCGGACAACAGGATCAGCAGCTGGGCCGTTCCCGGCCGGCGGCCACTCGCCGAGGCGGTGGCCGGGTGGGAACTCGCGAGTTGATCGGACATGGCGCCTCCGGCCTGCGGGCGGCCGGTCTCCGCTGAACGGCATCGCTTGCGCAGAAGTGTCGGGAACGCGGCGCCGGAGCGGAAATCACTTCTTCCGAAGGCCGGTATCAGCCGGGGTGATGCCGATCATCGCCGCGACGGCCCGCCGGACGACGTCGCGCAGGTACCGGTGCTCGGGGTCGTCGTCGTACATCGGGTGCCACCACATCGCTTCCACGAGCGGGGTCGCGTCGAAGGGACACGGCAGGGCCCGCACGCCGAGCTCGGCCGGGATCCCGTCGGCGAGCCGGCGTTGCACCAGCGCCACGCGCCCGGAGCCCGCGACGAGCCCGGGCACGGTCAGGAACGTCTCGGTGACCACCTGGATGTGCGGTTCGATCCCGAGCATGCGCATCTGCCGCGCGGCCGGGGTCGACGCCGTCGGCCCGTGGTAGGTCACGACCCACGGCATGGTCTCCAGCTGCCGGACGGTCAGGGCGTTCCCGACGGCGGTGTTGCCCGCGGCGACCAGGCAGACCCATTCGTCGCGGTAGAGGTCCTGGTGCGGCAGGTCGTCGACGAACCCGTGCGGGATCACCAGGAGGTCGGTGTGGACCAGTTCCTGGGCGGCCGCGTCGACCATCCTCGGTGTGTTGGCGGGGAACCGCAGCCGGGTGCCGGGTGCCTCTTCGGCGAGGCGGGCCGCGATGCCGGGGCCGAGCATGGCCACCCCGTAGTCGCTCATGAGCATCGAGAACTCGCGCGCCGAGGAGGCCGGGTCGAAGTCGGGCTCGGCGGCGAACACCCGCTCGGCCCCGGACAGGGCCACGCGCACGCGTTCCTTGAGCTGCACGGCCAGCGGGGTGAGCCGGTACTGGTTCCCCGACCGGGTGAGCAGGTCGTCGTGGAAGTGCCGGCGCAGCCGGGCCAGCTGGGCCGACACCGCGGGCTGGCCGAGGCCCATCCGCGCCGCCGCGCGTGTCACGCTGCGCTCCTGCAGCAGCGCGTCGAGGGCCACCAGCAGGTTCAGGTCCAGTCGAGCCAGGTTCACAGCGGGCCACGGTATCAACGCTGTCGATACTCCGCATCACCGATCTGTTCTTCCCTGATATCCCCCTCCGGCCCGACAGTGGGGGAGTGGACCGAACCGATCCCGAAGGCGCGATCGCAGCTGCCGCCCAGCGCTGCTCCAACTGGGGCCGCTGGGGCACTGACGACGTCCTCGGCACGCTGAACTTCCTGGACGACGCCCAACGCCGGGAAGGCGCCGCGCTCGTCCGGCGCGGGGTGAGCTTCTCCCTGGCGCAGCGCTTCGACGCGAACGGCCCGCAGAAGGGCTGGCGACGGCGCACCAACCCGATCCACACGATGCTCGACACCGGTCTCGACGCCGAGCGCGGGCAGGGCTTCCCGCACGGGCTGGGCGGCGCCGACGACGTCGTCTTCATGCCCTTGCAGGCCTCCACGCAGTGGGACGGCCTCGGCCACATCTTCGACCACGGCCTCGCCTGGAACGGCCGGCGCGCCGGAGACGTCGTGACCAGCGAAGGCGACCAGGTCACCGGAATCGAGACCGCGGCCGGCCGGATCGCCGGCCGCGGTGTGCTCCTCGACGTCGGCCGGGTGCTTGGCGCCGACGGCGAGCTGCCCGACGGGTTCGCGATCACCACCGAGCACCTCGAGGCCACCATCGCCGCCCACGGCGCGACCGCCCACGTCGGCCGCGGTGACCTGCTGCTGGTGCGGACCGGCCGGTTCACCCGCGCCCGGCGCGAAGGCTGGGGCGACTACGCGGGCGGCCCGGCCCCGGGCCTGTCGTTCACCACGGCGGACTGGCTGCACGGCAGCGAAATCGCCGCCATCGCCACCGACACCTGGGGCTTCGAAGTCCGGCCCAACGAGTTCGACGACGCTTTTCAGCCCCTGCACCAGGTCGCCATTCCCCACATCGGGCTGTTCCTCGGCGAGATGTGGGACCTCGACGCCCTCGCGGCCGACTGCGCCGCCGACGGGACGTACGAGTTCTGGCTGACCGCCGACCCGCTGCCCGTGACCGGCGCCGTCGGCGCCCCGGTCGCCCCGATCGCCGTCAAGTGAGGACCGCCATGCCCGCCGTCACCACCGTCCTCGTCGTCGGCAGCGGTCTCGCCGGCACGGCCACCGCGATCCACCTCGCGAAAGCGGGGGTCGCCGTCGACCTCGTCGAGGCCGAGCCCGGCGTCGCCGCCCTCGGCTCCGGGATCACGTTGCAGGGCAACGCCTTGCGCGAGCTGCGCGCCCTCGGCGTCTGGGAGGAGGTCCGGGCGAAGGGGTACGGGTTCGACAGCCTGGGGCTACGCGCGCCCGATCCCGCCGGCACCCTGCTGGCCGAAATCCCGGACGCCCGCACCGGCGGCCCGGATCTGCCCGCCACCCTGGGCATGCCGCGTCCCGACCTCGCCCGGATCCTGCACGACCGCGCGGCCGCGACCGGCGCGAAGATCCGGTTCGGCGACACCGTCACCGAGCTGCGGCAAGGAGAAAGCCACGTCGACGTCACCTTCACGGACGGCTCGACCGGCCGTTACGACCTGGTCGTCGGCGCCGACGGGATCCGCTCGGCGATCCGGCTGCTGCTCGGCATCGAGCTGACGACCCGCGCGACCGGGATGGGTATCTGGCGCGCCTTCGGTCCGCGGCCGGCGTCGGTGACGCGCACCGACCTCTTCTACGGCGGGCCCTGCTACATCGCGGGTTACTGCCCGACCGGGGAGGACTCGCTCTACGCCTACGTCGTCGAAGACGCGCAGGACCGCAGTTCCCTGACCCCGCACCAGCGGCTCACGACCATGCGCGCACTCGCCTCGGCCTACCACGGACCGTGGGACGACATCCTCGCCACGCTCGACGATCCCTCCCGCGTCAACTACACCTGGTTCGAGACCCACGTGCTGCCCGCGCCGTGGCACCGCGGCCGCGTCGTGCTGATCGGCGACGCCGTCCACGCCTGCCCGCCGACCCTGGCCCAAGGCGGCGCCCAAGCGCTCGAGGACGCGGCTGTCCTCAGTGGACTCCTGCTCGACGCCGAGACCCTCGACGACACGGTGTGGAGCGCCTTCACCGAACGGCGCGTCGCCCGGGCGACGGCCGTGGTCGAAGCGTCGAACCAGCTCGGCCAGTGGCTCCTCGACCGCGAACCGGGCGACGTCCCCGGCCTGATGGGCGCCGTCGCCGCCCTCGTCGCCCAGCCCGCCTGAACCCCTTCCGGAGGAATCCCATGACCGAGGGCCTGATCACCCACCTGCGGCACGTCGACCTCGCCGTGCCCGACCTCGCCCGCCAGCAGGACTTCTACACCGGCGCGTGGGGGCTGACCACCGAGCACACCGACACCGGGATCGCCTTCCTCGCCGCGGAAGGCTCACCCGAGCACTACATCGTGCGGCTGCGCCAGGCGGCGGATAAACGCATCGACCTGATCGCCTTCGGCGTGGCCACCGCGGCCGACGTCGACACCCTGGCCGCCCGCCTGGCGACCGCCGGCGTCACCCTGGTCCACGAACCCCGCGCACTGCAGACTCCCGGTGGTGGTTACGGGTTCCGGTTCTTCGACAACGAAGGCCGCACGATCGAGATCAGCGCCGACGTCGCGGTCCGCGCCCACCGCAAGATCGAAGCGGGCGAAGCGATCCCGGTCCGGCTGTCCCACGCCGTGCTCAACTCGGCCGACCCCGAAGGCACGCGGCGGTTCTACGAGCGCCACCTGGGGTTCAAGCTGTCCGACACCCTGACGCACCCGCGGATGGGTGGGATGATGTGGTTCCTGCGCATCAACGCCTGGCACCACAGCCTGGCCATCGCTCGCGGCCCGCACCCGTCGCTGCACCACGCGTCGTTCGAGATGCGGGGGATCGACGAGTACATGCGCGGCACCGGACGGCTGCTGCGCGCCGGCGTCGAGAAGATCTGGGGCCCCGGGCGGCACCTGGCCGGCAACAACACCTTCAGCTACTTCCTCGACCCGCACGGCAACACCGTCGAATACACCACCGAGCTGGAGCTGATCGACGAAGACACGTGGCACCCGCAGCTCTACGACTTCACCCGGCCCGAGGTGTCCGACCAGTGGGGGACGGCGAACGCGATGAACGAGTTCGTCGCCTCCCGCTCCTTCAACGACCCCGACAAGGGCCTGTTCGTGGCCCCGCCGGTCTGATGCGCCTCGCTACCTACGAGCACGGCGGAACCGTGCACACGGGCGTGGTCTCCGGCGCCGACGTCCACGCCTTCGCGGCCGGGGTCACGGTGCTCGACCTGATCCGCGGCGGCCTGCCCGCCGCGCTCGAAGCCGGGGCGGCCGCCCTCGGCGGGCCGGCCGTGCCCCTGGCCGAGGTGCGGCTGCTGCCGCCGCTCGAGCCACCGAGCGTCCGCGACTTCGTCGCCTTCGAGGAGCACGTCGAGGGCATGGTCTCGCCGGGTTCGGTGCCGCCGGAGTGGTACGAGGCGCCGACGTTCTACTTCACCAATCCCGCCGCCCTGGTCGGCGCGCACGACGACGTGCCGGTCCCGCCGGGCTCGCGGTCGTTCGACTTCGAGCTGGAGGTCGCCGCCGTGCTGGGGCCGGACGCGATCTTCGGCTACACGATCATGAACGACTGGTCGGCCCGCGACCTGCAACGCCGCGAGATGCGCGTGAACCTCGGCCCGGCCAAGGGCAAGGACTCCGCGACCACCCTCGGACCGTGGCTGGTCACCGCCGACGAGCTGGAGCCGTACCGGGATGCGGACGGCTTCCTCGCGCTGGACATGCGGGTCGCGGTCAACGGCGTCGAAGTGGGCCAGGACCTGTTGTCCAACATGGGCTGGCCGTTCGAAGAACTGGTCGCCTACGCCGGTCGCGGCACCCGGCTACGGGCCGGCGACGTCCTGGGGTCGGGAACGTGCGGCAACGGCGGCTGCCTGGCCGAGCTCTGGGGCCGGCGCGGCGAACAGCAGCCACCGCCGCTGAAGCCCGGCGACGTCGTCGAGATGACCGTCGAAGGCATCGGGACGATCCGCAACACCGTCGTGCCCGGGCAGGTGCTGCCGCCGGTGCGTCCGGCGCGGCCGCGGTCGCGAGCCCGGAAACGCGCCGTATGAGCGGCCGGGTCGCCGGCAAGGTCATCGTGGTGACCGGTGCCGCGCAAGGCCAGGGAGCCGCCGAAGCCCGGCTGCTCGCGGCCGAAGGCGCGACCGTCGTCGGCGTCGACGTGCGACCGGAGCCCGCCGAGGACCTGCCGCCCGGGGTCGGCTACCGGCCGCTGGACGTCACCGACGCCCGCGGCTGGGACGTCTTCGCGGCCGAATACGGGCGCGTCGACGGCCTCGTCGCCAACGCCGGCATCACTTGGCGTGCCCGGCTGAGCGAGGTGTCTCCCACGGACTTCCTGCGCGTCACCGAGGTGAACGTCGTCGGCAGCCTGCTCGGAATCCAGGCTCTGGCGCCCCGGATGGGGACGGGGGCCTCGATCGTCGTGGTCGGTTCGGTGGCCGCGCTGACCGGCCACTACCCGGTCGCCTACACCGCCGCGAAGTGGTCGTTGCGCGGGCTGGCGAAGACGGCGTGCCTGGAACTCGGCCCGCGCGGCATCCGCGTCAACACCGTTCACCCCGGCTACATCGAGACCCCGATGACGGCGTCCGCCTCACCCGCGTTCCGCGCGGCCAACGTCGCCGAGACACCACTCGGCCGCACCGGAACGGCCGGCGAGGTCGCGGCGGTCGTCGCTTTCCTGCTCAGCGACGAGGCGTCGTTCGTCTCCGGTACGGAAATCCCCGTCGACGGCGGCCTGACCGCCCACGGCGGCGTCAAGTCGATCAGCGACGCCGTGCGTTCCGCTGACCCTCCCGAAAGGACCTGATCGTGTTCGAGTACTTCCCCGGAAACTACGTCTGGAACCTCGGCGTGGTCGCCGCGCTGAACTCCGGCGGGCTGATCGACGAGATCGACCGCGCCTGCCGCCCGATCCGCGAAGCCGCCGCGCGCGGCTCCGACGCCGGTACCCCGGACTTCCTGCGGGCCTGGACGGCCTTGACCGACCAGCTCGTCACCCAGGCCGAAGCCGCGGAGAAGGCCGGGCACGAGCGCGCCGCCGGGCAGCTGTACTTCCGTGCCACCAACTACCTCTGCCAGGCCGAGCGCATGCTCGCGCACGCGAACCCCGACCGGCTGCCCACCTACCGCCGTGTCCTGGCCTTGGCGCAGAAGGCGTTCGACCTGCGCGACCCGCGCGTCTCCCGGGTCGCGATCCCGTACGAGGGAACGACCCTGCCCGCCTACTTCAGCGCGGCACCGGCCACGAGCGCCGGTCCGGCGCCGGTCGTGGTGCTGGTCAACGGCCTGGACTCGACCAAGGAGCACATGTACGGATCGGCGCACTGGGAGGAGCTGGCCGCCCGCGGCATCTCGTGTCTCATGCTCGACCAGCCCGGCACCGGCGAAGCGTTGCGGCTGCAGGGAATCACGGCCCGGATCGACAGCGAGGTGTGGGCCGGCGCCGCCGTGGACTGGCTCGAACAGCGCGACGACGTCGACCCGGCGCGGATCGGGATCGTCGGCTGGTCGCTCGGCGGCTACTTCGCCCCCAGGGCCGCGGCCTTCGAGAAGCGGTTCGCGCTGTGTGTCGCCTGGGGCGCCAACCACAACTGGGGCGCGGTGCAACGCCGCCGCCTCGAACGCGAGGGTGAACGCCCGGTGCCGCACTACTGGGAGCACGTCCTGTGGGTGTGGGGCCACGACGACCTCGACACGTTCATCACCTTCGCCGACGACGTCCACCTCGACGGTGTCGTCGAGAAGATCACCGTCCCGTTCCTCATCGCCCACGGCGAAAAGGACCGCCAGATCCCGCTCGAGTACGCCCACCGCTCCTACGAGCAGGCGGTCGGCTCGCCTCGGCGCGAACTGCGGGTGTTCACCCCGGAAGAGGGAGCGACCGAACACATCGGGCTCGACCACCTCGCGCATGTGAGCACTTATATCGCCGACTGGGTGGCCGATACCTTCGCCGTGAACCGCGGCTGAAGTGGCGATGTGCGATGGATGTCTCCCCGTCCAGTTGCCGGTGCCGGTTCGCGGGCGCGGCGCCCTTCTCCTGACCCTGAGGTAGGTCGAGGGGGATCAGGGACATCCCCGAACTTCTCGCAAGCCACTTGTTTGCGTGGCGCAAATAGTGCACCTTGGAGTCATGCCCCACGACTACGAGGACCTCGAGCAGGTGGTCTACCCGCTGGCCCGGATCGGCCAGGCGATGCGCGGCGCGCAGAACAAGGTCATCGACCCGACCCGGCAGGCGATCCTGCAGCAGGCCGCCGTCAAGCAGCGGGTGCGCCCGTCCGAGCTGGCCGCGGAGCTCGATCTGTACCCGTCGTCGATCACCCGGCAGACCCGCTCGCTGGAAGACGACGGCCTCATCGCGGTCGAGGCCGATCCGGCCGACCGGCGGTCCTGCCTGATCTCGCTCACCGAGACCGGCTGGGACGAGGTCCGCAGGCTCACGCGGCTCGGGCTGGACCGGTTCGACGGCTTCCTGGCCGACTGGGACGCCGAGGACGTCCGGACGCTCGGCCGGCTGCTCACCCGGCTGGAGACCTCGGTCGGCGAGGCCAAGCGCCGGGCCCAGCGGCCCGGTGGCCGGCCGTGGCAGCAGCGGGCCGGGGGCGAGTGACGTGCACGTGCTGATCGCGGGGGCCGGCGTCGGCGGCCTGTGCCTCGCCCAGGGGCTGCGTGCGGCCGGGGTGCGGGTGAGCGTCTTCGAGCGCGACCCGGACCTCGGGGAACACGACCAGGGCTACCGGATCCACATCGACGGCCACGGCGGCGAAGCACTGCGACGCTGCCTGCCCGGGCACCTGTACCGGCGTTACCTGGCGACGTCGTCCGTGCCGGGCGCGGGACGGATCAGCACGCTCGGCACGGACCTGACCGTGCTCTCGACGTTCGACGTCGGCACCGGCGGCGAGCACAGTGCCGTCAACCGCCGGACGCTGCGCCAGATCCTGTTCGCCGGACTCGAGCCGGACGTCCACTTCGGACACCGGGTGACCGGAGCGGACCAGGACGCCGCCGGTGTGCGTGTCCGGTTCGAGGGCGGCCGGGAGGTCCGCGGCGACGTCCTGGTCGGCGCCGACGGGGTGCACTCCGCGGTCCGCGCGGCGGTCGCGCCCGGCAGCCCCCCGATCGACACGGGACTGCGCTGCGTCTACGGCCGGACGCCGCTCGCCGCGTTGCCGGGCCTGCCCGCCCGGTTCTTCGACGGCTTCACCGCGGTGGCCGGCGACACGGCGACGCTGGCCCTCGCCGCGTTCCGGGCGCGCACGCCGGTCTTCCCGCCGGAGTTGACCCCGGTGGCGGACTACCTGATGTGGGCGGTGGTCGGCGCGGCGCCGGACGAGCGGGAACCCGGTGCGCTGCACCGGTTCGCGCGGGAGGTCGTCCGTGACTGGCACCCGGAGCTGGTGCGGATCGTGCGGCACGCCGACGTGCCCGCGACGTTCCGCACGCCGATCCGGACGTCGCCACCGGTCCCGCAGTGGCCGGCCGGGCGGATCACGGTGCTCGGCGACGCGATCCACGTGATGCCGCCGTCGGGCGGGGTCGGCGCGAACACGGCGTTGCGGGACGCGGCGCTGCTGGCCGAGGGCCTGGCGAGTGGTGATCCCCTGACGGCGATCGCCTGGTACGAGAAGGAAATGCGGGAGTACGCCACGGCCGTGGTGCGCCGCAGCAACCAGGCCGCGGGACTGCGCGGCCACGGGACGGGGGAAGACCGGTGAAGGAGAGGATCCGCGCGCTGGCGCCGTTCGCGCTCGACGTGGTGCTGCCGATCGCCGCCTACTGGCTGCTGCACACGGTGTTCGGGCTCAGCCCGTTCTGGGCGCTGGGCATCGGCGGCCTGGCGACGATGGTGAACGCGATCGCCACGACCGTGCGCCGGGGCAAGCTCGACGGGTTCGGCATCCTGGTGGTCGTCGAGGTGGCGCTGTCGGTGGTCCTGCTGTTTGTCAGCGGCGACCCGCGGGTGCTGCTGCTGAAGCCGGCGTTCTTCGTCGGCGTCGCCGGGGTGTACGCGCTGGGCACGTTGTTCGTGGGCCACCCGCTGGTCCTGGACACCGGAAGGCCGTTCGCCACCGGGGGTGACCCGCGGATGGCCGACGCCTACGACCGCAGCTGGGAGGCGTCCCGGCCCTTCCGCACCGCGATCCGCTCGGTGACAGTGGTGTGGGGCCTGGGTTTTCTGCTGGACGCCGTGCTGCGGGTGCTCATCGTGTACCGCTTCCCGCCGGAGGAGATCACGGATTCGCTGCTGTTGTCGCAGGTCCCGTTGCTCGCGGTGCTGGTGGTGATCATCGGCTACACCCGGTTGCGGATGCGCCGGGTCCGCCCGATCGTGCTGGCCGCCCGGGACGGCCGGCCGCCCGGATACCCGGGGGCCCCGGCGGGGCATGCGGGATAGCCCGGACCCGCGTCGCGGGTGCCCGGCCACGCCGGGCTAACCGGCGATTGCGGTCTCGACGTCGGCGTAGGTGGTGAACTGGGCGTTCAGGCCGGTGACCTCCAGCACGCGCGTGACGGTGCGGCTGGTGGCGACCAGCGCGATCGTGACGCCGGTGTCGCCGGCCCGGCTGCGGTGGTCGGCGAGCAGTTCCAGGCCGACGGAGGCGAGGAACGTGACCGCGCGCAGGTCGATCACGAGCCGCTTGCCCGCCCCGGCGGCCGCGTCCTCATAGGCCTGCGTGGCGACGGTGCGGGCTTCGGGTGCGGTCGCGAGGTCGAGTTCGCCGGTGAAGGCGAGCACGACCGCGCTTTCACGCCGGGTGATCGTGCCGAGAAAGGCGGGGGCGGTCACGGACGGACCTCGTTCCAGGCCGGGGAGGCGATGACCGGCGGTGCGCGGTCCGCGAACGTGCGGGGATGGCGATCTCCCCGGCAAGGGCGTGTCACCACATGGACCCGACGGTACTGCGCGCGGCCGGTTACCGCCGATCGGTGGCGGGGAGGTGGGCGGCGAGCACGACGACGTCGTCGTCGTGCGGGGTGCCGTTGCCCAGCATGCGGCGGATGGTGTCGTCGACGAACCGGGCCGGGTCGGTGGGGTCCAGCGCGGCGACGGTGTCGCGCAGTCGGCGGATGCCGATGTCCAGGTCGCTCCCGCGGCGTTCGACCAGGCCGTCGGTGTAGAGCACGACGGTGTCGCCCGGCCGCAGCAGCACCTCGTGGTCGGTGAGCGGGGCTTCGCGTAGCTCGGGGTAGCCGAACATCAGGTCCGCGCCGGTCAGGACCGTGGTGGTGCCGTCGGGGTGGCGCACGATCGGCGGGAGGTGCCCGGCGCTGGCCCAGCGCAGCAGCCGGCGGCCGTCGGTGTCGGGGCGCAGGTGGGCCTGCAGCACGGTGCCGGTCGCACCGATCCCGGTGGCGGCGCAGGCTTGCTCGACCGCGGCGAGGATGGCCGAGGGTGGTCCGGCGGGACGCTCCCAGGCCGCCTGCCGGCCCATGCTGCGGACCTGGCCCATCAGCGTGGCGGCGTGGATGTCGTGGCCGGTGATGTCGCCGACGGCCAGCGCGACGGCGTCGCGGTCGGCGCCGTCGACGGTGTTGAGGTCGATGGCGTCGTACCAGTCGCCGCCGACCTGCTCGAGCCGCCCGACCGGCAGGTAGCGGGCGGCCAGCCGCACGCCGGCCAGGTCCGGGAGCCGGGTCAGCATCGCTTCCTGCAGCTCGCGCGCGACGGTGACGCGGTCTTCCACGAACCGGGCGCGTTCCAGGGTGTGCCCGACGTAGCCGGCCAGCGTGGTGATCACGGCCTGCTCGTGGACGTCGACGTCGTGCGGGGTGTCCCAGCCGAACAGCAGGACGCCGGCGACGCCGTCCGGTCCCGGCAGCGGGACGCAGGTGATCGCGTGCAGGCCCAGTTCGGCGTAGCGGCGCTGCGCGGTCTCGGGGAACGCGGCGGCGATGGCTTCGGGGTCGGGGTAGAGCTGCAGGTTCCCTTCGCGGGCGGTGAGCGCGATCGGGGTGTCGTCCTCGACGTGGGAGAACGCGTCACCGGATTCGGGGCCGAGCGCTTGCAGCGGGTCGTCGATGCGTCGCAGGTCGCCGCCGCTTTCGGTGAGGGTGAGCCCGACGTAGGCCGGTTTCAGGTCGCCGGAGACCAGGTCGGTGACGATCTCGCGCAGCTGCGAGATGTCGTCGGCGCGGGCGAGGGCCTGCGACGCGGTCAGCAGCAGCTGGGAGCGGGTGAACGCCACCCGCAGCATGGCCTCGGCGGTGTCGGTGCGGGCGCGTTCCTGGTGGGCGTCCCGGGTGGCGATGCGCAGCCGCAGCTCGAGGGAGCAGCTGTGGGCGAGGTCGGCCAGCACGGTCAGTTCGTCCTCGCGCCACCGGCGGGGCTCGTGATCGATGACGCACAGGCTGCCCAGGACGCGGCCGGCGGCGTCGGTGACCGGGAGCCCGGCGTAGGCGCCGATGCCGGCGTCCGCGACCACCGGGTTGTCCCGCGACCGCGGATCGGCGGCGGCGTCTTCGATGATCAGCGGAGCACCGGTCACCACCTCGTGGCGGCACAGCGACACGGAGAGCGGGGTGCGCCGGGTGTGTGCCCACGGCTCGCCGAGTCCCGCCAGGCCGGGGAAGACCTGGTCCCGGTCGGTGACCAGGGAGACCAGCGCCACGGGGGTGCCGACGCGCCGGCGTGCGCGCTCGGCCAGCGCGTCGAGCGCCGCGTCGGGCTCGTTCCCCAGCCCGGTTTCGGCCAGCGCGGCCAGCCGGCCGGGATCGGCCAGCTGCGCCCTGGCGGCGTCGTCTTCGGTCATCGCAGCAGCACCTGCACCGTCGGATTCCTTGCTCGTTGGGCCGTGGCCAGGGTCAAATACCCAACCGAGGTCCCGGCCACGCAGGTCTTTCGAGTCCCGGCCGAGGCCGATCGCGGGGTCGCCCGTCCGTGCTCGTCAACGCCCTGCGGGCCGGTCCGGCGAGGCCGGCCCCGGGACGACGCGCGGAGGCTCGGCGACGCTGCGCTGGTACACGTCGGCGAAGCGCCCGGCGACCAGGTCGATGCCGAACCGCCGGGCCACGGTCGCGCGGCCGGCGGCCGCCGCGGCCCGCGCCCGGACGGGATCGTCCGCCGCGGCGCGCACGAACGCGGTCAGCGCGTCGGCGAACCGGCTCGGCGTCGCGGTGTCGGCCAGCATCCCGTTGCGGCCGTGTTCGATGTAGTGGCCGAGCCCGCCGCGGCGCGGACCGAGCACCAGGAGACCCGCGTCCATCGCTTCGAGCACGGCGATGCCGAACTCCTCCTTGCGGCTCGGGCACACGTAGAGGTGTGGTGTCGGTACCGGGAGCCACCGGGCGAGGCCGTGTTCGAGCAGGCGGACGTCGTCGTTGCCGAGCGCGGGCAGCACCGCGAGCCGGCCGGTCGCCTCGGGGTGCTTTTCGCACAAGGCCAGGATCCGGTCGAGGACGTGGGTTTCCTCCGCGGTCGGGGCGGCCGGGTCACCGCCGACGAGCACGAGCGCGGTCTGCCGGTGCAGGCCGCGCGTGAGCCAGGCTTCGACCAGCAGGTCCTGTTGCTTGACCGGGTGCAGCCGGCCCACGGACAGGACGATCGGCAGGCCGCGGGCGGCGTCGCCCAGCCGCGGCAGGCCGGCGGGCGGGCCGAAGAGGGATCCGGCGAGCCGTTGCTGGCGGGCGTCGGCCGTGGGCACCCGGGGCAGCAGCGGGATCCCTTCGGCGACGGATTCCGGTTCGCGCCCCCGCAGCCGCGGGAAGTACCCGGAGAGCTCGCCGCCGGGACGGCCGGGCAACCCCAGCAGGGTGTCCGCGGTCGCGACCAGCCGGTCGGCGGTGTACATCCGGTGCAGGTCGAACCGGGCGGCGACGGGATCCGCGGGACCGGCGGCGGCGTGCCGCTCGGCGAGCGAGCGGTGCGGGTCGGCGGTGAGGGTGAACACGGTGCGGGCGCCGAGCGCGCGGGCGGCCTGGGCGATCGCGGCGGATCCGTCGTCGGAGTACCGCACGTGGACGACGTCCGGGGTGCAGCCCGAGAGCCACAGCAGCCGCCGGGCCAGGAACGTGATCGCCGGGCGGTGCCGGGACAGGTCGATCTGGGCCGGCGCTCCCGGCGCGTCCACCGGGAGCCGCAGCACCACGTGCCCGGCCCCGTCGGGCTCGGCCAGCGGGGGCCGCTCGGCCAGCCGGTCCCGGGCCAGCAGGGTCAGGGTCACCACCCGGGCGATCCCGGCCCGGCGGGGGAGGGCGTGCCCGAGGTGGCGCAGCAGGACCGTCAGCCCGCCGCTGGCGCCGGCGCCCGGGTGGTCGAACGAGCCCAGCAGCATCGACTGGGCCACGGTCAGTCCCGGCCGGTCCGGCGGCGGGACCGTCCACAAGGGAGAGCCGTCGGGGACGCCGCCCGGCCGGGCCAGGCAGATCGAGGCCAGCACGCGGTCGTAGGGGTCGTCGGTCGTCTCGTGGACCGACGCGATGGCTTCGGCGGCCTCCGGGTCTGCGTCGCACTGGGACAGGTAGCGCAACGCCGCGTGCCGGTAGCCGCGGTCACCGTCGATTCCGGCGATCACCTCGGGCACCGGGAGACAGCGGAGCGCGTGGCGTTCGGCGAGGTCCAGCAGCAGGATCCGGCGACGCGGTGACGCGCCGGCCGATGCCGCGCCGATCGCCGCCGCGGCGGCCGCCGAGCCGTGGGCGGCGACAGCGTCGCCGAAGACGTCCATGGCGACCGCCGTCACGAGGGAGTCGATCAGCTCGTCGCCGGTTTCCGGTGTGGCCGCGAGGACTTCGGCGGGTGCCGGGGCGACTGGTTCGCGCGCGAGCGCGCGCAGGGTGGCCACTGCGGAGTCCGGGTCGTGCCGCGCCGGACGGAGACCGGCGTACTCGATCAGCGCCGGGCCGGCGAACGACGGGTGGAGGGCGCGGCGGACGTCGTCGATCCGGTCCGGGGACGCCCCGGGGCCGAGCGCGCGCAGCCGGGCCACCGCGTCGGTGGGGTACGTGATGGTCGTGGTCGCCGAGATCGTCACAGTTGGGCTCCAGTGCTCAGGCCGTAGGGTCGGGGGAGACGGAGGAGGTACGGATGAACGCGTCCACGAGACCGCGGATCGCCGTGGTGAGCCCACCGTTCGCTTCGCACGCGCGTCCACTCGCGACGGTCGGCGCCGCGCTCGCGGCCGAGGGCGCCGAGGTGACTTTCGCGTGCGCGCCGGCGTTCGCGGGCCTCGCCGGCGAACACGGGCTGCCCTTCGGCGCTCTCGCCTTCGGGGACAACGCCAACACCGGCATCGCCGAGCGCACCCAGCAGGAAGCCGCCGGAGCGGCCCGCCTGGCCGAATTCCTCGACGCGACCCGGGCGGGCGCGATCCCGGCGCTGCTCGCCCAGGCTCGGCACCGGCGGGCCGACATGCTGCCCGATCCCGCCGCGGTGCTGGCTTCGGTGCGGGAGTTCGACGACCGCGTCCGGCCGGACTGGTACCTCGTGGACCAGCTGGCCTACGCCGTCACCCTGGCGATCCACAGCCTCGGCCGGCGCTGGGCGGCCTACTGCCCCGGTCACCCCGGCTACGTCCTGGACGGTCCCGGGCGCTTCTTCGGGCTGCCGCCCTACTGGCCGGACGCGATCCGGCCCGGCGCCGGCGAGCTGGCTCGCCTCCGCGCCGAAGCCGAGGCCAACGACCGGCTGTTCACCGAGCTGTTCACGGCGTTCCTGACCGAGCACGCCCCGTCCCGGCCGGTGCCGCCCAGCGCGTTCGGCCTGACGTCCGCGGAGGCGGTGCTGTTCAACTACCCCGAGCTGCCGTGGCTGCCGGACCTGCCGCGCGGCCCGGCGCTGCGGTTCGCCGGGCACTGCAGTGATGTCGGGAAGACGCGCTTGGCCGGCGACTGGGTGCGGCGGATCGACCGGTTGACCGACGGCGGGCGGCGCCGGCTCGTGCTGGTCTCCTTCGGCACGTTCCTGTCGGCTCGCGACGACGTGCTCCGCACGGTCGTGACCGGCTTGCTCCGGATCCCCGACGTCGCGGTCCTGGTGGCGGCCGGGGACCGCGTCGCGCCGGTGCGGGCGGCGTTCCCCGGGCACGACCGGGTCGAGGTCGAAGACCAGGTGCCCCAGCGGGCGCTGCTGACCCGGGTGGCCGCCGTGGTGCACCACGGCGGGAACAACACCTTCACCGAGTGCCTCGCGGCCGGCGTACCGGCGCTCGCGTTGCCGTTTTCCAGCGACCAGTTCGCCGTCGCCCACGACCTGGAGCGCATCCCGGCCGGCCGGGTGCTCGACCCGCACGGCCTGACCCCGCAGGCGGTCGCCGGCGCCATGGCCGCCGTGCTCGCGACCGCTCATCGAAGCCGGGAGGCCGCGCACCGGCTGCTCGCCGGGCGTGGCCCGCGCGAGGCGGCTCGAAGCTTGCTTTCGGCCATGAGTCACCTTCCGGCCGTCGATCCAAGGACGATGCAAACGTAGGCGGAAGCTCCGGAGGTTGTCCGCGCTCGGTCGGCGGTGATCCACTGCAGAGCCCCCGCCGGAACGGTCTGGCTGCCGCGTTTCGGCAGGTAGGCTGAGGGGGGACAGGCCGCTCGGGCGACGCGGAAAAGTCGACAGTGAGTCGAATCTGCATCGCAGTTGCATCGAAGTGAGGATTCGGCAGGACGGAGATCGGGCCCATGACGAGGTCGTGGACAAGGGTGGCGCAGGTACGTGAACGGGCTCGCGACGCGCTCTTCGCGCGGGTGGCCGGCCCGGACGGGCCCCGCAACCGGGACCGGATCCACCACGCGCCCGGCCCGCGCTGGTTCGCCCCCGACAGCGCGATCCGCCGGGTGCACGGCGACACGGCGATGTTCGTCGGCGGGTTGCGCGCGCTGCTGCTGCAGTCGCTGCACCCGTCGGCGATGGCCGCGGTGGCCGCCCATTCGGGGTACCGGGGCGACCCGTGGGGCCGGCTGCAGCGCACCAGCACGTTCCTCGCCGTGACGACGTTCGGCACCACCGAGGACGCCGAGCGGGCCGTCTCGGCCGTGCGGGGCGTGCACCGGCGCGTGCGCGGCACCACCGCGGACGGGCTGCCCTACCGGGCCGACGACCCGCACCTGCTGAAGTGGGTGCACATCGCGGAAACGGACAGCTTCCTGCGGGCCCACCAGCGGTACGGCGCACGTCCGCTCGACGAGGCCGGGTGCGACCGCTACGTCGCGGAGACCGCGCTGGTCGCCGAGAAGCTCGGCGTCCTCGAGCCGCCGCGGACGCGGGCCGAGCTCGACCGGGCGCTGGCCGCGTACCGGCCGGAGCTGCTGGGTGGCGCGGACGCGCGCCAGGCGGCCCGGTTCCTGCTCGTCACCCCGCCGATCCCTTGGCCTGCCAGGGTTCCCTACGCCGTGCTCGCGGCTTCCGCGGTCGCGCTGCTGCCGGTGTGGACCCGGGCCCGGCTGCGCCTGCCGTACCTGCCGGTGGCGGAGGCCACGGTCATCCGGCTGGCGGCCGCCGCCTTGGTCAAGGCGGTGCGCTGGGCCATGACCGCGCCGGAGCCGGTGGTCGTCCCGGCGCCCGAGGGGCGCCTCCGGGCTCGCACCGGCGGGTGAACCGGAGCTGCCTCGTGCTGCGATGCATCCGCGATGCAACTGTATGCTGTGGCGTGACCGGTCGTCATCCACGCAGGTGGGAGGCGGTGGCCGGCGAACACCGGGAGACGGCGTGACCGAGACGTCCGAAGCACGTTCGCTCGGCTCGAGCGAAGTGGCGCGAGCGCTCGGGGTGTCCCAGGTGACCCTGCGGACGTGGGAGAAGCGCTACGGGATCGGCGCCGCCCACCGGGAGGGCAACAACCGCCGGCGGTACACCCCGGAGGACGTCGAGCGGCTGCGCCGGATGCGGGCGCTGCAAGCGCAGGGCACCAGCGCGCGCGACGCGGCCCGTCTCGTGTTGTCGCGCTCGGCCGCCGAGACGACCGTCCGGCGACGCCGGGAGCGGCTCGCCGAAGCCGCGGAGTCCTTCGACCTGCCCACGATCGGCGGGCTGGTCGACGACGCGTTCACCAGCCTGGGCGTGGCCAAGACGTGGACCGAGGTCGTCGCGCCGGTGCTGCGCGTCATCGGCGAACGGTGGGCCGAGCACGACGATCGCCACGCGATGGTCGCCGAATGGGCGCTGGCCACCACGGCCTCCGCGGCGATCGACCGGTACGCGGCCCCGGCGGCCGCGCTGCCGGGCTCGGCGCCCGTGCTGTTCGTCTGCGGCCCGACCGAGCGGCACGAGCTGCCGGTCAAGATGCTCAGCGCGGCGCTGAGCGACGACGGCGCCGCGGCGGCGTTCCTGAGCGGACCGGTCTCGGCCGACGTCCTGCGGGCGATGTCCGCCCGGTTCACCCCGCGCGACGTCGTGGTGTGGTCGATGACCGCGCAGTCGGCCGATGTGCGGCTCCTGCGCGTTCTGAGCGCCGAAGGGGTGCCGGTGCGCCCAGCGGGTCCGGGTTGGCGGGGGCTGCCGACGGTGGGCGAGCCGCTCCCGCCGTCGTTCACGGAGGCTTTGGGTTCTTTCGGCAGCTGATCCGGCCGGCCGGCGCGATCACCGGCGCCCTCGTTGCAACGCACGGGTTTCGTCGTCGGGATCCGGGCGCAGCAGCGAACCCGGCACCGCGTGGCCGGCGGTGCCCAGCTTGTTCATCTTCTTCGGCACCGGCGCGCCCTGGTATTCGAGCGGGATCGCGTGGCCGTGGCTGTCTACGCCGCCGAGCGGCTGGTGGACTTCGATGAACTCACCGTGCGGCAGCCGCTTGATGATGCCCGTCTCGACGCCGTGCTCCAGGACTTCGCGGTCGGCCCGCTGCAGGCCGACGCACAACCGGTAGGCCGCGAAGTACGCCAGTGGCGGTCCCACGAGCAGACCGATCCGCCCGGCCCAGGTCAAGGCGTTGAGCGAAACGTCGAACTCGAACGCGAGGATGTCGTTGAAGCTCGACAGCGTGAGCACGAGGAAGAACGTGATGGCCATCGCGCCGATGGACGTGCGGACCGGGACGTCACGCGGTCGCTGGAGCAGGTTGTGGTGCGCGTTGTCGCCGGTGAGCTTCCGTTCGATGAAGGGGTAGCTCAGCAGCAGCGTCACCAGCACGCCGATGCCGATGGCGCCGGCGAAGAAGACCGGCGGCACGGTGTGGTCACCGAGGTAGAGCTCCCACGCCGGCCAGATCCGCAGGAGACCGTCGGCCCAGCCCATGTACCAGTCCGGCTGGGACCCGGCGGAGACCTGGGAAGGGTTGTACGGGCCGAAGTTCCACACCGGGTTGATCTGGAACAGGCCCGACATGAGCGCCAGCACGCCGATGACCAGCGTGAAGAACGCGCCGCCCTTGAGGGCGAAGTACGGCATGATCCGCACGCCGACGACGTTGGTCTCCTTGCG
The DNA here is from genome assembly GCF_036104975.1 of Amycolatopsis sp. NBC_00355. Classification (GTDB taxonomy): domain Bacteria; phylum Actinomycetota; class Actinomycetes; order Mycobacteriales; family Pseudonocardiaceae; genus Amycolatopsis. Next base: position 2,763,831 of record NZ_CP107982.1, on the reverse strand, counting down.
GCGCACACCCGGGAACTGCGTGTGCTTCTGATACCACACCAGCGCCAGGTGCGCCCCGACCAGGGCGAGCATGATGCCCGGCAGCAGCAGGATGTGCAGCGTGTACAGGCGCGGGATGATCTGGTCGCCCGGGAACTCCCCACCGAACAACGCCCAGTGGATCCAGGTGCCGATCACCGGCACCGACAGCACGATCCCCGACAACGTCGCCCGGATCCCGGTACCGGAGAGCAGGTCGTCCGGCAGCGAATACCCGAAGAACCCCTCGAAACACCCCAGGACCAGCAGCAGACCACCGATCACCCAGTTGGCCTCACGCGGCTTGCGGAACGCGCCGGTGAAGAACACCCGCAGCATGTGCACCGCCATCGACGCGACGAAGATCAGCGCCGCCCAGTGGTGCAGCTGCCGCATGAACAGCCCACCGCGGACGTCGAAGGAGATGTCCAGCGTCGTGCGGAACGCCTGCGACATCTCCAGGCCCTGCATGTTCTTGAAACTGCCGTGGTAGACGACCTCCTGCATGGAGGGGTCGAAGAACAGCGTCAGGTACACCCCGGTCAGCAGCAGGATGATGAAGCTGTAGAGCGCGATCTCGCCGAGCAGGAACGACCAGTGGGTCGGGAACACCTTGTTCATCTGGTGCCGCAGGCCCTTGGCCAGGCGGTAGCGCTGATCGGCGTTGTCCGCGGCGTCGCCCACCGCCCGCTCGATCGCGCTCGACCCCTTGGTCGGCGTGGTGAGTGAACTCATCGGCGACCTCCTCCGGCAGTTGCCCGCCCGGTGATCGTCACCCGGCCGCATCACCGACGCAACAAAAACCAGGCCCGTGCATCGAAGTTGGAGCGCACCCGTCACGGATCGGAAACCCGCCGGATCGAGTGCGCCAAAGGCGTAGTGGCCGTCCCGGCGAACTTCGCCGCGCTCGTCGAACCCATTTGCATCGCATCTGAATCGCATTCGGAGTGCGACAGCGTGGCGCGCGACTTACCCTTCGCAGGTGTCCGGATCGAAGGTGCGTCGCGGAGGTGATCGCGTGGCTCTCGAGTTCTCCACGGTGGTGGCCGCCCCGCTCGACGAGGTGTTCGCCTGGCACGGCCTGCCCGGGGCGATCGTGCGGCTGACGCCGCCGTGGCAGCCGGTCAAGGTCGGTGCCGAAGCCGGATCGCTGCGCGACGGCCGGGCCCGGCTGAACCTGCCCGGCGGCCTGCGCTGGGTGGCGGCCCACGAGCCGGCCGGGTACCAGCCGCCGCACCGGTTCGTCGACCGGCTGGACACGCCGGTGCTGGCGAAGCTGGTGTCCTGGCGGCACACCCACGGCTTCGCCGCCGACGGTCCTGATCGGACGGTCGTCACCGACCACGTCGAAACCCGGGTGCCCGAAGCGCTGCTCCGGTCGATGTTCGCCTACCGCCACCGTCAGCTCGCCGCCGATCTCGCCGCCCAGCACCGCTACTGGCACGAACCGCTGACCGTGGCCGTCACGGGCGCGAGCGGCCTGGTCGGGACCGCGCTGACGGCGCTGCTGACCACCGGCGGGCACCGGGTGATCCGGCTGGTGCGACGTCCCGCGCGCACCCGCGACGAGCGGACGTGGGACCCGGCCGCACCGGCCGCGGGCCTGCTGGCCGGCGTCGACGCGGTCGTCCACCTGGCCGGTACTTCCGTCGCCGGGCGGTTCGACGACGGGCACCTGAAAGCCGTGCGGGACAGCCGGATCGGCCCGACCAGGGCACTGGCCGGGCTGGCGGCCCGCACCGCCGACGGCCCCGGGGTGTTCGTGTCGGCCTCGGCCGTCGGCTACTACGGCCCCGACCGCGGCGACGACGTCCTCACCGAAGACAGCAAACCGGGCGACGGCGCCTTGGCCGACATCGTCGCCGAGTGGGAGGCGGCCACCGAACCCGCCGCGGCGGCCGGGATCCGGGTGGTGCAGGTCCGCACCGGCCTGGCGTTGAGCCCGCGCGGCGGCCTGCTGCGGCTGCAGTACCCGTTGTTCGCCGCGGGGCTCGGCGGGCCGCTCGGCGCGGGCCGCCACTGGACGCCGTGGATCGGCCTGGACGACCTGACCGACATCTACCTGCGCGCGCTGACCGACCGCGGCCTCGACGGGCCGGTCAACGCCGTGAGCCCCGAGCCGGTGCGCAACGTCGAGTACACCCGGGTCCTGGCCCGCACCCTCAAACGCCCGGCCCTGGTGAAGGTGCCGCCCTTCGGACCGCGGCTGCTGCTCGGCCGGGACGGTGCCCGCGAGCTGGCCTTCGCCGATCAGCGTGTGCAACCGGAACGCCTGCTCGCGGCCGGGCACGTCTTCCGGCACGCCCGGCTCGGCGACGCGTTGGCGCACCTGCTCGGCACGGCCGCCGACCCCTCGACCGTGGGAGAGCCGGTATGACCACCGTGCACCGGTCCGCCCCGGCGCCGGTCGCCTTGGCCGGCTTCCTGGCCGCGGTGGCCGTCGTCGCCGTGGTCGGCGGCCTGGCCGCGTCGTCCTCGCGCGCGGTGTACGCCGGGCTCGAGCAGCCGCCCTGGGCGCCGCCGTCCTGGCTGTTCGGTCCGGTGTGGACGGTGCTGTACCTCCTGATCGCCGTGTCCGGCTGGTGGTACTGGCGCGCCGGCGGAACACGCGCCGGCTTCACCTGGTACGCGGTCGGGCTGGTGCTCAACGCGGCGTGGACGCCGTTGTTCTTCGCCGCCGGCGCCTACACGCTCGCGCTGGTCGAGATCGTGCTCCTCGACGTCGCGGTGGCCGGTGCGGTCGCGGTGTTCTGGCGCCGCTCGCGCGTGGCCGCCGCGCTGCAGATCCCTTATCTGGCTTGGACCTTGTTCGCGACCGCGCTCAACACCGCGATCGTCGTGCTGAACTGAACGGCGTGCCGAAAGCCGGGCCGCCGCTGGTGATCACGCTCGCCGTCGACCGGGAATCCCAGCGCGCGTGGGACGAATTGCGCCGGACGTGGTTCCCGCCCGAGCGGCTGAAGGTGGGCGCGCATGTCACGCTCTTCCACGCGCTGCCGGGCGAGCACGCGGACGCCGTCATCGCCGACTGCGCCGAGATCGCGGTGCGGTACCCGCGTTTCCCCTTCTCGGTGGACGGGGTCTACTCCCTCGGCGGTGGAGTCGCCATCGCCTTGTCCTCCGCCGCATTGACGTCCCTGCACGGGGAACTGCGGACCCGGTGGCGACCGTGGCTGACCGCGCAGGACGCGCAGCCGCTGAAGCCGCACGTCACCGTCCAGAACAAAGTCGGCCGCGAAACTGCGAGGGCGACCATCGAGGCGCTCCGCCCGGACTTCGGGCCCGAGACGGGTTCGGCCACCGGGCTCGCGGTGTGGCGTTACCTGGGCGGGCCGTGGCAGCCGGTCACCTCCGTCGACTTCGTGACGCCCGCTGCGCGGCAGGCGGAGGAGTGACCATGAGGCGGGTCACCCGGGCGGGTTGTTTGGGCGCCGCCGGTGCCGGGGTAGCCGGTGGATCCGTGCCGGGCGCGGAATTCGCGACCGTCATCGAAGCTCGTCGAAAGGGTGGATCCATGACCACTGTTTCCCGCACGTTCACCGTCGATCCCGCTCCCGGCGTCGTCGTCCCCTACCTGGCCGACTTCGGCCACGCCGAGCAGTGGGACCCCGGCACCGAGCGCTGCACCCGCAACGACAGCGGCCCGGTCAAGGTCGGCTCGTCGTGGCACAACACCTCGAAGATCGCCGGGATCAGCACCGAGCTGACCTACACCCTCGAGCAGCTCGCCGGCGATCGCGTCGTGCTGGTCGGGCGCAACGACACCGCCACCTCCACCGAGACCATCGAGGTCACGCCGAGCGGCACCGGCTCCGAGATCACCTACACCAACGAGCTGCAGTTCCACGGCCTCGCCAAGGTCGCGGCCCCGCTGGGCAAGGTGGTCTTCGAAAAGCTCGGCAACGACACCGAGAAACAACTGACCGACGTGCTCAACGGGCTGGCCCGCTGAATGGGACGACGTACGCTCGACACGGCGAACCTGCGCCGGGTGGCCGGGTTGTCGGCCGCCGTCGTGACGGTCGCGCAGGCCGCGACGGCGGTGGTGGCGCTGCGGAAGGGCCGGCGCGACTACGCCGACGCCGTCTGGGGTCCCGGCTTGGCGGCCGTGGCGGTCACGAGCGCGCTGGCCGGGCGCGGTGACGCTCGGCGGCGCTGGGCGCTGGCCGCGCTCACCGTCGCGTGGGCGGCCCGGCTGGAACGGCAGATGCTCGGCCGGCTGCGCGGCAGCGACGAAGAGGATCCGCGCTACACCGAGTTCCTGGAGGGCGCCTCGACGCCGGCGGTCGTCGGCAAGGTGTTCCTCACCCAGGGGCTGAGCCAGCTGCTGGTCTCGGCTCCGGTGCAGCTGGCCGCCGCCGGCGCCCTGCCGCGCGGCAGGCGTCGGTGGCTGGCGCCGGCGGGACTGGCGGTCATGGCCGGCGGGGCCGTGGTGGAGGCGCTGGCCGACCACCAGAAGACGGTGTACTCCCGGCAGGACAGGGACGAGCGGCCGGAGGTGCTCGACACCGGCCTGTGGGGCTGGTCGCGGCATCCGAACTACTTCGGCGACTCACTGGTGTGGGACGGCGCGTGGCTCACCGCGGCCGCGTCGCCGCCCGGCCTGTGGACCCTGCCCGCGCCGGCGTTGATGAGCTACCTGCTGATGTTCGCCACGGGCGCCAAGCGCACCGAGAAGCGCATGCAGGACCGCCCGGGTTACCGCGACTACCAGAAACGGGTGGCGTTCTTCTTCCCGCGGCCGCCGTCCGGACGGACCTGAGAACGCGTGGTTTCAGGGTGCGAGTGCGGACACGCGCTTTCCGGGACGCCACCCGGGCCCGCACGTCCACCTCACTCGCCGCGCTGCCCGGCACCGGGGAGTCCATCGGCAGCAGTGCCGCTTCGTGGACGACGGCCAGGTAGACCGCGCGGCACCACGCCGGAACGGTGATTTCGCTGGCTTCTCGCGGCCGCCCGAACAGCAGTTCCGGCTCGGCGGTGACTTCCGGGCTCATGGGGTGGACGGTATCCGCGGCGAGGCTACCCGGGAGAGGGAATGGTTCAGGCGTCACGCTTCCTCGCCACTGTGATTGCGAAGGCGAGCAGGTGGACAAGGACACCGGTCCCGCGCCGTGGGCGCGGGCGTTGGACGCCCCGGTGCCGGTGAGGAACTTGCCGGCGACGTTGAACGGCAGCCACTGGTGGATGTTCCGGCCTACGCCGGGGACGAGCCGGACCGGTTTTTCCACGGCGAGTGCGTAGACCAGCAGCAGGTCTCTACCGGATCTCCCGGAACCTGGTGGGATGGGTCGGCGGCCGACGACTGGGATCGTGTGCTTGCTGTGGTCTCGGCAGCCGCGCGATCAGCCGGGCGCCCGTCGTGCTGTCCGCCGCGCGGAGCGAGCCGCCGTGGCGCGTGGCGATGTCGCGGGCGAGGGTGAGCCCGAGGCCCGAGCCGCCGGCGTCGCGGGCGCGGGCTTCGTCCAGCCGGGCGAAGCGCTCGAAGACGCGTTCGCGCTCCTCGGGCGGGATGCCGGGGCCGTCGTCGAGCACCTCCAAGACGATTTCGGCCGCGGTTCGTCCGAGGGTCACGGTGACGGTGGTCCGCGCGTGCCGCACCGCGTTGTCCAGGAGGTTGCGCAGCAGGCGTTCCAGCTGGACCGCCGCACCGGGCACCGGCGCCGGACCGTCCACAACGGACCGCACGACCGGGCCGCCGGTGCCGAGCGCGCGTTCGGCGACCTGCTCCGCCACGACGTCCGCGAGGTCGACGACGCCGGACGGCGGCGTGGCCTCGGCCGGGTCGGCCGCCAGCTGCAGCAGGTCCGCCGTGATGCGCTGCAGGCGCCGCACGTCGTCCAATGACCGGTGCGCGACCGCCGGCCAGTCCGCCCGGTCCGGGTGGGTGAGCGCGACCTCGAGGGCCGTGCGCAGGTTTGCCAGCGGGCTGCGCAGCTCGTGGCTCGCGTCGGTGACGAACTGTTCCTGCTGGTCGTGCGCCTGCTGCAGCCGCTCCAGGGTCTCGTTGGTGGTCCGCGCCAGCTGTTCGACCTCGTCGCGGGAGCGGGGGACGGGGACGCGCCGGTCGAGCCTGCTGCCGCTGACCCCGGCCAGCTCCCGCCGGATCGCCTTCACCGGCCGCAGCGCGCGCCCCGCCGTGTACCACGCGACCAGCGCCGTGAGCACCACCGCGAGCGGGACGAAGAACCTCAAGGTGTCGTCGAACAGCGCCAGCGTGCGGAGGGTGTCCCAGGGCAGCACGAACAGGTACAGCGTCAGCCTTTGCGGCGCCGCGCCGGACCCGGTGCCCAGCCCGTGGTCCAGGGTGGTGCCTTCCCGGCCGAGCGGTTCCACCAGCGCGGCCGGGACGTTCTCGACGACCCGGCCCAGCACGGTGTAGCCGCGGTACTCCCGCCAGCCGGGGTGGGTGCCCGGCCGCAGGGTGACGCCGGTGGTGGTGGTCCAGTTCGGCGCCGCGTCCGCGGGGGCGGGCGGCGGCGGGGTCCACGCGGGGTCCCAGCGGCGCAGGTCGGGGCTGCTGACCACGGATTGCCCGGAGTCGGCGACCACGCTGAAAAGCGCGTCGCCGGAGCGGACGCCGGCGGCCAGCGCAGCCCGGCCGCCCCCGGCGGCGGCGACCGCGTAGGCGTCGGCCATCCGCCCGAGCTCAGCATCGGTGCGGGCGACGGCGGTGCCGCTCAGGCGGTCGCTGAGGAATTGCCGCGTGCCCAGCCAGCCCAGCGTGAAGACGGCGACGCAGAGCAGCGTCGCCGAGAGCGCCGCGCCGCGCCGCACCGAAACCGGCCACCACCTACTCATCGGCCACCAGCCGGTAGCCGATCCCGCGCACGGTGGTGATGGTGCGCCGGCCGAACGGCGCGTCCAGCTTCCGCCGCAACGCGCTCACGTAGACCTCGACGATGTTCGGGTCGCCCCGGTAGGCGAGGTCCCAGACCTGCTCCAGGATCTCGGGTTTCGCCACGACCTGGCCGTCGTGCCGCAGCAGGCACTCGAGCACCGCGAACTCCTTGGTGGTCAGCGACACCGGCTGCCCGGCCCGGCGGCACGTCCGCTTCGCGGGGTCGAGCACCAGGTCGCCGAAGGCGAGCGCGGCGGGTGCGCCGGCGCGGCCCCGCCGGGTGAGGGCGCGCAGCCGCGCGGTGAGCACCACGTAGGAGAAGGGTTTGCCCAGGAAGTCGTCGGCGCCGGTGTCGAGCGCTTCGGCTTCGTCGTACTCGCCGTTCTTCGCGGTGAGCATGAGGATCGGCGTGCTCACCCCGCGGTCCCGCAGCGCCGCGCAGACGCGATAACCGTTGAGCTTCGGCAGCATGATGTCGAGCACGATCACCTGATAGGGGTACTGCTGTGCCAGGGCCAGGCCTTCCTCGCCGTCGCGCGCGAGGTCCACGGCGTAACCGTCGGCCTCCAGTCCCCACTGGAGCGTCTCGGCCAGCCGCGCTTCGTCCTCCACCACGAGCACCCGCATACCGCCGATCTTCGCAGATCCGCGTGCGGCTTCCTGAAACGTTCTTCAGGTCGGTTCAGGAGGCGTTCAGGCGACCTCGGCCAAGATCGCCGCATGCAGCCTGACACAGTGGACGGTCCCGCCGCGGCGGGCGTGACGGACGTCGTGAAGACCCACGGCCGGGGAGACACCGCGGTACGGGCGCTGGACCGCGTCACGCTCGGTTTCCCGGCCCGCCGCTTCACCGCGATCATGGGTCCCTCCGGCTCGGGCAAGTCGACCCTGCTGCACTGCCTGGCCGGTCTGGACACTGTGGACAGCGGAAGCGTCCGGATCGGACAGTCGGAGCTCACCGGGCTGTCCGACGCGGCGCTGACCCGGGTGCGGCGCGACCGGGTCGGGTTCGTGTTCCAGTCGTTCAACCTGCTGCCGACCATGAGCGCGGAGGAGAACATCCTGCTGGGGCTGCGGCTGGCCGGGCGCCGGCCGGACCGGACGTGGTTCACCACGGTCGTCGACGCGCTGGGCCTGGGGCCGCGGCTGCGGCACAAGCCGGGAGAGCTTTCCGGCGGGCAGCAGCAGCGGGTCGCGTGCGCGCGTGCCCTGGCCGGCCGGCCGGACGTCGTGTTCGCCGACGAGCCCACCGGCAGCCTGGACTCGCGCTCGGGTGCCGAGGTCCTCGGCTTCCTGCGCACGTCGGTCCGCGAACTCGGCCAGACGGTCGTGATGGTGACCCACGACCCGGTCGCCGCCTCCTACGCCGACCACGGCGTGCTGCTCGCCGACGGCCGTGTCGCCGCGCACCTCGCCCGGCCGACCGCCGAGACCGTGCTCTCGGCGCTCACCGGCCTGGGGGCGTGATGCCGCGGACCGTCCTCGCCGGGCTCCGGGCCCGCCCCCTGCGGCTGCTGCTCTCGGCGGTCGCCATCACGCTCGGCGTGGCCTTCGTCGCCGGGGCGTTCATCCTGTCCGACGCCGTCGGCGCCCGGCTGCGCGCCGGGGTCGCGTTCGAGACGCGCGGCGTGGACGCGTCGATCAGCGCCACCCGCAGGGGCGCGGTGCTCGACGAGTCGACGTTGGCGAAGGTCCGCGCCGTGCCCGGCGTCGCCGCGGCGGAGGGCCGCGTCACCGCGAGCGCGCCCGTGCGCGACATCACCGGGCGCCCGCAGGATGCGGCCGTCACGGCCTTGGCCGCGGATCCGGGACTGCGGCCGTTCGACCTCGCCGACGGCCGGTTCCCGCGCACCACCGGCGAAATCGCGATGGACAGCGCCACCGCCGCGGGCCGGGTGTTCGGGCAACCGGTGACCGTGTTCGGTGAGGACGGCCGGCCGCGCACGTTCGACCTCGTCGGCACGTTCACCCGGCCGGCGGGCTCCGGTCTCGGCGGTGCTCCGCTGGTGCTGCTGCCCGGGGCCGTGCACGAGCTGGCCTCGGGCACGTCGATCGGCGAAATCGTCGTGCGGGCGGCTCCTGGTGCCCCGTGGCTCGTCGCCGACCTGACGCGGGCTGTGGGCGGCCGGGGCGTCGAGGTGCGCACCGGGCGGGAGGCCGCGGCGCGGTTGCTGCGTGAGACCGCGCCGGATTCGACGGGGCTGACGAAGTTCTTCACGGCGTTCGCGGTGCTCGCGATGATCGTGGCCGCGATGGTGATCACCAACTCCTTCACCATCCTCGTCGCGCAGCGAGCACGGGAGCTGGCGCTGCTGCGCTGCATCGGCGCGGGGAAGCGGCAGGTCTTCGCGGGGGTGCTCGCGGAAGCGGTGGTGGTGGGCGCGGTCGCGTCGGTGGCCGGGTTGTCCGGCGGGCTCGGCATCGCGGCCGTCCTGCAGGCGATCACCGGGGAGGCGGTCCACCTTCCACTGGCCGGCCGGACGGTCGTCGCGGCGCTCGCGGTCGGGGTCCTGGTGACGGCCGTCGCCGCGGCCCTCCCGGCCTGGGCCGCGACCCGCGTCGCCCCGGTCGAGGCTCTGCGGACCCCGCTGGAAGGGCGCTCCGCCCGCCCGAAGCGGCCGCGAGCGGTGGTGGCGGCCGTCCTGCTGGCAGCCGGCGTCGCGGCGGCCGTGGCGGCGCTGCACGCCGAGGCGGAGTCCGGCGCCGCGCTCGCGGTGACGGCGATGGCCGCGTGCCTCGCCGCGCTGCTGGCAGCCGGCCCGCTGCTGGCCGGCCCGGTCGTCCGGCTGCTGGGCGTGGCGGCGACCCCGCTGCTCGGCCGCCCGGCGCGGCTGGCCGCGCTGAACGCGGACCGCAACCCGAAGCGGACCGCCGCCAGCGCCGCCGCGCTCACCATCGGCCTCGCCGTCGTGGCCCTCGTGACCACGATGGCCGCGGGCGTCGAAGCAGGCCGCGGCCAGGGCCTGGCCGAGCAGCTGAGGGCGGACTTCGTCGTCACGTCGGTGGCCGCGACCCGGCCGTTGCCCGCGACCCTCGCCGACACCCTCGCGGCGGTGCCGGGGGTCGCGGTCGCCGCGCCCCGGCACTCGTTCTCCGGCGACCTGGGGCGCTACGGCGCCTACGGGATGGCGGCCGTGCGCGGTGACGCGATCGGCAGCCTGCTGCGGCCGGTGGTGCTGTCCGGACGGCTCGACCGGCTCGGCCCGGGGGAGCTGGCGGTGAGCGGGGAACTCGCCGCGGAGACCGGCCTCGCGGTCGGCACCACCGTGCGCGCCGGGCCGGCGGACCGGCCCGTGCCGCTGCGTGTCGTCGCGGTCTACGACGCCGTCGACGTCCCGGGCGCCGATCTGGGACTCGCTCTGGTCGATCTCGGCCAGCAGGCCGCGATCGCGCTCGGCGACCACGGCTACGACGACAGCGTCCTGGTGCGCCTCGCGCCCGGCGTGCGCGGAGACCAGGCCCGTCCGGCCCTGGACCAGGCCCTCGCCGGCGCGCCGCTGGCCCGGCTCGACAGCGTCGCCGAGGTCGAGGACCGGCTGTCGGCGCCGCTGCGGGGCACGCTGGACCTGTTGTGGGCGCTGACCGCGCTGGCGGTGCTGATCGCGTTCGCCGGCATCGCGAACACGCTGTCGCTGTCGGTCCTGGAGCGGACGCGGGAATCGGCGCTGCTGCGCGCGCTCGGCCTGACCCGCGCCGGTCTCGGGGCCACGATCGCCGCGGAGTCGGTGTTCGTCGCCCTGCTCGGCGCCGCGTGCGGCCTGGCTCTCGGCGTCGGCTCGGCGTGGCTGATGACGCGGGTGGCGTCGACGCCGGGCGAACCGGTGCTGTTCGCGCTGCCGTGGGGCCGGCTCGGGGTGCTGCTGGCGGCGTCGGTGCTGGCGGCGCCGGTGGCCGCGGTGCTCCCGGCCCGCCGGGCGGCGAGGGGCTCGCTGACGATGGGGATGGCGGAACAGTGAGTCGCCGCGCAGGTGCGGCCCCGGTGAACGGCGCCACCGGCGGCTGTCCGGCCACGACACCGCGTCCGGCGTCCGGCGTCAGGGGAGCCCGATCCCGTGAGCCGACCGTCCACTGTGGATCAACGCGGGGATCGGGTGGTCTCCGCGGTCCTGGTCCGACGCGCCCTCACCGCCGGGACGGAAAGGCCGATCTTACGGCGTGCTTACCGAACGCTTCGCCGGCCCGCTCGCCCGGCGTGGGGTGCCTAGGGTTGGCGGCCTTCGTAGGAAAGGGGTTCCGGTGCGTCTCGCTCCTTGGTGCCTGGCTGTCGTCCTCCTCGCCGGCTGCTCGAGCCCGGTCGCGGACAAACCCGCCGAACTGCCGCCGGCCGCCGAACCCGCCGCCGCTCCCGGGGTGGCCCGGACGCCGGCCGGTCAGGTGCTGCCGATCGGCTCGGCGCCCGAAGGTGTCGTCGCCGACGCGGTCACGCACCTGGTCGCGGTCGGCGTCCGGAAGCCGGACGCGCTCGCCCTCGTCGACGCGCGCACCGGGCAGGTGGTGAAGCGGGTGCCGTTGCCCGGCTGGCTGCGCCACCTCCAGCTCGCCGCGCCCGGCGGGCCGGTGCTGGTCCCCGATGAGACGTCCAACTCGTTGCTGACCGTCGCCCTGCCCGGGGGCGAGGTGACCACGACGGTGGTGACCGGCGTGGTCCCGCACGACGCGACCCGGGCCGCCAACGGCTCGTACTTCGTCGCGAACGAGCTGGGCAAGAGCGTGGCCGTCGTCCGCGACGGGCACGTCGTGCACACCTTTCCCGACGTCACCCAGCCGGCCGGGCTCGCGGCCGTGGGTGATCTCGTCGGGCTGGTCGACGTCCGGCAGAACGATCTCACCGTCTACGACGCGGGGGCGCTGCGGCAGGTCGGACGTGTCCCCGCCGGTGCCGGGCCCACGCACGTGCTCGCCGACAAGCGCGGCCACCTCGCGGTGGCCGACACCCGCGGCAACGCCGTCCTGCTCTACCGGCTCACGCCGCGGCTCGAACAGATCGGGAAGCTGACGCTGCCGGGAACGCCGTACGGGATCGCTTACGACGCGGTGCGCGACCGCATGTGGGTGACGCTGACCGCGCGCAACGAGGTGGTCGGCATCGACCTCGCCTCCGGTACGCCGACTGAGGTCGTGCGGCTGCCGACCGTGCGGCAGCCGAACACGGTCGGCGTCGACCCGGCGACCGGGAGGCTGTTCGTCACCGGTACCGCCGACGGCGTCCTCGAGCTGATCGACCCACGCTGAACGGCACGCCGGGTGATGACCGCCGCGCCGGTCGCGATGGGAACTCGTCCTGCCGCCACTGTGTGAGTCCACAGTGGCCGATCGGCTGCCGCAGCCGTAACGCTCAGGTAAGGATCACGGGCGGCGTGACGTGGGACGCTCGACGTATCACCGAATCGGGAGGATATGTCATGACCCACCAGCATTCCTGGCGCAGGATGGTCGCGAAGCCGGCCGGAATCCGCCCCCTGCATTGGCTGGTGATCGTCGGCTACGCGTTGGTGGTCGCCGGTGGCGCCAAAGGCGTTTCGCTGTTCACCGCCGGGATGATGACGGGTTTGCCGTTGGTCGGCGGTTGGCTGATGCTCGCACTGGGGCTGGCCTATGCCGGAGTACGTGTCCGTCCGTCCATCGGTGGTGCGCTGCTCGTCGGATTCGGTGTCGGCGCCGTGCTGGTCGTGTTCTTCGCCGGGATGCGGATGGTCGGCTGAGAGAAACGCCGGTGGCCGGGATCTTCGTGAACACGGGGAACGCGACCGCCGTCGCCGATCTCGGCTTGGCGATCGGCACCGGCACGGATGCTGCGATCGAGGCGAACCTGTGCTGGGCCCTGGCCTGCACCGTGGCGGCGTTGCCGCCGCCGGCGGCGGGCCTGCCGAACCCGATGATCGCGGGCGTCGAGCTGTCCGGTCGTGTCCGGCAGCCTGCGCCTGACCCGGTTCCCGGGCACAGCGGCGCGGGTACCGCGCTCGACAGCGCGGTACCCGCGTCGCAGGCGTGCCGGTCCGAGGCACCGGCGATCAGGAGAGCCGGGCCACCTCCGCGTCCGTCAGCGCCTTGCCCACCACGTCGACGTCGTCGACCGCGCCGCGCCAGAAGTCGACGTTGCCGCCGTTGTACTTGGCCCGCCCGACCGTGAACGCGCCGGTGCCCGCGACCGCCGGACCGGCCGGGGCCGTCGCGACCTTCACGCCGTCCACGTAGAGCCGGATCTCGTTGCCGGCCCGTACACCCGTCAGCTCGTACCAGCGGCCGATCTCCGGCACGACCTCGTAGCGGGCCCGGTTGCCGCCGGGCGTGCTGAACGCGAACGCGCCCTGCCCGTACTGGAGGTAGAACGGGCTTTCCCGCTCCCGGCCGTCCTGGCTCACCGCGGTCGCGTAGTTGCCGGGCAGCTCGTCGAGCCGCACCTTCGCGGACACGGTGTAGTCACCGGTCGTGTCGACGACCGGGCCGTAGGTGTCGGCCGAGCCACCGGTGAACTGCAGCGCGCCGTCCTTGAACGCCACCCCGGTCGGGGTGAGCGTCAGCGGGTTGTTGCCGCCGCTCGAGTCCCTCGCGGTCGTTCCCCCGCGCTCGTCGAGGTTCCACGCGGCCTTCCCCGCGTAGGGATAGGGCTTGCCCGCGTTGGCACCGGCCTCGATCACGCGCCGGTTGATCTCGCGGACCGGACCGGGATCGACCTTGAGGCGCTTGCGGTCGTAGGTCCAGAGCCCGTTGAGCTCACCTTCCAGGTCGGTGACCTGCGTGTAGACCGAGGCCGACAGCTCGGCCCGGGCCTGCCCGAGGTAGAACGTGCGGGTGTTGTCGACGTACTTCGCCGTCAGCGCCGCCTTGTCCGCCACGCCGCTGTAGATCGCGATCGGCGCACCCGGCCACTGGTGACCCGGCGTGCGCAGCGTGAAGCCGCCGTGCTCGCCGTCCATCGCGACGCGCCTGCCGTCCGAGGCGGCCGGATCGGTGTTGTTGTAGTCGTGGTGGTCGATGACGTCGCCGCGGCCCGAGTCGCCCTTCGAGGCGCAGCAGTTCACCCCGCTGTGGGCGTTGACGATCCGGCTCGGGTCGGCGGCCTTGACCTGGTCGGCGATCCGGCCGGTCGCGGCCTTGTCCCACTCGCCCCAGCCCTCGTTGAACACGATCCAGGCGTAGATCGACGGGTAGTTCTGCAGCTGGTGCATCTCTTCCAGGCCCTGGCTGAGCCACGCCTGCTGCGCCGCGGGGTTGTTGCCGTCGTCGAGGGACACGAAGTCCTGCCAGACCAGCAGGCCCAGCTGATCCGCGTGGTAGTACCAGCGGGCCGGCTCGACCTTGATGTGCTTGCGGACGGCGTTGAAGCCGAGGTCCTTCTGCGCCTTCAGGTCGAAGACGAGGGCGTCGTCGCTCGGCGCGGTGTTCAGGCCGTCCGGGTAGAAGCCCTGGTCCAGCTGCATCAGGGAGAAGAACGGCTTGCCGTTGAGCGTCAGCTTGGGGACGCCGCCGACGTTCGTGATGCCGGTGGACCGCATGCCGAAGTAGCTCTTGACCTTGTCGCCGCCCAGCTTGATCTCCAGCTGGTACAGGTACGGGTCGTCCGGCGTCCACAGGTGCGGGTTCGGCACCGGCAGCTTCAGGTTCGTGTTCGCCGGTCCGCTGACCGTGCCGATCTGCCGGCCGCGCGTGTCCTTTGCGACCGCCGTGACAGTGGCGTTGCCCGCGGACTTGACGTTCAGCGCCAGCGAGCCGGTGGTCAGGTCGGGAGTCGTCTTGATCTCGTCGATGCCCTTGTCCGCCACCGGTTCCAGCCACACCGTCTGCCAGATGCCCGACGACGGGGTGTAGAAGATGCCGCCGGGGTTGGGGGACTGCTTGCCCTTGGGCTGATACGGGCCGGTCGTGTCGGTGACGGCGACGACGATCTCCTGCTCGTCGCCGCGCTTGAGCGCGTCGGTGATGTCGGCGCTGAACGCCGTGTAGCCGCCGGTGTGCTCCGCGACGACCTTGCCGTTCACCCACACCTTGGCCTGGTAGTCGACCGCGCCGAAGTTGAGCTTGAGGCGCTGCCCGCCGCCGATCTTCCAGTCGCGCGGGACGGTGACCGTGCGGCGGTAGAACATGTGGTCCTCGTGCCGTTCGAGCCCGGAGAGCTGCGACTCGATCGGGTAGGGCACGACGACCTTCTCGGGCAGCCGCTTGCCGAACGCAGGCTGCTGGCCTTCCTTGGCGGCCGAGAACTCCCACGGGCCGTTGAGGTTGACCCACTTGTCGCGCTCGAGCTGCGGCCGCGGGTACTCCGGCAGCGGGTGGCGCGTGTCGACGTTCTCGCCCCACGTCGTCCGGAGCCGTTCCGTCGACGTGTTCGCGGCACTGCGGATGACCTTGCCGATCTTCGTGCCGTTCACCGCGAGCGCGCCGGCGCCGTCGTAGTAGACGCTGACTCGCTGGCCCTTCAGGACCCTCTCGGCCAGCCGGATCGTGACCCGGTCGCGGTTCGCTGTGACGAGCGAGACCGGCATCGGCGTCGCGTCGACGTCGATCCGAAGATGGTCCTTCAGGTCGTTCGAGCCCGAGACGCGGCCGTCGAAGCCGGCCGTGAGCGTGCGGCCGTCCTGGGACACCTCCGCCGTGCGCGGCACGACCTGGTAGTCGGCCGGCGGCGTGAACGCCGACAGCGGCACGATCTGCTTCGCGATGGCCGCGCTCGACCAGCGCAGGAACATGTTGGCGCCGCCGGTGTCCTGGAACATCTCCAGCTTGAAGTCGTACTGCTTGCCGGCGGCCAGCGTGACCGGCGCGCCGGTCTGCTCGGTGTCCCAGTCGCCGACCCAGTGGTCGATCACCGGTGCGCCGTCGATGAACAACCGGAACCCGTTGTCGCCGATGGCGTAGAACGTGTAGTCGCCGGTCTGCGGCACGGCGATCTGCCCGGTCCACCGGGCGGTCGTGTGCTCCGTGCGCCCGGTGACCAACCCGAAGACCGAGGTCAGGTCCGGGTGGTCGACCTCCGAGTCGAGCGCGGTGCCGGCCAGGTCGGCGAAGTCGTGCGCGTCCGGCGACGACGGCGTGAAGTACTCGGCTTTCAGGCCGTGCACGGGCTCGGCGGCACCGGCGGGCGGCGTTCCCGACGCCACGCCCAGCGCCACCAGCAAGGCGAGGAGGACGGAAGCGGCTCTTCTCATCGGCGAGATCCCCTTCGTTTTTACAACGTTGTAAAAAGCTCTGCGAGGATCCAAACAGATAAATCGGACTCCCCGATACCGCCGAATGTCGGTATCTTGAGGGCCACTTGCCCCAGGCAGCTCGGTAACCATGTGCAGCCCGCCGGCACGGGTAGGGGTGGTCGAGGCCAGGTCGGCTGTGAAGTCTGGGCCTCAGTGCCGCTCTCGTGGAGTCCGGCCGGCGCCGCGTCGAGGATCGGCTGCCGGATGTTCCGGGGTGCGCAGCCAGGTCGTGAGCCGGTCTCGGAGGTTGTCGCTGCTGCGGCGCGGACCTCCCCGGCCTCGTCGGCGAGCAGCGCCTCCAGGAGGTCGCAGCGGGTCGCGAAGTTGCCGTACCGCGTGGCCGAGCCGACCCCGGATGTCCGGGCGATCCTGGCCATCGACGTCTCGGCTCCGGTGGCGGCGAACGCGGTACGGCCGCCCCGGGCACTCGCGGCCGGGTCACCGGCGCCGTGGCGGCGGTCGCCGGTGGGTTGGCGGGGGCGTGGCCGCTGTCGCCGGCCGGGTCCGGGCTCGTCGTCCCGGGGTTCGGGATCTTCGGTGCCGAGCTGGGAGCGAACCTCGTGCTCCACGCCCGCAGCGGTGACCGATCCGTGACGGCCGCGGATAGGGTGGCGGCATGAGCCGCTGGGTCGTGTCCGTCGAGCGCCGCATCGCCGCCCCGGCGGACCGGATGTACGCGTTGGTCGCCGATCCCTTGCGGCACAAGGACATCGACGGGTCCGGCTCCGTGGTCGAGGCGATCGACGTCAGCTCACCCGGCCGGCCTCTCGGCCTCGGTGACCACTTCGGCATGAGAATGGACCTCCGCGGCAAGTACGTCATGACGAGCACGGTGATCGAGGCCGTGCCCGGCCGTCGCTTCGCCTGGCAGAGCCGGCCGCACGAAGACTCGGTCAAGTGGCGCCTGGTGTTCGGCGGCCGGATCTGGCGTTACGAGTTCGAGCCGGCCGGCGACGGCACTCTGGTCCGGGAGAGCTGGGACCTGAGCGAAGAGCCGCTGCGGGTGGTCGTCGCGGGGGGACGGTGGGCGGCGCGGGCGGCGATGCACCGCACCCTGGACCGGATGGCCGGGCTCGTCGAATCGCCGTGAGCGCGGCCGTCAGCTGCCGGCCGCCGCCCGGAGGGACGCGCGGTGGGCCCGGTTCGCGGCGAGGAGACCGTCGAGGGAGTCGCGGGTGTCGACGAGGTCGGCGATGTGCCGGGTCAGCTTCTCGCGTTCCTGCTGCATCCGCTCGAACGCGGCGTCGGAGTTCCCCTCGCTGGGGGCTTCGACGCAGGGGAGCAGCTCGGCGATCGTGCGGCTGGACAGGCCGGCGTCGAACAGCCGCTGGATGAAGGCCACCCGCTCGACTTCCCGGTCCGTGTAGTGCCGTTGCCCGCTGGTGCTGCGGGTGCTGGTGAGCAGGCCCTGTTGTTCGTAGTAGCGCAGGGATCGCACGCTCACCCCCGCTTGTGACGCCAGTTCGCCGATCCGCACGACGTCCTCCCGGTTGCGACCTGTGACAAGAAGGGATCGACGTCGGATCTTAGCGTGGTGCGCCGTGCCCTCGGCGCGGTCACAGCAGGCCGGCGGTGGCGGCGTGCGCGGCGGCCGCCGCGCGGGACGACACGCCCAGCTTGCCGCGGATGTTCGACACGTGCCGGTGCGCCGTGTGGGCGCTGATCCCGAGCCGGCGCGCGATCTCCTGGTCGCTCAGCCCTTGGGCGACCAGGCGGAGCACGTCGAGTTCGCGGGCGGAGAGCCCGCCGGCCGGCGAGCCCGGCCGGCGGGCTCGCCGGCCGACGCCGAGGAACTCCCGCACGGGCCGGACGAGGGCGTCCGTGTCGCCGCGCCAGGGCAGGTGGTCGGTTCCGTCGAGCGGGACGAAGGTGGCGCCCGGGATGCGCGCGGCGACGTCCCGGCCCAGGGCGAACGGGATCGCGCGGTCGTCGCGGCGGTGCAGGACGAGGGTGGGGACCTCGATCGCGGCCAGCCGGTCCCGGACGTCGAACGCGTACACCGCCGCGAGCGCGCGCTCCGCCTTCGCCGCGGACAGGGCGGCGCGCTGGAACCGGACGAACTCGTCGCGCTCCACCGCCGTCGCGGTCGGCAGGAACAGGTCGGCGAGGATCCGGGAGCCCACGCCCCAATGACGTCCGAGCAGGGTCAGCAAGGAATCCCGTGCTTCCGCCGCGGCGATCTCGGTGCCGCGGGCGTAGCTGCCGTACAGGACGAGCCGTTCCACGCGGTCCGGGTGGGCCGCCGCGTACGCCATCGCGGCGCAGCCCGCGGACGAACCGCCGAACAGGCTCACCTTCTCCCCGGCCGCGTCGACGACGGCGCTCAACGCGGCCACCTCGTCGGCGAGCGAGGTGACCAGGGGCCCGGCGGGGTCGGACATGCCGACGCCGGGCCGGTCGTAGCGGACGAGCGTGAACCGGTCGCCGAGCAGCCCGCCGAACCGCCGGAACAAGGGGTTCCGCCAGTCCAGCTCGAGGTGCCCGCACCACCAGTTGCCGACGACGAGGGGCGGGCCGGCGCCGGCGGTGGCCCAGGCGACCGTGCGATCGCCCGCGGCGGCGAAGCGGACGGCTTGGTCTTGTCCCGGCATTTCCCCAGCTTAGGCCGGTGCGCGAGCCGGCGTGGCCGGTTCCGGCCAGCGCCCGGAATGGCACGGGCGGGTGATGCGGTGGGCAGGCGGTGGCTGGTGTGCTGCGTCGCATCAGCGGTGGTGGAGGAGGAACGATGGCCGGAGGGGACAGCGTGGGGGCACGGGACGGGCTCTGGGACCGGTTCGGGGCGGCGTTGTACGACCCGTTCCTGCGCCGGGGGGAGCGGCTGGGCCTGGCCGGCCGGCGCGCGGAGCTGCTGCGGCGCGCGCACGGCCGGGTGGTCGAGATCGGCGCGGGAACCGGCCTCAACGTGCGGCACTACCCGGAGGCGGCGGAGGTCGTGCTGAGCGAGCCCGTCCCGGCGATGTACCGGCGGCTCGAAAAGCGCGTGCGGGGGCACGCCGGGATGCGGCCGGTGCGAGCCGCCGCCGACGCGCTGCCGATGGCGGACGCCAGTGTCGACACGGTCGTGTCGACCCTGGTCCTCTGCACGGTGCCCGACGTCGATCGGGTGCTGGCCGAGCTCGTGCGGGTGCTGCGGCCCGGTGGCCGGCTGCTGTTCTGCGAGCACGTGCGGGCCGAGGACCCGAAGCAGGCGCGGAAGCAGACCCGCCTGGCGGGACCGTGGGCGGCGTTCGCGCAGGGCTGCCGGTGCGACCGCGACACGATCGCGCTCGTCAAGCAGCGGTTCGACATCGAGGACCTGAGCACGGCGCGCTGGCGCGGGATGCCGTCGGTGGTCCACCCCCTGGTCATCGGGACGGCGACGCCCACCCGCTGACGCCGGCGGCCGCCCGGCCCGCGGCGCCGTGGTGCTGCCGTCGAGCGCTGTTTCCCGTACGGACGACCGGGAAGATATCTCTCACTGACGGCGTGCTTCGTCCAGCCGGCGGGCCTCGGCGGCCTGCTCGAACGGCGTGTCGCCCGCCGCGTGGTGGTCGCCCAGGCCGGCGAACAGGGCGGCCACCTTCGCCGAGTCGTGGTGGGACGCGAGCTCGGCCAGCGTGGGGTCGGTGGCGGTCAGCAGCTGCCGGAACCGCAGCTCGGCGAGCGGGCCGAGCCGGTCGTAGATCTGCAGGAACACCTTCTGGGCCCGGTCGCGCGCCCAGCCGGCGGGCAGCAGCTCGGCGGGCAGGTCGGGGTCGGTCTCCGGGAACCGGCGCCAGTCCACACGCAGCTCGGTGCGGGTGCGCAGCGCCTGCGCCGGGCCGACCAGGCCGGCGTCCAGGCCGGTGAGGACCTGTTCGTAGCGCTCGACGAACTGCTCGTACTCCCGGGCGAGGGGCTCGAGGTCGAAGGCCGCGACCGGGCTGCCGGCGTCGCCGGGGACCTCGGTGGCGCGGAAGACCGTCGCGCTGCGGAGGTCGAGTTCGCGCAGCGCGGCGAGCGCGGGCGCGGACAGGTCGTACGGGCTGACCCACACGCCGTCGTAGAGGGCGGCGAAGCGCAGGACCCGCAGCCGCGAACGCAGCGCCGTGCGCAGCCCGCGGTCCTGCTCCGGCACGGAGAAGGTGACGACCGTCCACTGGCCGTCCCACTCGGGCGCGGACGTGCCGAAGGTCAGCATCCGGTGGGTGCGCTCGATGATCACCTCGGACGTGCGGGCGGGGATGCCGTACGCCGTCGTCCGCCCGCTTCGCGACACGGTGAGCAGGCCCCGCGCGGCGAGGCGGCGGATCGCGGCCCGGGCGCTGGCCGGGCTGATGTCGAACTCGCCGAGCAGCTCCACCAGCGCGGCCGAGGGGATGTGCTCGTCGCGCCAGTACCAGAAGTCGCCGAGCAGGGACGTCAGGAGGAGCTGCGGTTCGGCTCCCTGCTGGGAGCGGGGCAGCGGGCCGGTCGTCATCGCGCGCGTGCCTCTCCTGGGTTCGTCTTCAGGGTTCGTTCCGGCGTTCGGCCGGGGTCGCCCGCCGCGGGTGTCCATGGTGACAGTCCCGGCCGGGCGGCCGGGACGAGGGGTTGAATCACGCGACACATCATGCGACGATCGGCGCGCAGATAGCAACCAATCTCCCCTCCCGGGTTCCCGCGCCGCCCGTCCGGACGGCCTTCCTCAGGAAGACAACGACATGGGTTCCTCACTTCGTCAATGGCGTCGAAGCCCGCTCGCCGTGGTCGCCGCCGGCCTCGTCCTGGCCGGCTGCACGGTCGAGGAGGGAGCGGCCACGGCGCCCACGGCCGCCGCCCTGACCGCCGACCAGGCGCTGCACGACCAGCTGCCCCAGGCGGTCAAGGACGCCGGGATCATCCGGTTCGCCGGGGACTCCCACCCGCCCTACCGGACCGTCGGCCCGGACGGCAAGACGGTGACCGGCATCGACCACGACTTCCAGGAGGCGCTCGGCCAGCTCCTGGGCGTGCGCACGGAAACCACCGTCGTCAGCGGTCTCCCGGCCGCGCTGCAAGGCATGCTCAGCGGCCGTTACGAGGCTTTCAACGGTCCCGTCAAAGCCACCGCCGAACGCGAGAAGCAGTTCGACACCGTCACCTGGATGACCACCCGCACCGCCTACGTGGTGCCCGAAGGGTCCGCCGCCGGCATCAAGCAGGCCGCCGACCTGTGCGGTAAGCGCGTCGCCGTGGTCACCGCCAGCGTCGTGGAGGACCAGCTCGCCAAGCTGTCCACCTTCTGCCAGGGCCAACAGCGCCCGGCCGTGCAGGTGGTGGGGCTCGACGACACGAACGCCACCCTGCTGGCCGCCAAGTCCGGCCGGGCGGACGCCGCCGGGATGACGCAGGCCGCGGCGATCGACGTGACCTCCCAGCAGAAGGGGCAGTACGAGTACGTGACGCAGACCGAGGAGCAAGGCGCCACGAAGGACAACCTGGCGCTCTACACGCCGAAGGCCGGGAAGCTCGGCCCGGTGCTGCAGAAGGCCTTCGAGGAGCTGTTCCGCAACGGCACCTACACCCGGATCATGAAGCAGTGGGGCCTCGGGGACGTCACGGTCCCGCAGCCGCTGTTCGACGCGGCCACCGCGAAATGACCGCGATGTCCACTGTGGAGGAAACGGCGGCCGCTCGCGACGACGTCGCCGCCGCCCATGGCCGCTTCCGCCCGCTGCGCTGGGTGTTCGTGCTCGTGCTGGCCGTGCTGCTCGCCCAGCTGATCGTCTTCCTGGTCGGCAACGACCGGTTCCAGTGGGACGTCGTGGCGAAGTACCTCTTCGAGAAGAGCGTCATGGCGGGCCTGGGCACCACGGTGCTGCTCGCGGTCGCGGCGATGGTGCTCGGCTCGCTGGCGGGTGGCGTGGTCGCGGCCATGCAGTTGAGCGGGTTCGGGCCCGCGCGGTGGGTGGCGACGCTGTGGGTGGGACTGTTCCGCGGCATCCCGCCGCTGGTGCAGCTGATCTTCTGGTTCAACCTCGCCTACCTGCTCCCGAAGCTGTCGCTCGGCATCCCGTTCGGCCCGGTCTTCGGGACGTGGGACGCCAACACCGTGATCACGCCGCTGACCGCCGCGGTCATCGGGTTGTCCCTGGTCGAATCGGCCTACCTGGCCGAGATCTTCCGTGCCGGGGTGACGTCGGTCGACTCCGGCCAGCGCGACGCCGCGCGCGCGATGGGCTACCCGCCGGGGCAGACCCTGCTCAGGATCGTGCTGCCGCAGGCGATGCGCGTCATCATCCCGCCCGCGGGCAGCCAGTTCATCAATGTCCTCAAGGGCACGGCGCTGGTGTCGGTCATCGCGATGTCGGACCTGCTGCACGCGGTGCAGGTGATCTACAACCGCACCTACGAGATCGTGCCGATGCTGCTGGTCGCCTGCTTCTGGTACCTCGTGGTCGTCACCCTCCTCACGGCCGGGCAACGCCGGCTGGAACGCCGGTTCTCGCGTGGTCACCTCCCCGTCGCCCTGCGGAGGAACCGATGACCGAGCCGGTGCTGCGGATCTGCGGTGTCCGCAAGGAGTTCGGCGCGGTGACCGCGCTGGCGGGCGTCAGCCTCGACGTCCACGAAGGCGAGACCGTCGTGGTCATCGGCCCCTCGGGCTCGGGCAAGTCGACACTCGCCCGCTGCGCCCACCAGCTGGAATCCATCGACGGCGGCGCGATGTACCTCGACGGCGAGCTGCTCGGCCACCGGCGCACCCCGGGCGGCCTGCGCCCCCTGACCGAGCGCCGGATCGCCGCCCAGCGCCGCCGGATGAGCATGGTGTTCCAGCAGTTCAACCTGTTCCCGCAGTTCACCGTGCTGCGCAACGTGACCGACGCGGCGATCCGCGTCCACGGGCGCGACCGGTCCACTGTGGAGCGGGAGGCGCGTGACCTGCTGGAGCGCATCGGCCTGGCCGGCCGCGAGGACCACTACCCGCGGCAGCTCTCGGGCGGGCAGCAGCAGCGGGTCGCGATCGCCCGGGCCGTGCTGGTGCGGCCGCGGATCATGCTGTTCGACGAGCCGACCAGCGCCCTCGACCCGGAGCTGGTCGACGAGGTCCTGGCCGTGCTGCGGACCCTCGCCGCGGCGGGGACCACGATGGTCGTGGTCACCCACGAGATGGCCTTCGCGCGCGAGGTGGCCGACCGGTGCGTGTTCATGGAAGCGGGCCGGATCGTCGAGGAAGGCCCGCCGGAGGAGCTGTTCACCCGGCCGGCGACCGATCGGCTGCGCGCCTTCCTGTCCCGCCATCTGTCCGAAAAGGAGGGTGTTTCGTGATCACTGTCGGCGCCGTCGGCGACCTCATCCTGGACGAGCCGGATCCGGAGTTCTTCCTCGCGCCGGCCGCGCCGGTGCTGCGGGGGATGGACCTGGCGATCGGGCACGTCGAGGTGCCGCATTCGACCACGGCGGTGCAGCGCAGCACCGACGTCCCCGCGCCCCCGGCGGACCCGGAGGCGCTGAAAGCGGTGGCCGGCGCCGGGTTCGCGGTGGTCACCCTGGCGGGCAACCACGTCTGCGACGCCGGTGACGGGGGACTGGCCGACACCATCGCCTATTCGCGGGCGGCGGGGATGGTGACGGCCGGTGCCGGGCCGGACCTCGCGCAGGCCCGGCGCCCGGCGCTCGTCGACCGCGGTGGCCTGCGGATCGGCGTGCTGTCCTACAACTGCGTGGGCCCGCGCGACTCCTGGGCGACCTCCCGCAAGCCCGGCTGCGCGTACGTCCACGTCCTCACGCACTACGAGCTGGACCACGCGAGCCCGGGCGGCCCGCCGAAGATCTACACCTTCGCCGACCCCGACAGCCTCGAGGCGATGGCCGCCGACGTCCGCAGCCTGCGCACCGAATCCGACGTCGTGCTCGTCTCGCTGCACAAGGGCGTCGGGCACACCCCGATGGTCGTCGCGATGTACGAAGGCCCGGTCGCGCGCGCGGCGATCGACGCCGGTGCCGACGCGGTGTTCTCCCACCACCCGCACATCATGCGCGGCATCGAAGTCCACAGGGGACGGCCGATCTTCCACGGGCTCGGCAACTTCGTCACGGTCACCCACGCGCTGACCCCGGGAGCCGGGGTCGGCGCGGACGAACTGCGGGCCTGGGCCGAACGCCGGACGAAGCTCTACGGCTTCGCGCCCGACCCGGACATGCCGTTCTTCCCGTTCCACCCGGAAAGCCGCAACACCGCCATCGCCTTCTGCCGCTTCGACGAGACCGGGCTGCGTGAGGCCGGTTTCGTCCCGTGCCGGATCGACGACCAGGGCCGTCCGGTGCCGGTCGGCGGCACTCCGGAAGGCGAGGCCGTGGCGAAGTACGTCGACGACATCACCCGCGGGGCCGGCCTCAACGGCCGGTTCACCGCCCGCGGCACCGAAGTGCTCGTCGATCTCTCCGAAGGGGTTCCCTCATGACCGACCAGCCACTGGCCGGCCGCACCGTCGTCGACCTGACCACCGCGCTCGCCGGGCCGTACGCGACATTGCTGCTCGCCGGGCTCGGGGCCACCGTGATCAAGGTCGAAAACCCGGCCACGGGCGGGGATTCGTCCCGCAACAACGCGCCCTACGTCGGCCGCGACGGGCTGAACCTCGCCCGGCGCCACGAGGACGACCTGTCGGTGTCGATGCTGCTGCGCGGCCGCAACAAGCTCAGCGTCACCCTCGACCTGAAGAACCCGCGCTCCCGGGCCGTGTTCACCGATCTCGTCCGCGACGCCGACGTGCTGGTGGAGAACTACAGCCCGGGCGTCACCGAGCGGCTCGGCATCTCCTACGAGCAGGTCCGGGAGATCAACCCGCGGCTCGTCTACACCTCGATCAGCGGGTTCGGCGCCCAGGGCGGCCCGGGCTCGGGCAAGGCGATGGACTCGATCATCCAGGCGCTGAGCGGGGTGATGATGACCGCCGGGGAACCCGACGAGGGCCCGGTCCGGTTCGGGCTGCCGATCGGCGACCTGCTGGCGCCGCTGTTCGCGGTGGTCGGCACGGTGTCCGCGTTGCTGCAGGCCGAGCACACCGGCGAGGGCCAGCGCGTGGACGTGTCGATGCTGGGCGCGCTGACCTCGCTCGTCGCGTGTGAGCCGTTCGACGCCTTCGACGCGGTCGGCCTGCCCCAGCGCACCGGCTCGATGGTGCCGCGGCTGGCGCCGTTCGGGATCCTGCCGGCTCTTGACGGCTATCTCGCCCTCTGCGCGCCCACGGACGCGTTCGCCCACGGCGTGCTCCGGGCGATCGGCCGGCCGGACCTGGCCGAGGACGAGCGTTACCGCACGCGGGACCAGCGCGTGCGCACCGCCGACGAGCTGCACGAGCTCATCCGCGAGTGGTGCCGGGTGCGTCCCCTCTCCGAGATCCTGGCCGCGTTCACCGCCGAGGGTGTGCCCGCGGCCGAGGTCCGCGAGCCGCGCGAAGCGGTCCGGGATCCGCTGGTCCTGGCGCGCGAGGAAGTCGTACCGCTGCGGCACCCGCGCCACGGCGCGGTGGCCGACCTGGCCGGGACCGGCGTGCCGATCCGGTTCTCCGCCTCCCGCGTCTCGCTGGAACGGCCCGCGCCGGGGCTGGGGGAGCACAACGAGCACGTCTACCGCGAGCTGCTCGGCTACACCGAAGAGCAGCTGGCGGAACTGGCCGCGGAGGCGGTCATTTGAGCGCGCCGACGGTGGGGTACGTCGGCGCCGACGTCCCGGTCGAGCTGATCACCGCGGCGGGGCTGCTGCCACTGCGGCTGGCCGGGAAGCCGGGCGAGGACAGCACGCTGGGCGACCGCTACCTCGGGCGCGGCGTGGACCCGGTCGCCCGGTCGATCCTGACGCGGATCCTCACCGGCGGCTACGGGCCGCTCGAAGCCATCGTCGTCTCCCGCGATTGCGAAGCCTCGCTGCGGCTGTTCTACGCCCTGCGGGAGCTGCACCGGGTCGAGCCGGAGCTGCGGCTGCCGCCGGTGCGGCTGGTGGACGTCCTGCACCTGCCGCATCACACGACCACCCGGTACGTCCACGCGAAGATCGCCCAGCTGCGCGAATGGCTCGGCCGCTGGCGGACCGTCTCCGACGACGACCTCGCCGCGGCGATCACCGCCCACGACACCCTGCGGCGCTCGCTCGGCCGCTGCGCTGTTTTGCGCCGGGCGAACCGGCTGAGCGGCACCAGGTTCCTCGAGGTCGTCGCCGCGACCACCAGGCTGCCGGTCACGGCGGCCACCGCGCTCGCCGAGGGCGTGGCCGCCGACTCGTCCGAGGCCGACGGCGTGCGACTGTTCCTCACCGGCAGCTCCCACGACGACCCGGCGGTGTACCGGACGTTGGAGGACAACGGCTTTCTCGTCGTGGGGGAGGACCACGACTGGGGTGAGCTGCTCTTCGCGCGCACGTGCGCGGCGCCGACGGAACTCGCGCTCGCCGAGCGCTACCAGCACAACGGCCCGGCCGCGCCGCGCGCGTCGATCCGGCAGCGCGCCGCGCACACTGCCGCGGCCGCCCGGGCCTGCGGTGCGGAGGTCCTGCTTTCGTACGCACGGGTGCACGACGACGCGCCGCCGTGGGACTTCCCGGCCCAGCGGGCGGCGACCGGGCTGCGCGCGGTCCTGGCGGAACGGCAGCCCTACGGCGAGCTGACCCCCGAGGCGCTGGCGGCTTTGCTCCCGGCCGGAGTGGTGGCATGATCGCCCGGCTGACCTCGGCGACCACCGCCACCGCCTACCAGCGCGAGTGGTTCGCCGGGATGCGCGAAGACGTCGCCGCCGGCGCGCCGCTGGCGCTGGTCAACGCGGACGCCCCGCAGGAGATCTTCCGCGCGATGGGCATCCCGTACGTCGTCAACCAGTGGTGGGCCTCGATCGTCGCGGCGAAACGCCAGACCCAGCGTTACCTCGGCCTGCTGCGCGAGCGCGGTTACCCCGACTACATCGAGCAGTACAGCGCCACCTCGCTGGCGTCGGTGTTCGAGGACGACCCCGATCAGGCGCCGTGGGGCGGCCTGCCGAAGCCGTCGATCGTGCTCGGCGAGACGACCGGTGACGCGTCCCGGAAGATCTTCGACGTCTGGGACGCCCAGCCCGGCGTCACGTACTACCCGCTGGAGAGCGCGGCGGAGGACGCGGTTCCGGAGCGGTGGTGGGAGCTGATGCCGCGTCGCTGGGAGGAGGCGATCGGGAGTGACCGGCTCGACCTGCTGACCGGCGAGCTGACCGGCCTGATCCGGTTCCTGGAGCACACCACCGGCCGGGTGTTCTCCGAAACCCGGTTCCGGGAAGTCATGGCGCTGGTCAACGAGCAGCAGGAGTGGAACCGCCGCACCCGCGACCTGATCGCCGCGGCACGGCCGTGCCCGATCGCCGTCACCGACGGCATCCCGAGCGTGATGGTGCCCCAGTGGCACCGCGGTACCGAGTGGGCCCGCGACGCCGCCCGCGCGTTCCACGACGAGGTCCGCGACCGGATCGACGCCGGCGTCGCGGTGTGCCCGGACGAGCGGCTGCGCTTGCTGTGGATCGGCCGCGGCCTGTGGTTCGACCTCGAGTTCTACCACCGGTTCCAGCGCTCGCACGGCGCCGTCTTCGTCTGGTCCATGTACCTCGCGATCGCCGCGGACGGCTACCTGCGCTACGGCGACGACCCGCTGCGCGCCCTCGCCGCCCGCTTCGCCGCATTCGGCGACCAGCTCTACACCCCGCCGTGGTCGGCCGAGTGGTACGTCAAGGAAGCCCGGCACCACGGCGTCGACGGCGTCGTGCACCTCGTGTCCGACGACGCCCGCGGCGGCTACTTCACCACTCGCGCCCTGCGCGCCGCGGGGATCCCCGTGCTGGAACTGCACGCGGACAACGTCGACGCCCGCACCGGAGGCGACTTGACCGCGCGGATGACCGCGTGGCTCGACGAACTGAAGTGACCCGAGAGGAATTCTGATGGGAAACGCTCTCCTCAAGCCTGCTCTGGCCGCCGCGGTGACGGCCGTCGTCGCGGTCACGGCCGCGGTGGCCACCGGGTCCGGCTCTCCCGACGCGGACATCGCCGTGGCCGCCGCGCCCGCGCCGCCCGCGTCCGCGGTGTTCCACCCGGTGGTGCGCGAACCCGCGGCCAGGACGGGGGCCTACGCCGCCGAGTACACCGTCTACCGGCCCGCCGACCTGGACCGGACGCGGGATCGGCTGCCCGTGGTCGTCTTCGGCAACGGGGCGTGCCGGCACACGAGCAACGACGAGCTGCTGACGGTCGAGACGCTGCTCGCCGCGCACGGGTTCGTCGTCGTCGCCGTCGGCGGGTTCGACCAGCCCGCGCTGACCGAGAACGGCACCGCCGAGCCGAAGGTCATCACCGACGCGATCACCTGGGCCGGCCGGGAGGACGGCCGGCCCGGAAGCGCCCTGCGGAACCGGCTCGACACCCGCCGGATCGGCGTTGCCGGCCACTCGTGCGGTGGCATCGAAGCGCTCGTTGCCGGCGCCGACCCGCGTGTGAAGTCGGTGCTGTCGCTCGACAGCGGGTTCTTCGCGGACGGCACCCTCGGCTACGGCCGGGAAAACCTCGGGAACCTGCACACGCCCACGCTGTTCGTCGACGGCGGCCCGGACGACGTCGCCTACGCCAACAGCGGGGCCAACTACGACCTCGTCACCGTCCCCGCGGTCCGGGCGACCAACCCGGCCGCGGGGCACACCGGGTTCGTCTACGGCCAGCGTGGTGCGCTTCCCGATCCGAGCGTCCGCGAGGAAGCGGTCCGGGTCCTCGTCGCCTGGTTCGACTTCACCCTCAACGGCAACCGCACCGCCCGCGGCTACTTCCTCGGCGCCGGCTGCGGTCTGTGCGCCACCCCGGGCTGGACCGTCGGCAGCAAGAACTTCTGACAGGAGCGTTTCATGAGATTCCCGCGTCTTCTCGGGGCGGCCGTGGTGGCGGTTCTCGCTGCCGGGCTTCCCGCGACCGCCCAGGCGGCGGAGGCCGGAACGCCGTGTCCGGGCGTTGCGGCGAGGTGCGTCGACGGGCAGCTGACCGACGGCACGCCGTACACGTTCGCGAAACCGGCCCGGTGGAACGGCGCGGTGCTGGTAGACCTCGACTTCGCCGCGGGCGGCCTGGCGAGCCCGCTGACGGCGAGCCTCCTGGACCGCGGTTACGCGGTGGGCGGCACCACACGCACGATCACCGGCTGGAACATCGCGAAGGCGATCGACAACCAGGCGGCGGCGCTCGGCCGGTTCGAAACCGCGTTCGGCCATGCCCGGTACGCGATCGCCGAAGGCCGCTCGATGGGCGGGATGGTCGCGGCCGGGGTCGCGCAGGTGCACCCCGGCCGGTTCGACGCGGCCATTCCGATGTGCGGTGGTCTCGGCGGTGCGGTGGGGCAGTGGAACCAGAAGCTCGACACCGTCTTCACGCTCAAGACGTTGCTGTTCCAGGACAAAGCCTTACCGGTGACCGGCATCCCCGCCGACGTCCCGGGTCTGCAGCAGCAGTGGGTTTCGGCGATGACGTCGGCTCAGACCACGGCGGCGGGCAAGGCGCGGATCGCGCTGGCGGCGGCGATCGGCCAGCTGCCGGGTTGGGGCCTGGCCGCCGACGGTTCGGCGACTCCGGTCCCGGCCGGCCGCGACGTCGACGGCGTCGAACAGGGGATGTTCCTGGCATTGGCGGGTGGGCCACTGCCGTATCTGGGGCAGGCGGTCAGCAGCCGGCGGGCGATCGAGCAGGTGGCGGGCGGGAACCCGTCGTGGAACACGGGGGTGGACTACGCGCGTCAGCTCTCGATGGCGGCGCCGGGCCAGCAGGACGTGGTGCGGCGGCTGTACGAGCGGGCGGGGTTGGACTTGCGTGCCGACCTGGGCCGGCTCGCCGCCGAACCTCGTGTGCATGCTGATCCCGCGGCTGTTCGTTTTCTGGAGCGGGGCATCGTGTTCACCGGGGATCTGCGGATTCCGGTGCTCACGGTCAACGGCACGGGCGACCAGATCTCGACCGTGGCTCAGCAGCAGTCCTACGGCGCTCTGGTCCGGCAGGCAGGTAACGAGTCGCTGCTGCGGCAGACGTACGTCCAGACCGCGGGGCATTGCACGTACACCACGGGTGAGCAGCAGGGGGCGATCGACCGGATGCTGACCCGGCTGCGGACCGGGCACTGGCCCGACACGGCACCTCGGACGATGAACGCACTGGCGGCCGCCGCGGACGGCGTGCGAGGACGCTACCTGCCCTACGCGCCACCCCGGTTCAACCGGATGTACCCGGCCGTCGGCTTTGCGCAGAACCGCTTCTCTTTCCGGCAATAGCCGGTGAAGCGGGTTTCGGGCGCGAGACGAAACCGGCAGCTGCCGCTTAATCTCCTGCGGCTCGACGGTCCCGTCGACCTCACGCTCAACGACGGCTTTCCCGACGCGGACCCGTGTCGTTCAGCGGGCCGGTGTCCCGATTCGGGCGTCCCGGCGGCGGACGCCCAGGCCGGCGTACAGTCCGTCGTCCTGGGGGAGCACGGCGGCGGTCAGCCTCTCGGGATGCCAGTTCCCGCTGGTGGTCAGCCCCGGCTCGACCAGTTCGAAACCCTGGAACAACTCCAGTACCTCCGCGCGCGGCCGGGGGAAGATGTGGTCCTGTGTGGCGCGCATCGTCTCGGCGACCCGGGGATCGGCCAGCACGGCGAAGTCGTTGGTCAGGTGGGTCAACGCGAGCTGGCTGCCGGGGGCGAGCGCGTCGCGGTAGGTGGCGAACACCCTGGGGACGTCGGCTGCCGGGGGCAGGTAGTGCCCGACGGCGACCGCGAGCAGCCCGACCGGCTGCGTCAGGTCGAGCAGGGTCCGCACGGGCCCGGAGTCCAGCACGTCGGCGGGGCGCGTGATGTCGGCCTGGACCGTGGCCGCGTAGGGGTTGTCCGCGAGCAGCAGCCTGCTGTGGGCGACGGCGACGGACTCGTAGTCGACGTAGACGATCCGGGCGGCCGGGTCGACCGCCTGGGCCACTTCGTGGACGTTCCCGGTGGTCGGGATACCGGACCCGAGGTCGAGGAACTGGCGGATGCCGGCGTCGAGCATGAACTTCACGGCTCGGCGGAGGAAAGCCCGGTTGCGCCGGGCGACGAGCGCGACCTCCGGCTGGATGTCCGTGAGCCGCCGCGCCACGGCGCGGTCGGCGGCCAGGTTGTAAGCCCCGCCGAGCAGGTAGTCGTAGATCCGGGCGACGCTGGGCGTGGCCCGGTCGACACCGGCCGGAACCCAGTCCGCGCCTTCGGCTTCGGTCACCGTCGCCCCCCTCGGGATTTCCTGACTCCCAGTATGGCGGATCCGCACCCCGGAACCCGCGCCGGTGACCGGATCGCGGACTACCGCGCCGATGCTTGACGCCGCGACCGAGCGCCGTGGCGGACCACCCGTCCGTTGCGGGGTTTCACCCGGACGTCGCAGGCGGCTGGTACCCGCCGGCGACGTCGGCCGCGGTCAGGACCCGGTTCCACACCACGACATCGTCGACGCTGCCCGGCCACAGGTCACTGTGCTGCCCGCCGGAGACGGCGCGGCCGATGGCCAGCGGGCCGGGGGAAGCCTCCCCGGCGGCTTGGCTCCAGGTCTTGGCCTGCGCCACGCCGTCGACGTAGAGCACGTAGGCGCCGGTGTCGGCGTCGTGCACCCCGACCAGCTGGTACCAGCGCCCGGGTTGCGGGGCGAGGTCCGACAGCGCCCGGCCGGCGCTGGTCGAGAACGCCAGGCGGTCGTCGGCCGCGGAGTACTGGAGGTAGAAGCCGCTGCTGGGGCTGCCGTCCTGGCTGACCGCGGTGGCCCACGAACCCGTGCGGTCCAGCCGGACCCAGGCGCGGACCGAGAAGTTCCCCGTCGTGTCCAGGACGGGCCCGCTCGTTTGCGCGTACTGGCTCGAGCCGTCGAGCCGCAGGGCGGTGCCGGTCACGCCGGGGACCCACCCGGGGGTGCCGGTGAGCCCGGCGTCGTGGGTGCCGGCGCTGTCGTGGGCGACGGTGCCGCTGCCCTCGTCGAGGTTCCACGCGCCGACCGGGTCGTGCTGGCCGGCCTGGTGGGGGATCTGGAGGTTCTGCCGCTGGTGCGTGGTTTCCGGCCGGCCGGCGGGGCCGCGGTAGGACGCGGTCGCGGTCAGCGTCGCGGCACTGCCCGGTTCGGCGTCCGGTGGTGCCGTCAAGGTGAACGTCGACGTCCGGGACCGCCCGGGCGGGATCGTGCCGAGGGGCCGGGACGTCGGGGTGGCCGACCAGCCGGCCGGCACGGCGAGGCTCACTCGCGGGGAGACGAGCGGGCTCGACGTCGTGTTGCGCACCGAGACGGTCAGCGGCGTGCTCGGGCCGACGATGATGACGCCGTTGGCGTTCGCGGGTCCGACGGTGATCCGCGCGTCCGGGCTCGACGGCGTCCAGGACTGCAGCTCCGTGACGCCGACGAAGGCGCCCGGCGGGTTGGTGAACACCAGCCGGATCTTGCTGGTCGTGAGGGTGGGGAAGGTGACGCGGTTGACGCCGTTGCCCACCGGGCTCGCCTGCTCGCGGACCTGGCCGGGGATCTCCTGCCAGGCCGAGCCGGTCCAGTACTGCAGGCTGTAGGCCGCGGCCGGGCGGACCCCGCCGCCGTCGTCGTAACCGTGCCAGCGGATGTCGCCGACCGGCGTGGGGGCGCCGAAGTCGACGCCGTAGAAGTCGCTGGGGTTCGGCGAGCCGTAGTTGGTCCACCGCGTGTTCTCGGGCACCTCGCTGTAGAAGACCTTGCCGTCGAGGCCGTTCCACGGGTTGTCGTTGGGCCAGGTGTAGGAGGTGATCGGCTGGGGGTAACCGGTGCGCAGCGGGTTGGCGGCGTCGTTCACGAGGTCGTCGGAGCGGGGGAGGACGGCGTGCCCGACGTCGATCGTGGCGTTGCGCAGGACCGGCGAGCGCTGGACGAGCCGTCCGTCGACGTAGAGGCGCATCCCGGCGCCCTGGCCGTAGTGCTTGCCGTCGCGGTCCCACAGCACGGTGACGTCGTGCCCGTGGTAGGGCACGTTTTCGGCGGCGAAGTGGTCCCATGCGGACGGTGTGAGCGGCTTGACCTCGAGGGTGTCGCCGGCCTGCGGGCGCAGGCCGATCAGCCCGGACAGGACCAGGTCGGTGTAGGTCGAGTGGTTGTAGTCCTCGCTGTGGTTCTGCCCGTCGTAGATCCACGCGTCGCGGTCCGGGTCGTGGGCCTCGGCGACGTAGGGCTTGCCGTTCTTGGTCTGGGTCCGGGCGTAGGTCGCCAGCGCGGCCGCGTAGTCCTCTTTGGACACCTGCCGCTGCGCCGGGTAGTCGTCCAGCAGGTTGGCGAGACCGGTCAGGGTCTGGGAGGTGGCGAAGGGCCAGCTCGGTCCGTCCCAGCGGCAGCAGCCGCCGGCGTCCTTCATGAAGAACGGGCTGCGGCGCTCCGCGGTGGTCGGGCCGAAGGGGCTCGCGAACCCCTGGGGGTCGGACAGCTGGGACCAGGCGGTGGTGTTCGCCGGACCGGCGGCGTCGAACATCCACGGGACGAACCCGATCTGCTCGCGGCTGCCAGAGAGCCGGTGGTTCGGGTTGTCGTCGCGGGCCATGGCGTAGTAGAAGCCGCGGTTCGGGTCCCATAGCCACTTCTGCATCGCGGCCTGCACCCGGGCGGCGCGCTGGGCGTATTCCGCGGCGAGCTTGTGGTCGCCGACGGAGTCCGCGATGCGGCTGATCGCGACGGCGTCGCCGTACTGGTAGGAGTTGAGCGTCGGGCGGTAGCCGGCGCCGCCGTGGTACGGGTTCGCGGATTCGTAGGAGGAGGCGGAGAACTCCATGGCGTCCCAGACCGGCACCGACCAGTAGAGGCCGAGGCCGGCGTCGAACTGCTTGTCCCAGCCGCGGTACTGGCGCACCAGCGCCGGGAGGAGCTCGCGCAACGGCGCGAAGTCCCCGGTCACCTGGGCCTGGCCGTAGGCCGAGGAGGCCAGCCACACGCTGTACTCGTGCGCCCAGTCGGTGGTGTCGGGGTTGACGTCTTCGGTGGCGGGCTTGGCCCCGGCGCCGGGACCGGTGAGCCAGAACCGGAGGTAGTCCTGGCCGTAGCCCGGGTCGCGCAGCCAGCGTCCTTCGGTCAGCTGGTGCCCGGCGGCGGCGTTGATCGCCTGGTAGGGCGCCGCGTAGCCGCAGCAGTCGAGGAACTCCGTGGAGATCCAGCCGTCGGTGGGGTTGGTGTAGCGCAGGTGCTCTTTGTAGACGCGCCAGCGGTAGTAGTAGACGCTCTGCATGGTGGCGTCGGGCAGGTCCACGAACGGGATGTTCGCCTCGTACCAGGCGGGATCGGAGTACCCGGCGAGGGCGGCCGCGTGGTCGAGGAAGTGCGTCCCCGAGCCGGGTGCCGGAGGGGCCGGGGTGTCCCCGGCCGCACTCGCGACGCCGGTGAGAGCGAGCTGCGCGACGAGACCCAGCGTGGCCACCCAGGTCATCGCCGACCGGTTGCGTCTCCAGGACAGCCGCCCGCGCATCGGACCTCCCATGAGGGTTTACAACGTTGTAAAACACAGCTTCGACCACTATCGCCCAAGAGCGCGCAAAAGGGAACACCTCCTCCGCGCGGCAGAGAAGGCCCGGCAGCACTGGCGATGCTGTTGGCGAGCGCCGGTGAGCGGTCTGCCGCGGCTGGTCGTGAGTGGTTAGGGCGGTTAGAACCGCCCTAACCACTCACGAGGGCCGCGGCAGACCGGGGAGGCCGGGGAGGCCGGGGAGGCCGGGGAGGCCGGGGAGGCCGGGCAGGCCGGGGAGGCCGCGGCGGACCGGGGAGGCCGGCGGCGCCGGGACGTCACCCCACCGGGGGCGTCGTCCCCGAGCCGGCGGCCGCGTTCGGTGCTTTACTCGGCTCGGACGTCCGTCCCGGACACGGAAGGCGGGGACCCGATGGCGAGCTCGGCGACAGATCTGGTGGTCGGAGTCGACGGATCGAAGCCGGCCTTGACGGCGGTCCGCTGGGCGGCGCGGACCGCCGCGGCGCGTCGTCGCGGGCTCAGGCTCGTGCACGCCACCGAAGAACTGCCCGTGGCCTATCCGCACGCCGGGGGGACCTTCGAAGAACTCTACGAACTGGCCGGCGCGCGGGGGCAGCGTCTGCTCGAAGCGGCCCGGGCCGCCGTGGCCGAGGTCGCGCCGGACCTGACCCCCGAAATCGTGCTCCGCCCGGAAGAGCCCGCGGAAGGACTGATCGCCGAGTCGGCCTCCGCGGCGATGATCGTGCTCGGCACCCCGGGGCTCTCGACGGTCGCGCGGGTGCTGCTCGGCTCGGCGTCCCTGGCGCTGGCCGCGCACGCGGAGTGCCCGGTCGCGTTGATCCGCCCCCACGTCGCCGAAGACGAAGCGCCCACCGACGGCCCGGTGGTCGTCGGCGTCGACGGCACCCCGGCGAGCGAAGACGCCATCGCGGTGGCGTTCGACGAAGCGTCCTGGCGCGGCGCCCCGCTCGTGGCGGTCCACGCCTGGCACGACACGTTCCTGGCCGGCGTCTTCGAAGAAGGCCGCCGGACGATGGACGGCGCCGCGATCGAGCAGTCGGCGAACGAGCTGCTCGACGAGCGGCTGGCGGGCTGGCAGGAGCGCTATCCGGACGTCCGGGTCGAGCGGTCGGTCCGGCGAGGACGCCCGGCGCAGGCCTTGCTCGACCTGGCCGACCGGGCGCAGCTGCTCGTGGTGGGCAGCCGCGGCCGGAGCGGCTTGGCCGCGCTGGCGCTGGGCTCGACGAGCCAGGCGATGATGTCGTATGCGCTCTGCCCGGTGGTGGTCGTCCGCGCCGGCACCCGGTCGACGGCGGAATGACCGGCCGGACCTGAGAGAGTTCGCCGCGATCGCTCCGGCCCGCCACCCCGGGCGGCGGCGAGGACACGCGTTCGCGTGCTGACCGGCGCCGTGACGCGGATGCCTGCCGCGGCGGCTTCGACCGCGATGCCGGCGCGTTCGCTTCTTGCCCGGCCTGCGGCTCGCACGGTGCGCAGCCCGGCGTCGGACCCGTATTCGCTGGCCCGCGGCCTGCGTCGCCGAGGTTGCGCGCCCGGGCGATGCACCGGACGTTTCGGCCGGGCGTGAAACCTCCTCGGCCTGGTTGACGCCGTTCTCGCGTCGCTGGCACATTTCGCCTCATCGAGAGTGCGTTCACCGGCTGGGGATGACGGGGTGATCGTTCCGGCACGCTCGGTTCCGGGGGAAGCGCTTACTGGGGGAAGGCGGACGTCCGCATGGTGCACAAGCCGACGCGGCGACGCGCCATCCGGTAGGCGCCGGACTGTCCATTTCGGACGTGGATGTCATCGAAGCACGCGCACGGCCACCGTCGTGGTGCCGGGAAGTTCCTCGGCGAAGCACGACGCCATTCGGCCGTGGCGTTCCTTTCTGTCCAACAAACCAATCGGAGACGTAGTCGTGAAACTGAGAACCAGGGTATTCGCTGTCCTTACGCTCGCGCTGTCGGTGGTCTTGGCCGGTGTGACGCCGGCGCCGGCGGCCACGATTCAGACTGTGGAAGTCGCCGCGTCGGCGGCGAGTGGTCTTCCGCCTTATGTCGCGTTGATCAGGCCGGTGTCGGCGCAGCGGCTGGGGTCGAGCTGGCACGAGGGTTGTCCGGTCGGGCCCGATCAGTTGCGGTTGGTGAGTGTGAACTTCGTCGGTTTCGACGGGGCGGTGCATCGGGGTGAGCTGGTGGTCAACGCCGATCGGGCGGTGGAGGTGGCGTATGCCTTCGCTGATCTGTATCGGGGTCGGTTCCCGATCGAGCGGATGGAGACGGTGGAGAAGTACGGCTCGGACGATGACGCGTCGATGGCGGCGAACAACACCTCGGCGTTCAACTGCCGGGCGATCACGGGTGGTACGGCGTGGTCGAATCATTCGTATGGTCGGGCGATCGATGTGAACACGGTGCAGAATCCGTACATCTCCGGTAGTGGTGCGGTGTATCCGCCCAACGGGGCGCCGTATGTGGATCGCGCGCTCGCTGTGCCGGGGATGATCCACGCGGGTGACGCCACGGAGCGGGCGTTCACTTCTCGTGGTTGGACGTGGGGTGGTTCCTGGGACACCCCGATCGATTACCAGCACTTCGAGAAGCCCTGACGCCGCAAGGAAAACGGCTCGCCGGGCTTCCCGTGCGAGCGTGAGAAGGGGAGCAACACCATGCGTAACAAGATCGCGGCCTTGGCCGCCACCACGGTCTTCGTCGCCGGCGGGACGCTCATGACCGCGACGTCGGCGTGGGCGAGCGTGGACCCGCCCTCCGGTGGCTGGGACCACACGTGGACCACCACGGACGGCAACAAAGGCGGCACGGTCTACATCGAAGAGAACGGCGACCGCGTTTCGCTCTGCGACACGGCGGCCGACGGATACTCTCCCCGGGTCCAGATCGCCAACGAGGAGGGTTCCGTTCCGGGTGCCTACGACATCCGCTACACCCTCACCGCTTCCGGCGGACTCGGATCCTGCGTCTCGGCCGGCGCTTCCCAGGGTGGCGTGTACAACCTCCCGGAAAGCACGAGCATCGGCGTCACGATCTGGCTGGGGCCGGACTACAAGTACTCGAGCATCCACTACTACCTCAACGACCACTAACGGCACTGCCGAAGCCGGACTCGCTTAGGGGTCCGGTTCAGACGGCCCGGCCGGATGAAGTGCCGGCCGGGCCGCCACCGGGGTGCCGGCCGAGCCGGCGGCGGGCGACCACCGGGTCGCCCGCCGCCGGTGGTTCAGTGGGTCAGGAACTCGTCCGATCGCAGCGCGCGGCCGACGATCCGGACGTCGCCGATCCAGCCGTGGAACACGTTGTCGAGCGCGCCGCCGTACTCGTGGCCGCCGAGGAGCCACGTGAGACCGAGGGAGGCGATGCCGACGGAGTCGGTGGACGGGTTGTCGGCCACCGGGGAACTTTCGACGTAGACCGTGGTGTGGTGCCCGTCGTTGACGACCGCGATGTGCCACCACTGGTCTTCGGCCAGGCCGTGGCTCCAGTTGGTGGTCGGGTAGGTCTGGCTGAGCGGGTAGCAGTTGAACTGCACCTCACGACCGTTGTTCGTGGTCATGAGCTGGGCCACCGGCTCCTTCGGGTCGGTGTTCTTGCCGTGCTTGCCCGCGTCGCCGGACGCGCCGCGGCGGACCAGGACGGGCATGTTGCCGTTGGCGCCGCCGTCCCAGTCGCGCGGGATCTTCACGAACGTCTCGATCGTGTAGCCGCGCTGGAACGTCTCGGTGTTCAGCGGCGCGCCCGCGCCCGTGGTCAGGTACGCGCCGTGCAGCGGGCTCCGGCCGCCGGCGAAGCGGAGGCTGGCGTGGCCCGGCTGGTCGGGGTGGTGGTCGTCGGTCCAGATCAGGGCGCCGGGGGCGGTTCCGGCGACCGACTGCAGCGTGAGGTCGTTGCCGTGGCCCGAAAGGTCGCGTACCTTCTGGCCGGCCGTGACCGGGCTGCCGTTCGCGCCCACGTTGTCGAAGCGCCAGTACGCGAGCGTGCCCGGCACGAGCACCTTGCCGGCCGGCCGCGCCGGGCGGACCGGCACCGGGATGAAGCCGGCGAAGCGCTGTTCGAAGTCGAACGGCGTCGAGAAGCGGTCGACGGACGTGGTGAGCCGCGACTCCAGCACCTCCATGCGGTTGCGCTTCGCGGGGTCCTTTTCGAGGATCCACGGCGAGACCGTCTCGACGTCGATCGTGTTGCGCTCGAGGTCGAAGTGGTACAGGCGCAGCATGCCGCCGCCGCTCATGTACCGGTTCTGGTAGTTCGTGATGTGCAGGTGCACGTCGTGGCCGGCGGCGTTCTTCTTCGTCATGCGGCCCGAAGGCCAGTAGTGGCCGTTGAGCGTGAGGAAGATCTGGTCGTTGTCCTTGATCAACGCGTCCCACACGGTCTGCCCGTAGCCGGTGATCTCGGCGTTGTTCTCGGCGTCGCCCGACTCGTACGGGTAGACCTCGTCGCCGTAGGTCGGCGCGACGATCTCGTGGCAGGTGAGGATCACCGGCAGCCGCGGGTTCTTCCGGATCACGTCGTTGGCCCAGGCGAAGCCGGCGGCCGACGTGCGCCAGTCCATGGCCAGCAGCAGCCACTCGCGCCCGGCGGCGCGGAAGACGTGCGCGGTGTTGTAACCGCTCGGGTCGGAGCCGAGGAACGACTTCTGCCGGCGGAACCGTTGCGGGCCCATCGTCTGCAGGTACGGCGTGGTCCCGCGGGTGTCGTCCCCGGACACGTCGTGGTTGCCCGCGAGCACGCTGTAGGCGACGCCGGCCGAGTCGGCGAGCTTGAACGTCTTGTCCACGGCCTGGAACGACGTGACGTCGGCGTCCTGCGTCAGGTCGCCGAGGTGGGCGAGGAAGACGATGTTGCGGTCCGGGTCGCCGCTGTTGCGGATCACGTACCGCAGCGACGCTTCCTGCGGCTCCGGGTTGACGCTGTTCTGGCTGCCCCAGTAGAGGTACTGGGTGTCCGGCATCACCGCGACGGTGAACTGGCGGCTCTCGCCGTCCGGGTGCCACCTGCCGCCGCCTCGGGTGACGCTGTCCGCGCTGTCGGCATTGCCGTTCGCGGTGTCGGCTTCGGCCGGTGCGACGCCGAGCGCGCCCAGCGCCGTCGCGCCGACGCCGGCCAGCCCCGCGTTGCGCAGGAAGGACCGTCGGTTCGGGCCCGGCTGGTTTTCGCGCATGATCTGCCTCATTCGGTTTTCCAGGGAGAATCTCCTCAGCGCCCCGGACGCTATTCCCACCTGCTTGAGCCGACGCGAACAGCAGATGGCCTGTTCACGTCGGTTCCCTTACGTCGCGCGCCATCGAGGCAGGGCAGGGCGCGAGGGGGCAACGGCGCCTTTCGGTCATGACAATTCCTGTCCGGTTCGGAATTCGCGTGGCTTTGCCGCGAATCGCGTCCGCGGTCAGGCGAGTCGTGCGGCTTCCTCCGCGGCTCGGGTCACCGACTCCGCCGCGCGGCGGAGTGAACCGGTCAGCGTTCCGCGCGCCATCGCCAGGAGTACCGCCGGCTTCGGTGGGAAGGCGCCGAGCTGGCCGAGCATCGTCAGGTCGTCCCGCACCGCCTCGTGGGTCGTGACGCCGTCCGGGCCGACGCGCAGCACGTGGATCTGTTCGAAGTCCACGGCCCGGCCGGTGGCCGGCAGGATCTTGTCGGGTTCGCCGTCCCGGAACCGGACGAACGGCCGGTTCTGCACCCCCTGCATCCGCAGCCGCACCCAGGCGACGCCGGCGTCGAAACCGGCGTCGGTCACCGGAAAGCGCAGGTCGTCGAAGGCGGCGCGCATCCAGGCGCCCGAGGCGAGCAGCGCGCCCGGCCCGGGGACCGAGCAGGCGGGCGGAGCGACCGCGGCCTCCCGGTTGACGAACGTCGGTGCGGCCACGGACCGCGCGAGGCCGGCGTCGCCGGTCACCAGGACCTGGAAGACGTCGATCGCGGACCGCAGCTCGGTGCTGGTGTTCACGGGGTTCCCTCCTCGGACCGGACCACGGTGGATCCGGTGTACCTCCATATAATGATAGTAACGCATTACTGTCAATGGTATGCGTGACGGTGAAGTACGCTGAGCGGCGTGACGCGCCCCTACAAGTCCGCCAGGCGGACGTCCGCGGCGGCGGAAACCCGCCGTGCGGTGCTCGCGGCGGCGCTCGCCCTGTTCGAAGAGCGGGGTTACGTCGGGGCGACGCTGGCGGAGATCGCCACGCGCGCGGAGGTGGCGGTCAACACCGTCTACACGAGCGTCGGTGGGAAGCCGCAACTGCTGATCGAGCTGATCGGCGAAGCGGCGAACAACGACCAGATCGACGCGTCGCTGCGGAGGCTGAACTCCGCCCGGTCCGGCCGGGACGTCGTCGCCGAAGTCGCCGAAGGCACCGCGGCGGTGTTCCGGGACCGCGCCTGGCTGCTCGGCGCGCTGTACGACAACGCGGGCACCGAACCGCTTCTCACGGAGGCGGTCGAAAGCGCGGAGGCCGCGTACGCCGCCCGGCTCGCCGAAGCCGCGGCCCGCGTGGCGGCCCTGGGTGAGCTCCGCGACGGGATCGACATCGCGACCGCGTCGGACATCCTCTGGTTCTACTTCGGTTTCCGCCCGTGGCGGGACCTCCGCGCGCGCGGCTGGTCCTGGGAACGAGCGGGCGCCTGGCTGGGCGCGCAGGCCGGTCACGCGCTCCTCGCCGAGCCGCCGGGCGACGCCGCCGTGCTGTGACGGCCATCAGATGTCTGCTGTGTCCACACCGGACGCTTCGGCCGGAGCCGGTTCGGCAGGCGGGATCTGCCGCTGCGTTGCCGGCCGCCGGACGACCTCAGGTACCGATGGCCAGCAGGACCACGTCGTCTTCGTGCCCGCCGGGCTCCAGCAGGTGCGCGAGCACGGCGTCGGCCACCGCCTCCGGGGGCTGCCCGGCGAGCCGGGCGAGCAGCGTGCGGAGGCGGTCGATGGCCTTGTCGAGGTCTTCGCCGCGTCGTTCGACGAGCCCGTCGGTGTAGAGGAACACCAGGTCACCCGGGTCGAGGGTCCTCCGCTGGTCCGTGCGGTGCCGGGTCCGGAAGCCGAAGTGGCTGAAGAGGACGTCGTGCTCGGTCAGCAGCTCCGTGCGGCCATCGGCGTGGACCAGGACCGGGGGCGGGTGCCCGGCGTTGGTGCTCGTCAGCTCCCAGCGGCCGGTGCTGTCCGGAGGCCGGCTCAGGTGCGCGTGCAGGAGGGTGCCGCTCGCGGGGATGGCCAGCCCGGTCAGGGCGGTCTCGAGGGCTTCGACGGTCGCGGCGGGCCCGGCGTCGGGCAGGTTCCACGCGGTTTGCCGCATCATGCTGCGGACCTGCCCCATCAGGGTGGAGGCGTGGACGTCGTGGCCGGTGATGTCGCCGACCGTCACGGCCAGGGCGGCCGCGCCGGGGAGCGGGACGGCGTCGTACCAGTCGCCGCCGACGGCTTCGTCGGCCTCGGACGGCCGGTACCGGGCCGCCAGCCGCAGGCCGGGCACCGACGGCAGGTCCGTGAGCATGGCTTCCTGCAGCTCGCGGGCCACGCTGATCCGCCGCTCGAGCTGGCGGACGCGTTCGAGGGCCTGGGCGGTGTAGGTCGCCAGGGTGGTGATCACGGCGCGTTCGGCGCTGTCGAGCGTGTGCGGCTGGTCCCAGCCGAGGGTGAGGACGCCGAGGACGTCGCGGCTGCCGACGAGCGGCGCGCAGGCCGTCGCGTGCAGGCCCAGGTCGCGGTAGAGGCGGCCGACGGCGTCGGGGAACTCCGCGTCGATCGCGGCCGGGTCCTCGTAGCACTGCAGCCGCCGTTCGCGGAACGCCTTGGCCGTGGCCAGGGGCGCGTCGGCCGGGAAGACGCCGAACTCGGTGGTGTCGGCGGTGGCGGGCCGGCCGGGCTCGGGCACCCGGCGCAGCATCCCGCCCGGCTCGGCGACGACCAGGCCGATGTAGGTCGGCCGGTGCTCGGCGGAGACGAACCAGCTGATCTCGTGCCGGATCTGCTCCAGCGTCCGGCTCCCGGCCAGCGCCTGGGCGGCGCTGAGCAGGATCTCGTTGCGGGCGTGCGCGCGGTCGAGCTGGGTGGCCAGCTCGTCCCGGCGGTCGCGGTCGCGCTTGCCCTGCCGGGTGGCCAGGCGCAGGCGGATCTCGGTGGCGCACATCGTGGCCAGGTCCGTCAGCGTGGCGACTTCGTCGTCGGTCCAGGTCCGCGGCCGGGTGTCGATCGCGCACAGCGAGCCGAGCACGCGGCCTTCGGAGTCGGTCAGCGGGATGCCCGCGTAGGCGACGACACCGAGGTCGGGGATGGCCAGGTTGTCGCTGGTCAGGGCCACCGTGCGGGCGTCGGTGAGGACGAGTGGTTCCCCGGTGATGACGACGTGCTGGCAGAACGAATGGCTGAGCGGCGTCTGGCGGGCGGTGGCCCACGGCTCGGGGAGCCCCTGCATGCCGGGGAAGACCTGGCGGTCCGGTTCGACCAGGGACACCAGCGCCACCGGGACCTGCAGCTGGACCCGGACCATGGCGGCGAACCGGTCCATCGCGCTGTCCGCGCGGGCCGAGAGCCCGCTGTCGTGCAACGCGCCCGTCCGCCCGGGGTCGCAGAGGACCAGGTCGGGTCTGCCGTCCGGCACCGGGCTCGCCTCCCCGTCTCCGGGCGGTCCGGAGCACCAGGACAGCGTAAGTGGTGGGCCCGGGCGGACCGGGCGAGCGGGGCACCGGATCGCGGTACCCCGCTCCGCCGCGTCATGGTGGCGACGGGTCCGGTCAGGCCAGCGGAAGCCGCGCCGCGGCGGCGGTGGTCGGCTGCGGCGAGCCCGCCGAGGGTTCCGTGGTGACGGCGATCCGGTCGGTGTCGCCCGGCAGGACCGCGCCGAGCGTCCCGTCGCCCGCCGGCAGCAGCCCGGCGGACTGCGGCCCCCGGGGGCCGATCAGCCAGACCTGGTAGGCGTGCGCGGCGTCGAGCGCGGGCAGCCCCGAGGCGGCCACGACGACCCGGCCGAGCGACCGCGAGAGGGTCGCGGTGGCCGCGCCGCCGCCGGTGCCGCCGGCCCGGACGGTGACCGCGTCCGACGCGTTCTGGACCTGGGTGGAGCCGGCGACCGGAACCGGGGTGGTGCCGGACTGCGACCGGCCGATGCCGACGCCGCCGGCCAGGATCGCGGCGGCGGCCGCGATCGACGCGGTGACGATCGCGGCGCGCCTGCGCCACGAGTGCCGGGTGGCCGGGGCCCGGCCCACCTGGGGCGGGACCTGCCGGGTTCCGGCGACCGCGGTGAGCACCCGGCTGCGCAGGCCGCTGCCGG
Source organism: Amycolatopsis sp. NBC_00355 (assembly GCF_036104975.1). GTDB lineage: Bacteria > Actinomycetota > Actinomycetes > Mycobacteriales > Pseudonocardiaceae > Amycolatopsis. The sequence continues at coordinate 2,720,077 of NZ_CP107982.1, read as the reverse complement.
GCACGGCGTTCATCGCGGCGCCGAGGCGGGCGGCGGTCTCCCGGAACTCGCGGACCTCCGCGGCGCAGGTCGGGCACTCGGCCAGGTGACGGTCGAACGCGGCGCGTTCGAGGTCGGTGACGGCGTCGAGGACGTACGCACCGGTGAGGGTGTGGACTTCGGCGGTGGTCATCGGGTCGCTCCCAACGCGTCCCGCAGGCGGATCATGCCGTCGCGCATGCGGGTTTTGACGGTGCCGATGGCGACGCCGAGCTTTTCGGCGACCTCGCGGCAGGTGAGTCCGTGGAAATAGGCGAGCAGGATCGATTCCCGCTGCAGGTCGGTGAGCACGGCCAGCGCCTGCCGGACCAGGTCGCGGTCCACAGTGGACATCGTCGCCTCGGCGACGTCGTCGTACGGGCGGCGCGTGTCGAGCAGGTCGGAACGTTCCTGCCGGTCGCGGGCGGACTGCTCGGAGCGGACCCGGTCGATCGCCCGGCGGTGCGCGATCGTCAGCGCCCAGGTGCTGACCTTCGCCCGCGTGGGGTCGAACTGGGCGGCCTTGCGCCAGATCTCGAGCAGCACCTCCTGGGTGACCTCTTCGGAGTGCGCGCGGCCGCGCAGGACCTGCAGCACGGTGCCGAAGACCGGGCCGACGAGCTGGTCGTAGAGCAGGGCGAAAGCCCGCTCGTCGCCCAGCGCGGCTCGCCGGAGGAGTTCTTCGGGCGTGGCGGGCACGTCGTCCGGGTGGGTCCCGGGAGGACGGCGGAGGAGGGTTGCGGTGGTGGCGCGTGCGGCGGCGGCCATGAAGATCCTTCCCGGCCGGAGCCGAGCCTGTGACGCAGCGGGTCGCTGCGAGCGGCCTGTCCCAAGATGTTCGAGATCGGTCCCGGTGCGTATTGGTCGCCGGTTCCTCCAAGCCGCCGGCGCACCCCGTCCGGGTGATTGCGGTGTCGGGAAGGTCACGGGACCAATACGCCGGGCCGGGCAGACCCGAACGTCGGGTATGACCGCAACGGAACTGGCTCGCCCCGAGACACCCGCGCCATCGGGCAAGACGCGGCTGCGGTTCTTCGCGGCCGCCTTCACCGGAGTACTGGCCCTGGCCGCGGCGCTGGCCGTCGGGCACCTGGTGGCCGGGTTCATCAGCATCAACGCGTCGCCGTACCTGGCGGTGGGCAACGGGGCGATCGACCTCACCCCGGTCGAGCTGAAGGACTTCGCCGTCCGCACGTTCGGCACCTACGACAAGCTCGTCCTGCTGGGCAGCATGGCCGTGGTGATGGTGCTGGTCGCCGCGCTCGCGGGTGTCCTTTCGCGACGGTCGCCGGTGCCGGGCACCGCGCTCATCGCCGTGTTCGGCCTGGTCGGCGCGTTCGCCGTGTACCAGCGGCCGGACCTGACGATCGTCGCGCTGCTGGCCCCGATCGCCAGCCTGCTCGTCGGTGTCGCGGTGTTCCTTCTCCTGCACCGGATCGCCCCCCGCGTGTGGCGTGACCCGGAGTCGGACGAGAAGACCGGCACCTCGCGGCGGCGGTTCCTGATCGGCGGCGCGGGCGTCGTCGTGGGCGCCGGCGCGGCCGGCCTCGGCGGGCAGCTGATCAGCTCGTCCCGCGACGCCACGGCGTCGCGGGAGGCGGTCGGCAAGCTCGTCCCGGCGCGGACGGCGCCGATGATCCCGGCCGACGCCGACTTCGCCAAGCTCGGCACGCCGCCGTTCCTGACGCCCAACGACAAGTTCTACCGCGTGGACACGGCGTTGTCGGTGCCGCAGGTGCGGACCGAGGACTGGAGCCTGCGGCTGCACGGCATGGTCGACCGCGAAATCCGCTTCAGCTACAACGACATCCGCAACCGGCCGCTGGTCGAGCGCACCGTCACCATGACGTGCGTGTCCAACGAGGTCGGCGGGGACTACGTGTCGACGTCGAACTTCATCGGCGTCGACCTGGCGGACCTGTTGCAGGAGGCCGGCGTGCAGCCCGGCGCCGAGCAGTTGTTCTGCACCAGCGTGGACGGCTGGACGTCCGGAACGCCGGTCGTGGCGGCGCAGGACCGCGGCCGCGGCGCGATGCTCGCGATCGGGATGAACGGCGAACCGCTGCCGCTGGAGCACGGGTTCCCGGCGCGGCTCGTGACACCCGGTCTTTTCGGTTATGTGTCGGCGACAAAATGGGTCGTGGACATCGAAGTCACGACCTGGGCCGCGCGTCAGGCCTACTGGCTGAAGCGGGGTTGGAGCCAGGAGGCGCCGATCAAGACGGAGTCGCGGTTCGACTCGCACCGCGGGTTCGCGAGCGTCCCGACGGGGAAGGTGCGCGTCGCCGGGGTCGCCTGGGCGCAGCACACCGGGATCGAGAAGGTCGAGGTGCGCGTGGACCAGGGTCCGTGGCAGGAAACCACGCTGTCGCAGGAAGTCAACCTCAACACCTGGCGGATGTGGTGGACCGAGGTCGACCTGCCCACCGGGGTGCACCAGGTGTTCTGCCGCGCCACCGACAAGTCCGGCTACACCCAGACCGACATGCGCGCGGGCACCGTTCCCGACGGCGCGACCGGCTGGCACAACGTCACGTTCACGGCCGCCTGAGAAAAACTTTCCCCGCGACCAATCCGGTTCCCCGGGGGTTCCGAATTACCGGCAACACCACGGAAACCGCTGAATTTCCGTCTCACCCGCGCAATCCTCTGGAGTGAATTTCATGAGCAAGCTTCGTATTGCCGGTATCGGCCTCACTGCGGCCGCCGCGCTCGCCCTGACCGCGTGCAGCGGCAGCGACACCGCGTCCTCGGGCAGCTCCAGCGCCCCGGCCCCGGCCCCGTCCTCCTCGATGGCCGCGCCGTCCTCCAGCGCCGACTCGGGCGCCTCGAACGGCATGACCACCAACGCCGACGTCTTCGGCCCCGCCTGCAGCCAGCTGCCGCAGGGATCCGCGCCGGGCTCGCTCGACTCGATGGGCCCGCAGCCCGTCGCCTCCGCCGCCTCGACCAACCCGCTGCTCACCAAGCTCGTCGCCGCGGTCAAGGCCACCAACCTGGTCGACACCCTCAACAGCGCCCCGGCCATCACCGTGTTCGCCCCGGCCGACCCCGCCTTCGCCGCCCTGGGTGACGCCAAGTTCAACGAACTCGCCGGCAAGCCCGCCGAACTGTCGCCGATCCTGCAGTACCACGTCGTCGGCAAGCGTTACGACGCCAAGGGCCTCGCCTCCGCCGGCACCCTCGACTCCCTCAACACCGCCGGTGGCCCGCTGAAGATCGAAGGCACCGGGGACAACATGACCGTCAACGGCGCGAAGATCCTCTGCGGCAACATCCCCACCAAGAACGCCACCGTCTTCGTCATCGACAAGGTGCTGACCCCCGGCACCAACAAGTAAGTCCTGACAGCTGCCCACGGTGGTCTCCGATCGAGGCCACCGTGGGCAGATCCATGTCCGGACTTCGTTTGGCCGGCCGCCGTTGCGGGAACCCGGAGCCGGAACGAGTTGCCCCGGACCTCGGCGACGTGAGGTTCTGTGGAAGGAAGATCATGCCTGCGCTCCCAGGGGCAACACCAGCGAGTACCGCGTCCGGTACCTATCCCGAGCTGTCCCGGGTTCTTCGGGACTCCGGCCTGATGGACCGGCGTCACGGCTACTACTTCGCCAAGATCGGCCTCACCGTGGCGGTCTTCGCCGCCGGGTGCGCCGGGTTCGTGCTGCTCGGCGATTCGTGGTGGCAGCTGGGCAGCGCGGTGTTCTTCGCCGTGATGTACGCCCAGCTGGCGTTCCTCGGCCACGACGCCGGGCACCGGCAGATCTTCCGGAGCCGCCGGGCCAACGACCGGGTCGGCTACGCCCTCGGCGGCATCGTCGGGATGAGCTACGGCTGGTGGATGGGCAACCACACCCGCCACCACGCCAACCCCAACCACGAAGACGACGACCCCGATCTCGACATCCCGCTGCTCGCCTTCACCCGCGGCCAGACCGACGGCCGCCGCGGGCTCTTCCGCTGGACTGCCCGCCACCAGGCGGCGCTGTTCTTCCCGCTGCTGCTGCTGGAAGGGCTGAGCCTGCACCGGTCCGCGATCACCGCGGTGTGGCGGGACGAGGTCGAGTTCCGCACGCGCGAAGCCGTCATGCTGGTCGCGCACCTCGCGGTCTACCTCACCGCGGTGTTCGTCGTGCTCTCCCCGCCGGTGGCGCTCGCCTTCATCGCCGTGCACCAGGGCCTGTGGGGCGTGTACATGGGGTGCTCGTTCGCGCCGGGCCACAAGGGAATGCCCACCTACGCCGACGAGACGAAGCTCGACTTCCTGCGCAAGCAGGTGCTCACCAGCCGCAACGTCCGCGGCGGCCCGTGGGTCGACTTCGCGCTCGGCGGGCTCAACTACCAGATCGAGCACCACCTGTTCCCGAGCATTCCCCGGCCCAACCTGCGCCGCGCGCAGCCCCTGGTCCGGGCGTTCTGCGCCGAGAACGGGATCGACTACGCCCAATGCGGGCTGCTGCGGTCGTACCGCTACGTCCTGGCGCACCTGCACGACGTCTCCGCACCTCTGCGGGTCCAGGCCGGTCGTTGACGGGCGGCCGCGGCGGCGACAAGCCGACTTCTCCGGCGAGCAGCCGGGAATTGAGACGTCCATCCTGTTGCGGGATGCGGCAATTCATGGCTCGCGGGGGTGGAGCCGACCCCCTTTCGGCGCTGTGACCTGCGGCGGGCCGTCTTCGACGGCGGAACGAACGCAGCCCGACCGGCTTCACTGTTGTGCGAATCGGAATTTCGTGCCCGCAGAGGCCGGTCGTTAGCTTCGAATTCATGGAATGGACCTTTCACCCGGCCGAAGAACTCGTTTCCGCGTTGCGCGCCGGTGCGGTGACGTCGGCGGAACTGACCGACGAGGCGATCGCCCGCATCGAGCGCGACGACGAGGTGGTCAACGCGATCTGCGTGCCGGACTTCGACCGTGCGCGGGCCGCCGCGCGCCGTGCCGACCAGGCGCTCGCGCGTGGGGAGGACCGGCCGCTGCTCGGCGTCCCGGTGACGGTCAAGGAGTCGTACAACATCGCCGGTCTGCCCACGACCTGGGGCATGCCGGCGCACCGGGACTACGTGCCGGCCGAGGACGCGGTCCAGGTGTCGCGGCTCAAGGCCGCGGGCGCGGTGGTGCTCGGCAAGACCAACGTGCCGTTGGGGCTGCAGGACATCCAGAGCTTCAACGACATCTACGGCACCACCACCAACCCGTGGGAGCCCGCTCGCACCTCGGGCGGGTCCTCCGGCGGCTCGGCGGCGGCCCTGGCGTGCGGGTTCGGCGCGCTGTCCCTCGGCTCCGACATCGCCGGCTCGCTGCGCACCCCCGCGCACTTCTGCGGCGTCTACGCGCACAAGCCGACGCTCGGGCTGGCGCCCGCCCGCGGGATGGTCCCGCCGGCCGAGCCGGCCTTGCCGGTCGAGCTCGACCTCGCCGTCGTCGGTCCGATGGCGCGCACCGCCCGCGACCTCACGCTCCTGCTCGACGTCATGGCCGGCCCGGACCCGCTGACGCACGGCGTGGCGCACCGGGTGGCGCTGCCGCCCGCCCGCCACGAGCGGCTCGGCGACTTCCGGGTCCTGGTCCTCGACGAACATCCGCTCCTCCCGACCGGATCCGCCGTGCGGGCGGGCGTGCACCGGGTCGCCGCCGCGCTCGCCGACGGCGGCGCCCGCGTCGAACGGCACAGTCCGCTGCTGCCCGGTCTGACCGAAGCCGCGACGCTCTACATGCAGTTGCTGGTTTCGGGCTCCGTCGCGCGGTTTCCCGTCGATTCGCTGGAGCAGCTGCGGATCCGCGTCGCCGGGCTGAGCGCGGACGACCGGAGCCTGGACGCCGAGCGCTTGCGTGCCATGGTGTTCAGCCACCGCGACTGGCTCGAGGCGAACTACCGCCGCGAGATCCACCGCCACGGCTGGCGGCGGCTGTTCGCCGAGTTCGACGCCGTGGTGTGCCCGATCACGCCGACACCCGCCTTCCCGCACGACCACCACCCCGACCCGCTGGAACGCCGGATCGCCATCGACGGCGTCGAGTACCCGTACTTCGACCAGCTCGTCTGGGCCGGTCTGGCCACCATGCCCGGCCTGCCCGCCACCGCGATCCCCGCGGGCCGGTCCCCCGAGGGACTGCCGGTCGGAGTGCAGCTCATCGGCCCGCTGTTCGAGGACCGCACCCCGCTGCGGCTGGCCGAACTGCTGGAGCGGAAGATCGGCGGCTTTGAGGCACCGAAGCCGGGTGTTCCGGCCGGGCCCGCGCCTGCCCGCACGTGAGGAGGACCGCCGCCGCACAGCGCGGTGACCTCGGCTTCGGACCGGCTGGCTCGGACCTCCATCCTCATCGGGACAGGCGTGGTCAGCCACGCTCGCGGAGAATTCCGGTATCGCCGAGGGCGATGCGGACGTCGCGGATGAAGCCGGCGGTGTCGTCGAGGCCGAATGCCGTGTGCTGCAGGACAAAACCGTGCAGCAGCGCCATCACCACCCGTGCTCCGCGGTCGGGGTCCAGCCCGGCCGGGACGCTGCCTGCCCGGCGCCCGTCGCGGAGGGCGTCCGCGATGCGTGCGCGCACGCCCTCGAAGCCCGCTTCGGCCCGCTGCCGCAGCCCGTCGTGTCGTAGCAGTTCGCCCCACGCCTGGACGGCGCAGCGCAGCAGTTCGTCGACGGGGACGGCCTGGCCCGCCCCGTCGACGGCGACGTCGCCGCTCACCGGCTCGATCGCGGCCGTGACCAGGTCGGCGATCGTCACGTCGCCGTCCGCGTCGACGAACCGCTCGACGGGGGCGAACATCACCCGGAAGGCGTCGCCCGCAATCTCGAGGATGAGCTCTTCCTTGCCGGCGAAGTAGCGGTAGGGGGCACCGACCGACACGCCCGCTTCGGCGGCGATGTCGGGCATCGAGGTCTGGTGGAAGCCGTCACGCGAGAAGCAGCGCCGGGCCGCGGCCACGATCAGCGACCGGTTCGCCGCCCGGTGCTCGGCGGTGATGCGGGGCACAGGCCACCTTCTTCCGTGAATGATCATTCGCCTTGACGATAGCAGGGGCGCGGGGCACGATGAAAAATGAAAGGTCGTTCACGGAAGCGGCCCGCGAGGCGAAGGAGGACTGGACATGACCGGCCCCGAGCTCAAGATGGGCGTCTACCGGTACGAGCACACCGAGCCGCTGTTCGACGGGCGCGTCGAGATCGACGCCACCCTGGAGACCTCACCGCTGATCTCCGACGTCTTCCAGCGCATGGCCGAAGGTGACCTGGACATCGCCGAGTACGGGCTGACCTACTTCCTGCGTTCGTTCGACCTGCCCGGCTCGCCTTTCCTGGCCCTGCCGATCTTCCCGAACCGGAACTTCCGTCACTCGTCGGTGTTCGTGAACGTCGACAGCGGGATCGAGCGGCCGGAAGATCTCGCGGGCAAGACCGTCGGCGAGTTCGCGCTGTACGGCTCCGACCCGGGTGTCTGGGTGAAGGGCGTCTTGGCGGACGAACACGGTGTGACGCCGGACCGGATCGAGTGGGTGATCGGCGGCACCGACCACCCGATCCCGTCGTTCGACTGGATCCCGCAGCCCGTCCCGGACGGCGTGCGCGTCCGCCACGCCGCCGGCGACCAGACTTTGGCCGCCCTGCTCGAAGCGGGGGAGATCGACGCCCTGCTGTCGGTCGACGTGCCGCGGAGCGTGCTCGACGGCTCGACGAAGAAGATCCGCCGGCTGTTCGTCGACTACGAAGCGGTCGAGCGGGACTACTACCGCCGCACCGGCATCTTCCCGATGATGCACGTCGTCGCGCTCCGCCGGGAACTGGCCGAGGTGCCCGGCCTGGCCGCGTCGGTCTACCGGGCGTTCAGCCAGGCCAAGGACATCGTGCAGGAGCACTACCGGGCCAATGCCGCGAAACAGCACATGGCCGTGATCACGCCCTGGTTCAGCGAGCTGTTCGCGGAGAACCGCGCGCTGCTGGGCGAGGACTGGTGGCCCTACGGGCTCGACGCCAACCGCAAGGCCGTCGACACTTTCCTGCGCTACCACCACGAACAGGGACTGTCCCGGCGGCTGCTCACGTCCGAGGACATCTTCGTCCCCGGGATCGGAGCCTTCGCGTGAGCGGGCCGGCCCTGCGCGTGGGCACCATGTCCTACGACACCTCGCACACGGTGCTCCCGTAGGCGAACGCGCTGGTCGAGCGCGCCACCGCACGACGCTCCTCGACACGTGAAGGAGATCTCGTGAACATCATCGGGCTGGAAGAACATTTCGTGACCCGCGAAGTCGTCGACGCGTGGCGGGCGCTGGACCCCGAGTGGCAGGATCTGGCGCTGACGCCGTCGACGCAGGGGGATTCCGCCCGCCGGCTGGCCGATTTCGGCGAAGAACGGCTCGCCGCCATGGCGCGGGCGGGCGTCGACGTCCAGGTGCTGTCGTTGAGCACCCCGGGCGTGCAGAACCTGGCGCCGGCCGAAGCCGTCGCCCTGCAGACCGCGGCCAACGACACGCTCGCCGAGGTGACCCGCGCCCGTCCCGGCAGCTTTCAGGGCCTGGCGACGTTGGCCACCCCGCGTCCGGCCGCGGCGGCCGCCGAGCTGGAGCGCGCGGTGACCACGCTGGGCCTCGACGGCGCGATGGTCTTCGGGCGCACCAGGGACCGGAACATGGACGAGCCCGAGTTCTGGCCGATCTACGAGGCGGCGGACGCGCTCAGGGCGCCACTGCACCTGCATCCGCAGTCCCCGCCCCCGGCGGTGCGCGGCGCGTACTACAGCGGATACGGCGCTCGGGTCGACGCCGCCCTTGCCACGCACGGGATCGGGTGGCACCACGACAGCGGCGTGCAGGTCCTCCGCCTCATCCTGAGCGGGGTGTTCGACCGCTTCCCCGACCTGCAGGTGATCGTCGGCCACTGGGGCGAGATGGTCCTGTTCTACCTGGACCGCATCGATTCGCTGACCGAAGTCGCCGGCCTGCGGCGACCGGTCTCCGACTACTTCCGCACCAACATCCACCTCGCGCCCAGCGGCATCCTCAGCCGGCGCTACCTGCGCTGGGCGACCGAACTGGTCGGCGTCGACCGCATCCTGTTCTCGACCGACTACCCCTTCGTCAGCACACCGCCGGGCGGAGCACGCGACTTCCTGACGCAGGCGCCCCTCGGCGACGCGGACCGCCTGAAGATCGCCTCGGGCAACTGGGACCGCCTCCGCGCCGCCATCCGGCGCGGGTGATCCGCCGGTGCGGACGCTCTTGCCGATAGCCGCCGGACAGCCCCGCGTGAGGTTCCCGGCGGGAGGATATGATCTCGGCAATGCCAGGGTCGTAGCGCAGAGGCAGGCGCACTGGACTGCGGATCCGGAGCACGTCGGTTCGAATCCGGCCGCCCTGGCAGGCTCGGTCCTGTTGCGCGGAGGCAGGCGCACCGCCCTCCCGAGGCGGATCCGGCCGGAGTCGCAGGAGGGGACCGCATGATCACCGAGGCCGAACTGGCGGCGTTCCACGAGACCGTCGCGCGGCTGCGGGCGCTGCCGGTGGACGACCCGGCACGGTTGAAGGCCGAGCGGGTGGCGGAGTCGTTCGCTCGGGAGGGCCGACAGCTCCGCAAGAGGGTGCGCACGGCCGGACGCGCCGAAGCGGACGCGGCGGTGGACGCGGCCACGGCGACCGGAGCCCCGGACCGGCGCGAGGACGCGCCGCTGCAGCCGGTCCCGGAGGCGGTGGCACGCCCGTTGGCCCGGAGCAGGCGGTGTTACGTCTGCAAGGAGCCCTACCAGCTCGCGGACGCGTTCTACCACCGGCTTTGCCCGTCCTGCGCGCAGGAGAACGCCGAACGCCGGAGCGCGAGCACCGACCTGACGGGACGCCGTGCGTTGCTCACCGGGGGACGGGTGAAGATCGGCTTCCAGTTGGCGCTGATGTTGCTGCGGGACGGCGCCGAACTGCTGGTCACGACCCGGTTCCCGCGCGACGCGCAACGCCGTTTCGAGGCGGCGCCGGGCAGCGAACGGTGGCTGGACCGGCTGACGGTGCTCGGCGTCGACCTGCGTGATCCACGCCAGGTGCTCGGCCTCGCCGAGTCACTACGCGCGGACGGCAGGCCGCTCGACATCCTGGTCAACAACGCCGCGCAGACCGTGCGGCGGCCCCCCGAGTCCTACGCGGCGCTGATCGACGGCGAGACCGGCGGGCTGCCGTCGAACGTTCTGCTGGCCCCGGGATTCAGCCCGATGCTGGCGCTGGGGCAGAGCCACGGTGCTCTGGCTCTCGCCGAGATCGACGAGGCGGGGCTGCTGCCCGACACCGCACCGGTCAACTCGTGGTCGGTCCGCGTGGGCGAACTCGACGCGGCGGAGGTGCTGGAGACGCAGCTGATCAACGCGCTCGCCCCGACCCTCCTGTGCGATCGGCTGCTGCCGCTGTTGCTGGCCTCGCCGCACCGGCGCCGGTACGTAGTCAACGTGACCGCCGTCGAGGGCCGGTTCACCGTGCGGAACAAGACTTCCGGCCACCCGCACACGAACATGGCCAAGGCGGCGCTCAACATGCTGACCCGCACCAGCGGGCCCGAACTCGCGGAGCAGGGCGTCTACATGTGCTCGGTTGACACCGGCTGGATCACCGACGAGAACCCGATGCCGAAGAAGGCCAGGGTCGCCGGCGACGGCTTCCGCACGCCGCTGGACATCGTGGACGGTGCGGCGCGGGTGTACGACCCGATCGTGCGGGGCGAGCAGGGTGCGCCGAGCGCGGGCGTGTTCCTCAAGGACTACCGGGAGGCGGCGTGGTGAGTCGGCTCGAACCCCTCCTGGAGTGGCTGCGCACCGGCACGGCCACCACCGAACGGCGGGACTTCCCGACCGGCACGGCGCTTCCCGACGGCCGGCTCGACCTGTGCAAATCGGCACTCGGTCCGGACGCCGCGGCTTTGGTGGCGGAGGCGCTGCGGCCCGGCGTGATCAAGCACCTTCTGCTGGGCACGGACGGACTCGGCGACGGCGCGGCCGAGGTCGCCGGCCAGGCCGTCGAGCGCGAGGTCGAGACACTCTACCTCGGCTGCAACGGCATCACCGCGGGCGGCGTGTGCCGGATCGCGGACAACCTGAGGATGTCGCCGCAGGCCGGCAAGGTGACCGGTGTCTGGCTCAAGCGCAACCCGATCGGCGACGGGGACGCGGCGGCCGCGCTCATCGAGTCCGCGCGCTCGTTACGCACCTTGGATCTGGTCCAGACCGGCCTCGACGCCGACGGCGTGGCGAAGGTGGTGGCGGCGATCCTCACCGCGGCCGGGGCCGGCCGCCGCATCGAGCGGCTCTACATCGGGGGCAACCGGCTCGGCCCGGCCGGTGCGACCCACCTGGCAGCCCTGCTGGCCGTCGGCGCGGTGACCGAGCTGTACGTGTCCGCGGCCGAGCTGGGCGACGGGGGTGCGCACACCATTGCCGAGGCGCTCGCGCCGGGGAGCTTGCGCCGGATCTCCCTGGCCAGCAACGGGATCGGCCCGCAGGCGACGGCCGGGCTGGTGATCTCGGCGGCCCGTGCCGGGGTGGAGGTGTGCGATCTCGGGCGGGTGAAGGCCGCGAAGGTCCTCGACGCCCGGGACAACCAGCTGGACGAGACCGCCGCGACGGCCATCGCCGGCGCGCTCGCGGAACGGCCACACGGACTGCGGCACCTGGTGCTGAGCAACACCGGGCTCGGCAGCCAGGCCGCCCACCGGCTGCTGGACGGCGCCCAGCGAGCGGCCACACCGACCCGTTTCGTGCTCGGCAAGGGCATCGCCACCAGCATCAGGCGTCGGCTCGACATGGCGAGTGTCGCGATCCCCGAGCGGCCGGCGGTGGCGGCCGATGTGGCCGCGGTGCGCAGCGTGCACCGGCAGCCGCCACCGGTCTAGCGCGGCAGCTTCGTGAAAACCTCGATCCAGAATCGCTGCCGGTCGTCGGTCACCCCGACCAGATAGGTGGCCCGGAGTTTGGGTGGCAGCAACACGACCAGCCGCGCGACGACCTTCCGGTGCCGGCGCAACTGCGACAGCTCGGCGTTGGCGAGCACTTGGTGCACGACATCGCTGCCGTCGCCGCCCTCGGCCGACGCCGACTCGGACCGCAGCCGCGCCACCCACCGGTCCGCCTGCCGGGCCAGCTCGGCGAGCCCGGTCACCGGCCGGTGGGCCAGCCGGTCGATCAGCGCGGTCAGCGGCACCGGCGCGTACTCGCCGTCACCGAGGTAGATCGTGCCCAGCTCCAGAGGCAGGCCGCGCTCGTGCAACTTGACGAGCCGTTCGATGGTCCGCTTGGTGATCCACTCCCGGCCCTCGTCGTCGATGTCGTGCTTCCACCACTCCAGCACGGTTTCCGCCACGCTGCCGTACTTGCGGATCAGCCACTCGTTGGCCGGGATGTCGGCCGGCTCGACCACCAGCGACGCGGTGAACCGGGTCGCCTGCGCGATGTTGTTGCGGGCCACCAGGAGCTTGCGCCCCAGGTGGTAGGGCGGGTTCTGGATCGCCACCTGGGCCCGCAGGTTCTCGATCGGCCGCCCGGCCAGTGACCACTCCTGGGTGATCTCCATCAGCCGGGCGAACGCCGCCTTGTCCTTGGGGCGGTTGTACTCGTCCCACACGATCGCCTTCGGCTCGCGGCCGGTGAACGGCCGCGCCAGCAGGTTCTCGAGCGTGCCGTCCGACGTCGGGATCGGCGTGCACAGGTCCTCGACGTTGGTCACCGGCAACGAGAAGTACAGCGGGTCACGGCCGAGCTCGGCCCGGATCGTCTCGCGCACCAGCTCGGTCTTGCCGCAGCCGGGCGGGCCCTGCAGCAGCACGCTCCAGCGGTTGCGCAGCGCGGCTCGCAGTACCTGCCGGACCGGATCCGGGATGGTGGCGGGGTTCGGCACGCCCAGCGCGTCGGCGAGCCGGCCGAGGATCTCGGTGGTGCGGTCCACGGTTCGCTTGCCGCGCGTCTCGACCAGCCGCAGCCGCTCGCCATTGACCAGCGGAAGCGCCCAGCGCAGCGGGAACCTCTCCCGGGCGAGGGCCAGGACGTGCTCCATCGTGCGCGGGGACAGCGCCTCGCGCAGCTCGGGTCCGAGCGCGTTCCACACGCCGAAGAACGCATCCAGATCCCAGCTGCGGTGGCGCGCCGCGAGCGTGCTCCGCCACATCGTGTCGTTGGCGGTCATCCGCACGGTGACCATGCGGTCCAGGATCGCGAGGTCGCTGCGCCGCGCGGAGGTCTCGGCGAGCGACTCGTTGTCCGTCAGGAACACACCGACGCAGCCGAGCGCCCGCAGGTCGTGCTCGCCCAGCGTCCAGTTGCACGCGATCTGCATGAGCTGCGACTGGATCGTCTCCGCCGCCTGCAGCGAGTCGTCGATCAGCAGCACGAACGGCTTGCCCGGCCGCAGCTGGCTCATCACCAGCTGCCGCAGCACGAACTCGCCGTCCTCCCGCACCGGGGCGTTGATCAGCAGGTCGTCCGGGGTGAGGTTGGCGGCGGGCACGAACACCAGCGCGGTGCCGGGGTGCGCCTCGGCGATGTGCGAGAAGAAGGTCGCGGTCTTGCCGATGCCGTGCGTGCCGAAGATCTGGCCGGTCTGGCCGATGTCGATCATCGCGTCGATGAAGTCGGCCAGCCGTGAGCCGCCTTCGGGGGCGGTCCGGTAGGTCGCGTTGGGCCGCCAGGTCGTGCGCTGGGTCTCGGTCATCGTTCTCTTCCGGTCACGGGCCGCACCCGGTGGCAGGCCATGGGTGGGGTGTGCTGGTCGGGCCAGTCGTCGCCGCCCTCGGTGATCAGCCAGATCCACTTGTCCGGTTCGGCCGGTGTCACGTGGGGGGCATACCCGTCGGTGAGCACGACCACGGCGTCCGGACGTTCCTCGAAGTGCTGTCCCTCCACTGCGGACCGCCCCTCGACGTAGTCGACGACCGCCTGGAAACTGGTGCCGCCACCGCCGAGGACCGGTTCACCCGGCCGGAACGGCAGCACGACACCGTCGAATGCCAGCCAGTGCGCCTGCACACCGTCGATCCCGCCGACCAGTTCGGTCATCCAGCTCACCACGCTCGAGGGCATCGACCCGGAGGTGTCGTAGGCGATGACCAGCACCTTGTCCCGCACCGGCCCGCGTCGCGACAACATCGGTTCGTGGCCGAGCGCGGCCAGCACGGCGCCGTGTTTCTTCGGGTACACCAGCCGCTCGCCCTCGCGCAGCTTCGATCCGAGGACGTCGACCAGCCACCGCTGCCACCAGTCGACCCGGCCGGTCCGGGCCGTCATGCCCCGCAGCACACCTGCGCCGAGGGTGCCCCAGATCCGGCTCGCCGTCTCTTCGGTGCGTCCCATCAGGTCGAGCAGCTCCGACTCGGCACCGGTGTTGCCGCGGCGGGCCGCCAGCAGCGAGTTCAGCAACGCCGACGACACGGCCGCGTCGACCGTCTCCTGGTCCGCCGGAAGCCGATGGGTCAGGTGGACACACACCGGGGCCGGCACCGGCGGGTGCTTCATGCGCTTGAGTTCGGTGTAGACGGTCATGTCGGTGCAGATGAAGTCGCCGTAGGCCAGTGGCTCCAGCCGGTGTTCGGTGAGGTCTTCGACGTACCGTTCGTGGACGTCCGCGGGGTCGACGCCGATCGATTTCCCGTCCAGGACGGGAAGTCCCCGGCCCAGCCGCACCGTCGCGACGTGGTTGATCGCCACCTCGGCCGCGAGGGTGAACACCGGGTCCTCACGCAGCTCCGGATCGGCGAACAGGTGCCGGTGCACCAAGTGCCTGGCCTCGTGGAACAGCACGAACTTGACACCGTCCAGCCCGATGCCGGCGAAGAAGGCGGGGTTGAACAGCAGGAGGCACGTGCCGTCGCCGGACGCGACGACCGCGGCGGTGTCGATCGCCGTCGTGGCGACCTGGTGCCGGCACTTGGCGAACAGCCACGAGCCGACCACGGATTCGGTGAGACCGAAGTCGAGCAAGGCGGCCTCCTTGAGCCGTTCCGCCTCGGCGATCACGTCGGGCGAGGCCGGTCGCCAGTTCGCCAGCGCCCGCCGGTCGGTCAGGTCGATGACTGGCAGCCGTTTCCGGAAAACCACTTTCCCCCCTGTAACATCCGGATCGACGGGTCGTAGCGCAGAGGCAGTCGCACCTCCTCCACACGGAGGGATACGCTGGTTCGAATCCAGCCGCCCGTCACTCACTCACACACGCGTGATGGCGCCGCTCGTGGCCACCAGTTCGGGCACCGTTCCGGCGAACGTCGGCAGCAGCTGCGCGAGCACCGCCCACGCGTCCGGGTTCGCCCCGATCTCGGTGCGCACCAGCGGCGTCAGCACGGCGGCGACCTCGCCCGCCCGGTGCGGGAACAGCCGGGTGCCGAAGTACAGCACCGCCAGCACGTCCCGCGGTGGGCGGCCGAGCTCGACGTACTCCCGCGGTTCGACGATGCCCGCTCTGCGGAACCGATTCCTGAACTTGGGGTGCGAGCAGAACCGCTCGCGCAACTCGGGAGGACAGTCGATCCGTGTGCCCAGCGCCCAGCGCGCGAAGCCGGGCAACGGCTCCAGTCGATCCGCCTCGGCGACCTCGGCCCAGTCGGGCTTGCCGACGGCCCGCGCCGCCACCCGGCCCGAGCCCATCGTCCGCGCCTCGCGCAAGCCGCCGATCAGACCGTGCCGGCTGACCGGGACGTCCGGTTCCGCGTGCGAGCAGTACGGCCGCCCGCAGTCGATCTCCACCGGCAGCGGCCCGGTCGCGGTACCGAACGGCAGGCCACGCAGGATGTCGCGCTTGAGCTCGTTGCCGACGCGGGATTGGTGGAACACCAGCCGGTTCGTACCGGGATCGTCGCGTTCGAGCATCCACAGCAGGACCGACCGGGGCGAGTCCAGCCGGTCGAGCTCCCACGCGGCGCCCGCGTCGGTGAGCGGCTCCGGGGCGCCGATCCCGAGTCGCCGCCGGACCACGGCCGCGTCGTCCTGCTCGATCAGCGAGAGCAGGAAACGCACCCCCGCCGTGGTGTTGCCACTGTTCACGACGGCGAGTATCGCAGAACGCCCGATGTGACCGCGCCGGATTTCGCGCGCGCCCGGCTCCCGGCCCGCTGTCGTCACGTGCGAGGGCCAGGGACTACCCGCTTCGCGCGCCGCCCTGGCCGAGGGGGAAGCCGAATTAGAGCACCGTGAACCGTTCTCCGGCGGCGAACTCCAGCGAGGAGCGCGGCTGGCCCAGCAGCGGGGTCGAGCCACCCGGCACGACCAGGGTGTAGTCGTCGGCGGTGGGTATCCCGGCCACCTCGACCGTGGCCCGTTCGCCGCGGTGGGTCAGGATCACCTCGCTCACCACGGACGAGCCGCCGATGGTCAGCAGGGAGCAAGCCGAGCAGGCCGAACGCCGGCAGGGTGTTTTCGCCGGGGCGCCAGGTCCCGCACCGCCAGGCGACCAGCCACAGGGTCAGGGCCATCCCGCAGAAGCCGGCGATGAGCAGGCCGGCGTCCGCGGTGAACACTTCCTGGTGCGCGGCCACGATCGCGAGCGACGCCGAAGACCCCAGGACGGCCTTCGGCGTGCCTTGGCGCGTTTCCCCGCCCGTCGAGCAGCTACCGTGCCCCTCCCGCGCTGTTGCCGTGGGCACGCGGAAGGACGCGGGAAGTTGCCTCGGCTTTCGGGAAGGGCCCTGGGGTGGCGACCGGTCGGCGTGGCAGCACGAGCTTCCCGTTTCGACGATGCAAGTGGACGCGCTTCCGAAATAAAGCTCGGCACTCCCGTTTCAGTCCTCCGTGAAAGGGTTGACGCTGGACGGCCGGTGAGATTGTACTGGCTTGCGTCAAAACCGATAAGCCGTCAAAGAAGGTTTGAGGTTGATGATGGTGAAAAAAATATCTGCCAAGATCGGCGCAACGATTACCGCTTTTGTCGGCGCCGGTGTGCTGCTGCTGGCCACCTCCGCTCCGGCCGCGGCGTCTCCGGCGACCGCGGCGACCGCTTCGAGCATGGCGACCGACGGTTGTGACGGCACTGGTCTGCCGCCCTCCAACACCACGGTCTACTACAACAGCTACGACCCGTGGCTGGGCTGGACCGCGTGTACCCAATGCAATTGGGATGCGGATCTGCTGGCTACGTTCGGCTATGCGACCTACTGCTGGGAGACCGTCTCCAATGGTCAGCGGGCCGAACTGTGGATCGGGTGAATCGGGATACGATCCCTGTTGAGCGGATGAACGGACGCGCGGCGCGAATTTCGGTCGCCGCGTCTCGATTCCTGCTGGTCTGGTCCGCGCTTCTGCTGACGGTTTCCGCGCTGGACGTTTCCGGTCTGTGCGGGGCCGCGAAGTTGTGGACCGCGGTGGTTTCGGTCCGGTAGTCGGTGACCGGGGTCGACGAGGCGGTCCGTCGTGGACTGCGTGTTCGCGCCGCTCGGCCGAGTGGCCGTCTACGACGGCACGGCGTGAGCTGCCGCCTCGTCGGGCCCGCCGCTCGGCACCGGTTGCGGGGCCGGCCGGGAGATGGTGCCCGCGCGGGTTTCTTCAGCCGCAGAGCAGGGAAGAGCCGCGCTCCGAAAGTTCGTGGAACGCCGAGCCGCGGGAGCGGCCGGTGGTCACCAGGCCCGCTCCGCGCAGCACCGAGGTGTGCTGGCTGGCGCTGGCCAGCGAAATGCCGGCCGCGCGGGCCAGTTCGGTGGTGTTCACCCGGGGAAGGGTCGCGATGACGCGCAGGACCTCGGCCCGGGTGGGGCCGAGCAGGGTGTTGAGCGAGCGGTCGGACCCGGCGGGGGACGCGGCCGCCCAATCGGGTTCCGGGGAGACGGGGTAGACCAGCACGGGCCGGTCCGGCTGGCGCAGCAGCGTGATCGGGCCCGGCCAGCAGAAGAGGGACGGCACCAGCGTCAGCCCGGAGCCGCCGAGGATCAGGTCCTGCTCGACGGGGTAGGCCAGTTCGAGGACCGGGGCGCGCCAGCGGGCCGAGGGGTGCAGGGTGGCCAGCACGGCCTCGAAACCCCGGGTCACGGCCAGTTCCGCCCGCTTCCGGCGGTCGGCGCGCACGTGGCGCCGGATGGTTTCCCAGTGCGGCCGCACGGCCGTGTTGTGGTACGTCGTCAGCGCTTCCCCGAGCAGTTTCAGGGCCGGCACGTTGCCGTCGGCCAGGTCCGCGGGCCAGGACGCGATCCGGGTGCCGGACGCGAGCTGCGCGATGTCGGCGCGCAGCCGGGCGCGCGGGGTGCCGAGGACGAGGTCCAGCCCGGTGCCGAAGTCGGCGACGTCCCCGGACGGCGTGAGGAAGTCGGGGGAGTAGCCCGTCGGCCGGCTCAGCGTGCGCAGCACGCCGGTGGGCCGGGCGAGCCGTGCCGGCAGGCCGCGCTGCCAGCCTCGGAAGCGCTGGTCGGCCGGTGCCGGCGTCGTCTGGTGCAGGCTGAGCAGCACCTCCCACATCGGGTCGGGCTCGGCGAGGATCCGCACGCGCCCGAGGTCGGCGTCGGAAAAGTGGATGCGAAGCATGAATCCCCCAGTTGGTGACAACCCGACCATATGGTGTGGTGACGCCGGAACGCTGTACCATTCCTGGACGCTGCTGGATCGCGTTCTTCCTGCGGATTCGGTGAACTTCGGCGGCCCGACCGGCAGAATCCGGCGGCGACCGGCAGGAACAGGGGAAGACTTGCGAGGGGGCCGATGACGCTGGGGGAGCGGCTGCTGGCGTACCGGCGGCGAGCCGGGATCAGCCAGCAGGACCTGGCCGCGCGTGCCGGGGTCAGCGTGCGGACGTTGCGGGACATCGAGCGCGGCGAGGTGCGCCGGCCGCACGCGCGGTCACTGGCGAAGCTCCTCGACGCCACCGGGCTGGAGAGCGCCGGCAGCCCGGCTCCCGCCGACCCGGCCGGCGGGTTTCGCGTCGAGGTGCTGGGCCCGCTGATCGTGCGGCGGGATGGCCGTGAGGTACCGCTCGGCTCGGTGATGCAGACGCGGCTGTTGGGGCTGCTCGCCCTGCGCGCCAACCAGGTCGTGTCCCGTGCGGACGTCGTGGAGTTCCTGTGGGGCGAGGAATCCCCGGGATCGCCGGTGAACCTCGTCCAGACCTACGTCTCGCGGCTGCGGAAGTTCTTCGCCGGCCTGGACGCCGATCCCGGGCTGGTGACCCGGGTCGGGCCGGGCTACCGCCTCGGCCTGGCGCCCGGGCAGAGTGATCTGCTGGAGTTCACCGAAGCCCTGTCGCAGGCGCAGGAAGAGCGCCGGGCGGGCGATTCCGCCGCGGCCGTGCGGTCCTACCGGTCGGCTCTGGCGCTGTGGCGCGGTCAGGTCCTGGACGGCGTCCTGCTGCCCGCGGCCCCGCACCCGGTGGTCGTCGCGGTCACCCAGCAGCGCCTCACCGCCGTGCTCGGCTACGCGGATCTCGCGGTGCCGCTCGGCCACCACGACGACGTCCTCGACCGGCTGCGGGAGGCGGCCTTCGCCGACCCGCTGCACGAAGGGCTGACGGAGCGGATCATGCGGGCCCTGGCCGCCTCGGGGCAGCGGGCGGCCGCGGTCAACGTCTTCCTCGCCTTCCGCGGCCGGCTCCGGGAAAACCTCGGCCTCGAACCGGGTCCCGAACTGCAGCGCACCTACCTGCACAGCATCCGCGAGGAACCGGGCACCCCGACCCCGGCCCTGCTCAGCCGCCGAACCGGCAGCTCGGCGGCACCCACCCCCGCCGAGCTGCCGCCCGACCCGTCGCGGTTCATCGGCCGGGACGCGCAGCTGCGGCTGCTGGACGAGTTCGTGTTCGACGCCGCGCCGCACGCCTCGGCGCGGGTCGTCGTGCTCAGCGGCACCGCGGGCGTCGGGAAGTCGGCGCTGGCCGTGCGGTGGGCGCACCGGATGCGCCACCGCTTCCCGGACGGGCAGCTGCACGCCGGTCTCAACGGCTTCTCCACGGTCGGCACCCGGTCGGCGGGCGAGGTGGTGGCCGCGTTCCTCACCTCGCTCGGCGTCGCGCCCGCCACCATCCCGGTCGATCTCGACGCCCGGGTCGCGCTCTTCCGCTCGGTGCTGGCCGACCGCCGGATGCTGCTGGTGCTCGACGACGCCGTCAGCCCCGACCACGTGCGCCCGCTCATCGCCGCCAGTCCGCACTGCGCCGTGCTCGTGACGAGCCGCAACAGCCTGGCCGCGCTCACCCTGCACGTTGACGCGCTGCTGGTCGAGCTCGACGTGGTCTCCCGCGAGGAAGCCGTCGCGCTGCTGCGGGCGTCGTGCGAGCGGGAGGCGGCCGAAGCCTCGCCCGCGGCTCTGGCGGAGCTCGCCCGGCTGTGCGCGCACCTGCCGCTCGCGCTGCGGATCGCCGCCGCCAACATCGCCGGCCGGAAGACGGTCGCGGAGTACCTGACCGTCCTCACCGAAGGCGATCGGCTCGCCGGGCTCTCCCTGGGTGGCGACAGCCGTTCCGCGGTGCTGACGGCCTTCGAGATGTCCTACGCCGCGCTCCCGCCGGAGACGGCCCGGCTGTTCCGGTTGCTGGGCTCGCTGCCCGGCGCCGACGCCGGGATGCCGGCCATCGCCGCGCTGGCGGGTGTCGGCGTGGAGGAGGCGGCGCGGATGGTCGACCGGCTGGTCGCCGCGCACCTGGTGCAACGACGTCCGGGCGGCCGGTTCCAGACCCACGACCTGCTCCGCCTGTTCGCCGGGCAGCGCAGCGCCCGCACCGACGACGAAGCCGACCGGGCGGCGGCGCTCGAGCGGTTGTTCGACTACTACCTGGAGACCGCCACCCAGGCGACCGCGACGCTGTACCCGGGCATGCTGCGGCTCTCGGAGCTGCGCCAGTACCCGCCGGCGCCCTGGCGGGAACGGGTCGATCCCGGGGTCTGGCTGGCCGCCGAACGCGCCGGTTTCGCGGCCGTCGTGGCGCACGCCGCCGAGCACGGGCCGCAAGCCGTGGCCTGGCAGCTGATCGACGTGCTCCGCGGCCACCTCTGGCGCACCTACGACCCGTCGTCGTGGTGCACGCTGGCGCTGGCCGGGCTCGACGCGGCGCGGCGGGAGGGCAACCGGGCCGCGGAGGCGGCGATGCACTACAGCCTGGGCGCGGCGCACCGCTACGGGCTGCGCGACCTGGTGGCTTCCCGGCAGCACCTCGACCAGGCCCAGCGGATGCTCCGGGAGCTCGGCGACACCACCGGCTGCGCCGCGGCGCTGGACAGCCTGGGCATGGTGCTGCACGAAGCCGGTGAGTCCGGTCCGGGCCTGGCGGCGCTGGAGACGTCGCTGGAGCTGTGCCGTGAGGCCGGGTTCGTGGTGGGGCAGGCCAAGGTCCTCGGCAACGTCGGTCTCGTCCTGGCCACGATGGGCCGCACCGAGGAGGCGAGACAGCGCCTGGCCGAGGCGGCCGCCTTCGCCGCCCGGCTCGGTGATCGTCACCTCGAAGCGACGGTCCAGCACAACCTGGGTTACGCCCGGGCGTGTGACGGGCGGTTCATCGAGGCCGAGCGCAGCTACCAGCAGGCCCTGCTGATCCGGGAGGACATCGGTGACGCCGAGGGCCGGGCCTCGACGCTGGAGAAGATCGGCACGCTGCTGCACGACACGGGCAACCCCGCCCACGGGACGCGCTATTGGGAGGCGGCGCTGGTCGTCTTCGACGAGATCGCCCACCCGAAGGCGGCCGAGGTCCGCGCCCGGCTCGGCCAGTACTGACCCCGGTGCGCCGGCCCGCCCGGAGCCGGGGCGCCGAAAAGATCTCGGGCGCGACTGCAACAGAACCCGGGGCAGGTGGCCTCTTGAGAGGTGTGCGGTTCGAAGAGTTCTCCCGTGAGCAGCTGCCGGGCCTGGTGCGGTTCGCCGCGGTGCTGACCGGTGACCGGGAACTGGCTCAGGACGTGGTGCAGGACGCGCTCGTGCGGGCGCACCAAGCCTGGCGGCAGGTGGCGGCGGCGGATCGGCCCGACCTGTACATGCGGAAGATCGTCGTCCACGGTTACCTCCGCTGGCGGCGCCGCTGGTACCAGCGATCCGTGCACCCCACCGCCGACGTCACGCGGTTCCGCGAGCCGGCCGCACCCGATCCGGCGCGGCGGATCGCCGACGCCGACCAGCTCACCGGCCTGCTCGCGCGGCTGAGCCGCGCCCAGCGAGCGGCGATCGTGCTGCGGTTCTACGAGGACCGCGACGACGACGAGATCGCCGCGGTCCTCGGCTGCGCGCCCGGAACGGTGCGCAGCCACGTCTCGCGCGGCCTGAGCGCGCTGCGTGTCCAGCTCGACGAAGACAAGGAGATCGTGTGATGACCGACCTCGACGAGGTGCGCCGGGCGCTGCGCGCGCAGGAGTCGCTGGCGCCCGATCCCGGCGACGTGCTCGCCGTCGCCGCCCGACGCATCCGGCGGCGCCGCACGATCAGCGTCGCCGCGGTGACGCTCACGGTCGCCGCCCTGGGCGTGGGAGCCGTCGGCGTGCTGGATCGGGGCACCGCCGTGGTGCCCCCGGCCACGCTCGCGAGTCCCTCGCCCACCGCGGCGACCGGGCCGGCGGCCGGCGGGAAGGTGCCCCCGGACGCGCCGGCGACCAGTCTCGAGGACAGCTCCTGGGACTTGATGTTCTGGGCCGTCCAACCGCACTTCGCGAGCGTGCACTACGCGCAGGAGCACCGGTACGCGTTCGAGATCGAAGTCCGCGACGGCACCGCGCCCGGCAGCGCGGCGGCCGCGAAACCCTCGGCCGCCGGCCAGCTCCCGCACCCGCAGTCGGTCATGTGGCAGGACGGACCGGATCGCTGGGTCTGGGTGCGGACCACGAAGCCGGTGACGGCCGCGGAAATGCTCACCCTGCTGGCGAAGATCGGCACCAAGCCGCCGGTGATCGCGTCGCCGCTCAAGTCGCTGCGGGTCCCCGGCGGGCAGAAGGCCGACTCGTTCACCGCCGAGCCCGAGACCAACACCCTGGTGCTCTGCCCCGATTCGGCGCTGGGGAAGGCCCCGCTCGACAGCCGGTGTTTCTCCCTGACCGTGTCCTTGACCAGCAGAGCCGCGGACAGCGGCTTTCCGCAGGACCCGCTGCCCCTGCACCAGCACCGGCGGCTCGGGGCCTACACCCTCGAAATCGACAGCACGCACGCCAACGGGCAGGCCGCGCGGGAAGTGCTGGACTCCGTTCAGCTCACTCGATGAGGTTCCACCGCACCGCCGGAATCTGATCCGCCCTCCCGATGGGCTCGGCGGTTTCCGGAAAGCCGTTGTCCACGCGGGGGTTCCGCGCGTCCGCGGCACCGGTGAACGGCCCGGCCGAGGGAGTCCCGATGCGTGTTTCCGTGCTCGTCGTCGTGGTGGGAGTCATCGTCGGCGTGCTCGCCGCGGCGGTCTGCGTCCGGCCCCCGGACGTGCCCGCCGCGGCGAGCACACCGGCGGCGCCGGACATCCCTCCGCCGTTCCCGGGGACGCGTGCGGTCACGCCGATTCCCCGGGAGGCCGAGGTGAGGGTCGATGTCCGGGGTGAATGGTCCTGGGCGCTGCGCGAGTCGGACACCGGTGCCGTGGTCGGTGCCGGAACCTTGCGCACCACGGCCGGGTCCGTGATCAAGATCTGGCTCGCGGTGGATTACCTCGCCTCGCGGGAGTCGCGGATCCCGGCCGACGACGAGGCACGGGTGAGCCGGATGCTCCGGCTCGGCGACGATCGTGCCGCGCAGACGCTGTACCTCCGGCTCGGCGGGGACGCCTCGATCGCCCGGATGATCCGGACCTGTGGGTTGCGCGACACGACGATCCACCCGGGCCGGTGGTCCAAGACCACGATGCCGGCGACCGACGCGACCCTGCTCGGCCGGTGCGTGGCCCGCGGCCCGGGCGTGAGCCCGCAGTGGCGGGCCGGGATCCTCGACCTCATGCGGTCGGCCGATCCCGCGACCACGTTCGGCATCGCGGAGGCACCGGCCCTCGCGGGGCTGCGCCCGGCGGTCGAGAACGGCTGGACCCGGCACGGGAACCGGTGGGCGGTGAACTGCCTGGCGATGTGGGACCACTGGGTGCTCGCCGTCATGGTGCGCTACCCGGACCGGGGTGACGGGCGCCGGTACGGCGCCGAAGTGTGCAAGAGCGTCGCCCAGCAGCTGTTCGGCCGGGCCGGCATCGGTTCGGCCGCGGGGACGGGAAGCAAGTGACGCGACACCCGCCGGCTCCGTCGGAAGCTGCGGGCGGTGAACATGAGGCAGCGCAGGGCCCCGTGCTCGTTCCGGGCTGTTCCGCTTTGCCGTCCGCTCGGTCGTCGCACACCTTGTGCTTCGACCGAGGCGCGCGCCGTGCGGCGGGACAGCCCAAAAGCCGGTGAAGGTCGGACTCCGCGTCATGCCGGAGTTGTTCACCTGCCGCGTTTCAGCAGACCGTCCAGGTAGATGTCGGTCTGACGGCGGGCAGCGGGCTGCCAGTCCGGGACGTGGGGGAGGCCCTGCGCCAGCAGCGCGCCGAAGCTGACGATGTCGGCCCTGGTGACGTCGCTCCGGAGCGTGCCGTCGTCTTGTCCTCGCTCGAGGATCGAGCCCAGGGTCCGGTGGGCCTCGTCCCGGAGTGCGACGGTGGCCGCGTCGCTCGGCGCGGGCCCGCCGTGCATCGGCAGGACCAGGTCCGATCCGTGCTCGATGGTCTGCTCGAGGAAGAACCGGATCCCGTCGATCGCCGGGCCGTCGAGGGCCGCGGCCCGGCGGGCGGTCTCGAGCACCAGCCGGAACGACCGGTGGGTCAACGCGCCGAGCAGCGCGTCCCGCGAGGGGTAGTGGCGGTACACGGTCCCGACGCCGACCCCGGCGTCCGCCGCGATGGTGGCCATCGGGACCGCGATCCCGTCCCGGCGGACCGCGGCGGCGGCGGCCACCAGGACCCGGTCGCGGTTGTCGGCCGCGTCCCGGCGTGGCCCTCGTCGCCGGACGACCCTGTCCTGTTCATCGGTCACGGCACCGATCATCGCAGCTCGCCGGCCCGTAGGCGTCGTTGACAGGCCTTTAGTCGGACGATATCGTCCGTTTAAGGCGCACGAGTGACGGGAAGAAGGACCTCTGTGACGTTCACCGTCGACCCTCGGGTCGCCGCGATCCTGGCGCCGATGGCCGAAGCCGTGGCCGCCGCACCCCGTCCCGCCGCGGGCGACGTCGCGACCCGCCGCGTCGCGCTGTACCTGCACGGCGGCGGGATGAACCTGGGCAGCGTCGCGCTCTCGACGCGCAGATCGCCCGGTACGTGTCCGCGAGCGGGGTGCCGATGCCGGCCGTCGACTACCGGCTCGCCCCCGAACATCGCGACCCCACGCCGATCGAGGATGTCTACGCCAGGCTGCGGTGGCTGCACGACCACGCCGGACCGGAGCTGGTCCCGTTCGCGACGTGAAACCACGAGGACAACGCCACCGGGTGGGCGGCGCTGCTCGGCGACGACGTCGCCCGGCGCGCGGTCGCCGGCCGCCTGTGTGTCCTCGGCTCCCTCTGACCGTCCACTTCGAACGGAGTAACCGATGAGCATGGCTTACCTCGCCCAGCCCGACCAGCAGCAGAAACTGGAGTGGCTCGACGGCGGCACGCTGTCGATCCTGCTCGACAGCGCGGCCACCGACGGTCAGCTGATGGTCGGCCGGTTCGACGTCGAGAAGGGTGAAGCGCCGCCGTTCCACTTGCACACCAGGGAAGACGAAGTCTTCATGCTCATCAAGGGCACCGCGCTGGTGTGGGTGGGGGAGGAGGAGATGGAGCTGGCGGAGGGCGGCATCGTCTTCCTGCCCAAGAACATCCCGCACGCCTACCGCATCACGTCCGCGAAGGCCGACCTGCTGGTGATCAACACCCCGGCGGGCATCGAGGGCATGTTCCGCCACGCCGGCCGGGACCGGGCCGAACCCCGCCCGGACGGCTTCGAGATCTCCCCGGAGCGGATGGCCGAGGCAGCGGAGAAGTTCGGGAACGTGATCGTCGGCCCGCCGCGCTGACCGCGGTTTGTCCGGGACCGATTTCCTCAGTGATCTGGACCTTTGGGGGAACTCGGGAGACGCCGGCCTGGTTCCGCCGGCGCCCCGGCGCTGGCGAGGAGACTACGGCGTGAGCGTCTACTGAGGACAGTCCGGTCACGCCGCGCGGTAGGCGACGCCGCTCGCGTTCGGGGTGGTTCCGGTGTACAGGCCGGTCCGGGTGGTCGACGTCGACAGCGAGAACCAGGCGTAGCGCTCGACGAACGACAAGCCGTTGAGCATCGCCGTCGAGCGGCTGACGAAGTCGGCCTGCTGGGCCGGAGACGGGTAACGCGGGGTGGTGCCGGAGAAGTCGATGAGGGCGTACTCGGTGACCCAGACCGGGAGGTGGTAACGGTTGCGGACGGCTTGGACGTAGGACTGCAGCTGCCCGGCCGCCGCCGTCGAGAAGTCGCCGCCGTACCAGTGCAGCGGGATGAAGTCGACGCGGTAGCCGCGTGCTTTCGCGCCGCTCATGAACCGGTCCAGCCAGCCGCCGGCGACGTCACCGCCGTAGGCGACGGCCGGGGCGCTCAGCCGCATCCCGGTGTTCTGCAGCTGCGGCCACAGGTTCAGCGCGGTGTCGACGGACATGCTCGCCTGCCCGGCCAGGTCCGGCTCGTTGAACGCGAGCAGGGTGGTGCCGTTGGCCTTCGCCTGCGCGAGCTGGGCGGGGGTGACGGAACCACTGCCCCAGATCATCGGGACGAACTCCGTCCCGGCCGGCGCGGTGATGCCCTGCTTGTCCGAAGCCCAGGTGTAGAACCACTTCGCGCCGACGTCGCTCAGCGCCGACGTCACGCCGGAGAAAGAGGCCGCGCTGACGCCCTTCTTGGCGTTCGCCGCGGTGGCCGGCACGGCGAGACCGCCGAGCGCGGCGACGACGATCGCCGCGGTGACGAGGATCTTCCCGAGTTTCCCGGGGCGCGGCCCGGACCCCCGTCGACGACCGGACGGCTCGGCGGAATTTCGCATTTTCGCGCCCTTTCTTCGTGGGCCGGATACTCGATCTTCGCACGGTTTCCGGCGCAAGTCCCGGTGGTTGCCCCGCAAAGACCAGTGCCGGCGACGGCGGCCGGAAGTTGTCCAGACAAGTTCGGACGCGGCTGTTGACACCATGCTCGAAACTGCTCAGCCTGAAACGCACTCAGCGTGCTTCGGGACTTCTCGCGGCGGTGTCGAGCCTCGGGAAAGCCTTGTCGATTCGGGAGGTTCCCGTGTTCCGCCGTTTCCTCGCCGTCTTCGTCGTGCTCGCTTTCGGTGTCCTTCTTGCGCCCGCTGCCTCCGCCGCCGCGCTCGGGCCCGCTGTGCGGGTGATGCCGCTCGGGGACTCGATCACCTGGGGGGTGGGCAGTGCGACCACGTCGTCCTACCGGGCGCCGCTGTCCCGGTTGCTGGCCGCGCAGTCGCGGTATTCGGCGCGGTTCGTCGGGACGCAGGCGTCGGGAAGCCTGCCCGGGCCGGCCAACGAAGGCCACAGCGGGTACACGATCGACCAGCTGACGGCGGGGATCGACGGCTGGGTCGCGGTCGACCGGCCGGACGTGGTGCTGCTGCACGTCGGGATCAACGACCTGGCCCGTGGCATCGACGTCGCCCGGGCGCCCCAGCGGTTGCGGACGCTCGTCGACCGGATCTTCGCGGACCGGCCCGGTGTCGCGCTGCTGTTCCTCGGGCTGATCCCGACCACCCCGGGGTTGGAGAGCGCGACGGCGTCGTTCAACAGCGGCGTGAAGGCGATGCAGGGGAGCGAACAGCAGGCGGGGCACCGGTTTCGCTACGTCGACCCGCCGGCGTTGACGTCGGCGGAGATGGCCGACGACCTGCACCCGGACGACGCCGGCTACCAGCGGATGGCGCAGAGCCTCTACGGGCCGCTGGACCAGGCGTACACCGACGGCTGGATCGCGTCCCGCCCGGCGCTCGGCGCGGCTTCGGAGGCCGGGGGCGCGGGCAAGGTGCGCTGGGCCGACTTCGACGGTGACGGCCGGGCGGACTACCTGACGGTCGCGAGCACGGGCGCGGTGTCGGCGTACCTGAACCGGGGCGGCGACGGCCGTGGCGGCTGGTCGGTGCTGGGCCAGGTGGCGACCGGGACGACCACGGATCCCGCGCGGGTGCGGCTCGCGGACTTCGACGGCGACGGTCGCGCGGACTACCTGA
Organism: Amycolatopsis sp. NBC_00355; assembly: GCF_036104975.1. Lineage (GTDB taxonomy): Bacteria > Actinomycetota > Actinomycetes > Mycobacteriales > Pseudonocardiaceae > Amycolatopsis. The sequence continues at coordinate 2,691,982 of NZ_CP107982.1, read as the reverse complement.
CGATCGCGGCGAGCGGCGCGGTGTCGGGGTACCTGAACCGCGGTGGCGACGGGCACGGTGGCTGGCTCGGTCTCGGTCAGGTGGCGACCGGGACGACGACCGACCCCGCGCGGGTCCGGTTCGCGGACGTCGACGGCGACGGCCGGACGGATTACCTGACGATCGCGGGCAACGGCGCGGTGTCGGCGTACCTGAACCGGGGTGGTGACGGCCGCGGTGGCTGGCTCGGTCTCGGTCAGGTGGCGACCGGGACGACGACCGACCCCGCCCAGGTCCGGTTCGCCGACTTCGACGGCGACGGGGCGGCCGACTACGCGGCGCTCGCCGCCTCCGGCGCGGTGTCGGCGTACCTGAACCGCGGCGGCGACGGCCGCGGTGGCTGGCTGCCCTACGGCCAGGTCGCCACCGGCCTGACGACGGCGGCCGACCGGGTCGCGTTCGCCGACTTCACCGGCGGCGGCACCGCGGACTACGTCCTGGCCGACTCCACGTCCACCGCGGCGACGGTCTACTCCTGGGAGGGCGGCGACGGCCACGGCGGCTGGACGGACCTCGGGAAGGTGGCCGGCGGCGTGGTCGTCGGCTGACGGACGGCGGGCCACCGCCGAGCCGGCCACCGGTGGGGCGCGAGGGTCCATCGCCGGCGCCTAGGCGCCGGCGACGCTGGCGAGGGTTTCGGCCAGTACCAACGGGTTGAGGTAGTCGCGGTACGAGACGACCAGGCCGTCCCTGATCCGGAGCACGGCGATGATCGTCTGGTGGAAGGGCGCGCCGGTGGGGACCACGGTGCCGTGGACGTCGTACTCGACGATCACCACCTCCGGGTCCTTGGTCTCGTGGATCACCGTGTTCCGGTACTCCTCGAACCTGACGAGACCGCTGGCCTGGGCCGTCAGGAACTCGCGGATCCGCTCGCGGCCCTCGAGGCGCCCCGGGACGCCGGCCGGGCGGTACGGCCACTCGACGTAGCCGTCCGGGGCCATCAGGCCGGCGAACGTGTCCGTGTCCATCTCGAGGCCCGCGCGCAGGACCTGCTCGACGACTTCGCGTGACGTGGCGGTCATGGCTGCTCCCAGTTCGTTGAACGCTTGTTGATTGAACGAATGTAGAACGAACTCGCCCGCTGGGTCAACAGCCGTAGAATGACCGCGTGACCGAACCGAGCGCCCGGCCGAGCAGGGCGCAGCAGCGCCGTCAGAGCGAGGAGCGGATCCTCGCCGCGGCCCGCCGGATCTTCGCCGAGCTCGGCTACGACCGGACCACGATCCGGGCCGTCGCGGCGGCCGCCGGGGTCGACGGCGGTCTGGTCATGCACTACTTCGGCAGCAAGGACCTGCTTTTCGCCCGCGCCTCCGAGATCCCCGCGGACGAGCTGCCCGGCGGCACGGCGGACGAGGTGGCCGAAGCGCTGCTCACCTCACTGGGCCGGCGCCTGAGCGACGAACCGACCGCGTCCCTGGCGGTGCTGCGCTCGATGCTCACGAACGCCGACGCCGCCGATCGCTACCGGGCCGCCGGCGAGCCGCAGCTCAACCAGCTCACCGAGGCGATCCCGACGTCCGACGCCGACCTGCGCGCGAGCCTGCTCAGCGCGATCGTCCACGGCGTGATCGCCGAGCGGTACCTGCTGCGCCTCACACACCTCGCGGACGCGTCACCGGAGCAGATCGTCGACCTGCTGCGCCCGTGCTTCCAGAGCCTGGCCACGCCGCCGCCGGAGCAGCCCCGGTAAGCCCGGCGGAGGGCGCCGGCCACGGCAGGGCGCACACCGAAATCGCCAGGGAGGCCGCGGCCACCAGCGGAACCTGTTTCACATCGGCGAATCTGCTCAGGTCCGGAGATACGCGCCGGAGTCACGCCCCGGCCGGCGGCACCAGCACCTCGACCACACCGCCGGCCTCCCGGACGACCAGGCGGGGCAGTGGCGCGGGCGTCGCCGGCAGCTGGTGGCGCAGCACCGCGCCGTCGACGGCGAACGACGTGCGGTGGCACGGGCAGTCCAGCTGCCGCGCGGGCGCATCCAGGTTCAGCCGGCAGCCCAGGTGCGTGCACGTCGCCGACACCGCCAGCACCTGCCCGCCGGACCGCCGGACGAACCCCGCCACGGCCCCGAAGTCGAACGGCAGCACCGCCCCCTCGGGCAGGTCGTGCGCCGCGGCGACGGCACGCCACTCGCCGCCGTCCGGCCGGAGCGTGGTGTCCGGGGGAGGGGACGGGGGCGCCGCGGCCGGTTCGGCGCCGGACCCAGTGCGCGTCGCGGCCGGTCACCCCAGGCGCGCGGCGCGGGTCAGGAGGTGGCGCCGCTCGGGTTCGCTGGTGGTGCGCCGGGCCGCCTCGTGGTAGCCGGCGCGGGCCGCGTCGTGGTCGCCGGCCAGCTCCAGCAGGTGGGCCCGCACGGACACGAGGTGGTGGGACGCGGCGATGCGGTCGTCGGCCGAGACGGCGTCGAGCAGGGCCAGCCCGGCCGCGGGGCCGTGCACCTCGGCCACCGCCACCGCCCGGTTGAGCGTCACCGTCGGGTTCGGTGCCACGCGCTCCAGAACCGTGTAGAGGGCCAGGATCTGCGGCCAGTCGGTGACGCCGGCGGTGGGTGCCTCGTCGTGGACGGCGGCGATGGCCGCCTGGAGCTGGTACGGGCCGATCGGGCCACGCGCCAGGGTGTCGGTCACCAGCGCGACACCCTCGTCGATGGCGGTGGTGGTCCAGAGCGTCCGGTCCTGCTCGCTCAGCGGCACCAGCGAGCCGTCCGCGGCCGTGCGGGCCGGGCGGCGGGCGTCGGTCAGCAGCAGCAGGGCCAGGAGCCCGGCCACCTCGCCGTCCCCGGGGACCAGCCGGTGCAGCTCGCGGGCCAGCCGGATGGCCTCGGCCGTCAGCTCGGCCCGCACCAGCCGTGCCCCCGACGTCGCCGTGTAGCCCTCGTTGAAGACGAGGTAGACCACCTGGAGCACGACGCCGAGCCGCTGCGCCTGCTCGGCCGGCGGCGGCAGGGCGAAGCCGGCGCCGGCCGCCTTGATGCGCTGCTTCGCCCGGCTGATGCGCTGCGCCATGGTCGCCTCGGGCACGAGGAAGGCCCGGGCGATTTCGGCGGTCGACAGGCCGCCGACGGCCCGCAGGGTCAGCGCGATCTGCGACGACGGCGTCAGCGCCGGGTGGCAGCACAGGAACAGCAGCGTGAGGGTGTCGTCGCCGGCTTCGGCGCCGGCGGGCAGCTCGCCGCCGGCGGGCGGAGGCGGCGTGCGGATCGCGTCGGCCTCCTCCCGCCGGCGGCGAGCTGCGTCGCTGCGCGCCTGGTCGGCGAGGCGCCGCGTCGCCACCGTCGTCAGCCACGCCCGGGGGCTCTCCGGCCACCCCTCGGCCGGCCACTGGGCGGTGGCCGCTACCAGGGCCTCCTGGACGGCGTCCTCGCAGGCGTCGAACCGGCCGTAGCGGCGCACCAGCGCGCCGAGCACCTCCGGGACCAGCCGCCGGACGGCCTGCCAGTCGGTCACGGCTCGATGTTCGCCTCGTGCATCAGCGGCCGGACCTCGACACCCCAGTGACGCGCCGACGGGTTGCGCGCCGCGATCTCCAGGGCCCGGTCCAGGCTGTCGCAGTCGAGGATCGTGAAGCTGCCCAGGTACTCCTTGGCCTCGGCGTAGGGGCCGTCGGTCACCACCGGCGTCCCGCCGGCGACCCGGACCATCTTGGAGTTGAGCTGGTCGGCCATCCCGTAGGCGCCGACCAGCTCCCCGGACTCGAACAGCTCCTGGTTGAGGGCGTCGGTCTCGCGGATGAGCTCGGCGAGGGCCTCCGCGCCGATCGAGGTGAAGGCTTCCTCGTTGCCGTAGATCAGCAGCATGTACTTCACAGCGCGCTCCTCTGCTCCGCCTGGGCCGGTCCGACCAGGTCACCGCTGGCGCCGCGGTCGTCCAGCACCAGTTTCGCCCGCCCGGTGACGGTATAGCGGAGGTGGGTCACTCCGGGCGAGTCGACGACCCGGGCCGGGACCAGCTCGATGCCGTCGTCCGCGCCGAGGCCGAGGCCGGCGAACAGGTGCTGGCCCTCGCCCAGCAGCACCGGGGCGATGTGCAGGTCGAACTGGTCGAGCAGCCCGGCGGTCAGCACCTGGCGCAGGAGCTCGCCGCCGCCGGCCACCGCGACGTCCTTGCCGCCGGCGGCGTCCCGGGCCAGTTCGACGGCCCGCCCGGGTCCTTCGGTGACGAAGGTGAAGGAGGTGCCGCCCTGGCGTTCGAGCACCTCCCGGGGCCGGTGGGTGACGACGAACACCGGGGCGTGGAACGGCGGCTCGTCACCCCAGGGGAACTCGCCGGCGTCGAACATGCGCCGTCCCATGACGTAGGCGCCGGCCGCCGCGAACGTCTCCTCGACGATCTCCGAGTCGACCGACCGCTCGCCGCCGGCGAAGCCCTGCCGCTCCCGCCAGGCCGCGGCGTCGACGGCCCAGCGGGTGACCCGGAAGAACCCGGGTGCCTCCGGGCCCCGCATCCAGCCGCTCATGTCCTGGGGGTTCCGGGTGTCGCGCGGTCCGGTGTAGAAGCCGTCGAGGGACACCGACATCTGGGCGGTCACCTTGGTCATCGTTGCTGCTCCGCTCGTGGGGGCGGCCCTTTTCGGCCGCCGGTGCCCTTGAGTCGGAGCCGATCGCGCGTTCTCGACACGTGCCGGTGGGAAAAATCCGGGAAGTCCCGCCGGCCGCGTGTTCGTGGCGCCCGCCGACGGACCTCAGACGCGTGACACGCTGCCCGGTGGCCGGGCCGGCGCGACCCGCAGCGGCGCGTCCGTGGCCGTGCGGACCTCGTCCTCGGTGACCCCGGGCGCCGTCTCGGCCAGGACGAGGCCTTCGGCCGTCACGTCGATGACGGCGAGGTCCGTGATGATCCGGTTCACCACGCCGAGCCCGGTGTAGGGCAGGGTGTTCTCGCGCAGGATCTTCGGGGAGCCGTCCTTGGCGGTGTGCTCCATCAGCACGATGACCCGCCGGGCGCCGTGGACGAGGTCCATCGCGCCGCCCATGCCCTTGACCATCTTGCCGGGCACGGCCCAGTTCGACAGGTCGCCGCGTTCGGAGACCTGCATCGCGCCCAGGACGGCGACGTCGAGGTGGCCGCCGCGGATGATGCCGAACGAGAGCGCGGAGTCGAAGAACGACGCGCCCGGGCGGACCGTCACGGTTTCCTTGCCGGCGTTGATCAGGTCCGGGTCGACCGCGCCGGGCGCCGGGTAGGGGCCGGTGCCGAGGATGCCGTTTTCGCTGTGCAGCACCACGTGCACGTCTTCGGGCAGGTAGCCGGGGATCAGCGTCGGCAGCCCGATGCCGAGGTTGACGTACTCGCCGTCACGCAGTTCGGCGGCCGCGCGCGCGGCCATCTGGGCCCGGGTGAGGCTCATCGCCCGACCTCCGTCACGGTCGTCTTTTCGATGCGCTTTTCGAGATCCGGCGCGTGCACGACGCGCTGGACGAACACGCCCGGCAGGTGCACTTCGGCCGGGTCGAGCTCGCCGGGTTCGACCAGCTCCTGGACCTCGGCGACGGTGATCCGGCCGGCCATCGCGCACAGCGGGTTGAAGTTCTGCGCGGACTTCTCGAACACGAGGTTGCCGTGCCGGTCGCCCTTCGCCGCCGAGACGAGCGCGAAGTCCGTGATGATGGCCTCCTCGAGAACGTGCGCGACGCCGCCGAACTCCCGGGTCTCCTTGGGGGGTGACGCGACCGCGACCGAGCCGTCGGCCGCGTAGCGCCACGGCAGTCCGCCGTCGGCGATCTGGCTGCCCACGCCCGCCGGGGTGAAGAACGCCGGGATGCCGCACCCGCCGGCGCGCAGGCGCTCGGCGAGCGTGCCCTGCGGGCAGAGCTCGACCTCGAGCTCGCCGCCGAGGTACTGGCGGGCGAACTCCTTGTTCTCCCCGACGTAGGACCCGGTGACGCGGCTGATCCGCCGGGCGGCCAGCAGGATCCCGAGCCCCCAGTCGTCGACCCCGCAGTTGTTCGACACGACACGCAGGTCGCCGACGCCCAGCTGGTACAGGGTCTCGATCAAGGTGGTCGGGATGCCGCAGAGACCGAACCCGCCGACGGCGAGCGACGCGCCCTCGGCGATCCCGGTCAAGGCCTGTTCGGCGGTGACGGCTTTGTCCATGCCTGTTCTCCTCAGGAAGTGCCGGCGAGTGCCGTGACGGTGCGGGACGGGCTGGGCCGGCCGAGGCGCTCGGCCAGCCAGACGCTGGTGTCGACCAGCTTCCGCAGGTCGACGCCGGTTTCGATGCCGAGCCCGTGCAGCTGCCAGAGCAGGTCCTCGGTGGCGAGGTTGCCGGTGGCGCTGCCCGCGAACGGGCAGCCGCCCAGGCCGCCGGCGGACGCGTCGACGAGGGTGACGCCCTTGCGCAGCGCGGTCAGGGTGTTGGCCAGCGCCTGGCCGTAGGTGTCGTGGAAGTGCACGGCGATCGAGTCGACCGGGATGGCCGCCGCGATCAGGGCGTCGAGCACGGCCGCGACCCGGCCGGGGGTGGCGACGCCGATGGTGTCGCCGAGGCTGAGCTCGGTGCACCCCAGCGCGCGCATGCGGGTGGCGACGTCCAGGACGCGCAGGACGGGAACCTCGCCCTCCCACGGGTCGCCGAAGCACATCGACAGGTAGCCGCGCACGCCGATCCCGGCCTCCCGGGCGCGGGCGACGACCGGGGCGAACATCTCGAGGGACTCGCCGACCGTGCGGTTGAGGTTGCGCCGGGAGAACGTCTCGGTGACGCTGCCGAACACCGCGATGTCACGGACGCCCAGGTCGAGCGCGCGCTCGAGGCCGCGCAGGTTCGGCACCAGCACGGGGTAGCGCACGCCGGGGGCGACGGTGATCGCCCGGAGCAGCTCGTCGGCGTCGGCGAGCTGCGGCACCCACTTCGGGTGCACGAAGCTCGTCGTCTCCACGACCGTGTGGCCCGCGTCGACCAGGCGCTCGACGAACTCGGCCTTGACCGCGACCGGCAGCACCGTGGCCTCGTTCTGCAGGCCGTCCCGGGGGCCGACCTCGCAGATGGTCACCCGGGGCGGCAGCGGGAGGCCGTCGAAAGGTGTGACGCCGAAGTCCAAGACCGCTCCTGTCGTCTGTTCAGTGAACGCCGCCGCAGTCAACGGCGGCGGGCGACAGCCCGTCAACCACCTGCTGGTCTTGCGGCCGGAAGTTCTCGGCTGGCGGGCAATCACGGCGAGAGCGTTCACTGAGTGAACGTAAGATCGGTGGCATGACCGCTCCTCCCTCGACCGTGATCGGCCGGATCGCCGCGGTCCTGCGGGCGCTGTCGGCCGCGCAGCGCGACGGCGCGTCGACCTCCGAGATCGCGCGGGCGAGCGCGCTGGCCCGCCCGACCACCCACCGGCTGCTCGTGGCGCTGGCCGACGAGGGTTACGTGGACCGGGACCAGCGCAGCGGGCAGTGGTTCCTCGGACCGGAGCTGTACCTGCTCGGCGGAGTCGCCGCGAACCGCTACGACGTCACCCGGCACGCCCGCGCCAGCGTCCACCGGCTCGCCGCCGCGACCGGCGAGAGCGCGTTCTTCTCCGCCCGCCGCGGCGAGGAAACGGTGTGCCTGCTGCGCGAGGACGGCGCGTTCCCGATCCGCTCGTTCGTGCTCTTCGAAGGCGCCCGGTTCCCGCTCGGCGTCGTCTCCGCCGGCCAGGTCGTGCTGGCCATGCTGCAGGACCGCGAAATCGACGACTACCTCGGCCGGACGGACCTCACGCCCCAGTGGGGCCCGCAGCACCGGGCGGAGGCGGTCCGCGAGCGGATCACCCGCACCCGCGAACTCGGTTACGCCGTCAACCCGGGGCTCGTCGTCGAAGGCAGCTGGGGAATGGCCGCGGCCGTGTTCGACCAGGCCGGCGAGCCCGCCTGGGCCTTGACCCTGACCGGCGTCGAGTCCCGCTTCCGCGACGACCGACGTCCCGAGCTCGGCGCTCTGCTGCTCGACGAAGCACACAGGTTGACCAAGGCCCTGCAAGCCCGGATGGGCAGCTGAACCCTTCCGCGCCGACCCTGCCGGACAGCGCCCTGTGCCCGGACCCTGATTTCTGGTGCATTCGCTGCCATGTCGAACGGGGAGTTCGCTTATGCCGCAACCGTTTCCCCGACACCGTCGGCCGGTTGTGGCGCCCGGTGAGGCGGGGGAAGCGGCTGGTTCCCCGGTCGGAACATGCTGCCCCTGTGGTCAGCCTCTCGCGGGACTCGAAGCTGTGGCGCGCCGGCGTGGTCTGGCACCCCCGGCGGTGGCCGATCGCCGGCTTTGTGCTGGTGTCGCTCGGGTTCGCGCTCGACCGGCTTCGTGGCCACCGCTGGACGGCCCACGCCGTACCGACCGGATGGTATGTTGGCCGCGTGATCGAAGCGGCGCGGCAGACCTGGCGATTCCTCGAGCCCTACCACGGAATGATCTACTTCGCCCCGGAAGCGGCGGCCGCCTACGAGGAACTCGGGCTCACCGGGCGTGCCGGGTACTTCGCGTCGAGGTCGGCGGCGCTCGGCGCGGTGCCGGCGCCGGTCGTGGTCGCGACCTTCTACAACTTCAACCCCGTCCTCGTCCGGGAGTCGATCACCACCGCCTGGTCCACCACCGACCCGGCCGCCGTCCTCGCCGCGCGCTACGCCGCGGCCGACCGGGCCCTGCGCGCCGTGCTGGGTGACGCGATCACCTCGCCCGAGATGCGCCGGGCCGCCACTCTCCTGCGCGAGGCCGCCGAGGCCGTCGCCGGCGACGTCACCGGCCGGCCGCTCTTCGCCGCCCATGCGGCCCTGCCGTGGCCCACCGAGCCGCATCTCGTTCTGTGGCACGCACAAACCCTGCTTCGGGAGTACCGCGGCGACGCGCACATCGCCGCCCTGCTGACGGCCGGTCTGCGCGGCATCGAAGCCCTCGTCACCCACGCCGCTTCCGGCGCGGTCCCCGCCGAAACCCTGCGTACCTCCCGATCGTGGTCCGAAGAGGACTGGAACCGGGCCGTCACCGGCCTCCGCGAGCGGGACTGGCTCACCGGCGACGCCGACCTGACGTTCACGCCCACCGGCACGGCCCGCCGAGCGGAAATCGAGACGGCGACCGACGAGAACAGCGTGATTCCCTACGCGCACATCGGCGAGTCCGCCTGCGCGGAACTGCAGACACTGGTCCGCCCGTACAGCCGCGCGCTCGCGAAGGAACTCATGCCCTGGGCCCTCGCGAGGCAGTAGCGGGACGTCGTAGCGCAGCGGCCGCCGAAACCGCGGTCGTCAGCTGCACCAGCCGGTGAACGAGTGATCCGCCTTGTAGCGGAGGTTCACCGTCCGGGTGTTGGCCGGGAGCCGGATCGGGCCCGGCCGGTCCGGGTCGAACGCGAAGCCGCCGCCGACGAACGTCGCGCGGGACTTGGCCGGGTCGGCGGGGCTGTCGCCGATCGCCCAGATCTCGATCGCGGTGACCTTGCGGCCGAAGTGGGCGGCGACGAACAAGCTGCCCTTGCCGTTGCACGGGATCGAGACGTAGTCGTCGTCGGCGGCGGGAGTCAGCACGGCAAGACCTTCTTCCGTTGTCGTGGGCCGGGGTTCGGGGTCGACGCCGGGCCAGTGGTCGGCGACCGACGAGAGGTCGTAGCCCGGCGCGACGTCGCCTCGGTACTGCTTGGCGACCGCGCCGGCCGGGATCGCGGGATCGCCGTCGAACCGGGCGATCCAGTAGTGCGGCTCGGCGACTCCCGCCGCGCGGAAGGCGGCGCGCACGGCCGGCCAGGTGGACGCGTTGCAGTAGACCGTCGGATCGGCTCCGGCGGCGCGGCGCAGCCGCACCCAGCCGGGGGCCTGCTCGGGCCGGGCGTCACCGGGCTCGACGTCGAGCACGTGCCCGGCGTTCGTCGTCGCCTTCTTGACGATCTCGACCTTCACCGCGTCCGGGAACCGGGCCCAGTCGGCGTCGGTCCAGGGCTCGAGCCTGATCTTGTCGATGTAGCCGGCGACCATGGCCGCGGTGAGCGGGATGTGCGTCGCCGTCACGGCGTCGTACATGGTGCGCATGTGCCCTCCGTCCGGGAGTTCCGCGCCGGTCTTCGTCGGCGGGAAGCCCGGCTGGGGCCACGGTTACAGAGCGCGTCGACAATCCGTCGACACCGGGATCGGGCTCAGCGCAGTTCCTGGATGCGGATCAGGTTGCCGGCGGGATCGCGGAAGGCACTGTCGCGGACGCCGTACGGCTGCTCGATCGGCTCCTGGACGACCTCGGCGCCCGCGGCCTGCACCTTCTCGAAGGTGGCATCGAGGTCGGGGGTGGCGAGCATGATCCAGCCGAAGGTGCCCTTCGCCATCATCTCGGTGATGGTGCGGCGCTCGACGTCGGTGATGCCGGGGTCGGCGCCCGGGGGTGCCAGGAGGAGGGACGTGCCGGGCTGCCCGGGCGGGCCGACCGCGATCCAGCGCATCGTGCCCTTCCCGACGTCGCTGCGGACCTCGAAGCCGAGGACGTCGCGGTAGAACGCCAGCGAGGCGTCCGGGTCGTCGTGGGGGAGGACCGTCGTGTGGATGGTGATGTCCATGGCGGTCACGCTAGCCGCGATCCCGCGTACCCGGACGGCGACGGGCCGCCGGCTCCCGGAGGGGAACCGGCGGCCCGGGTGCCGGACGGGGTGAGCTCCTGCCCGTCGGCGAACCGTCATGCCGGCCGTGGTGCCCGGGCTCGCCGGGGAAGGCGCCGCCGCGGGGCCGGGATCACCTCGCCGGCGGCAGGTCTTCACCGCCGTGCCCGGGGGCTTGGCCCTGATCAGGCCCTCGGCTCGGCCTCGATGGCGCCGACCTGGTCCGGGTCCTCCGGGGCGGGCATGTGGCGGATGCTGTCGCTGCCCTTGTGGTCGTGGGCGCGGGTGTACTGGGTGTCCAGCACCCGGCCCAGCTTGTGCGCCGCGCCGGCGTAGGCGTCGTCCACGGTCGCCGCGTGGTGGGTGACCGCGACCGGCTGCTTGCCGCCCGGCCGGGCCTCGATCACGCACTTCTTGTCCTCCGGCTTGCTGCCTCCGTCTTCGCTGAGGTGCACCTCCACCCGGGTCAACCAGCCGCCGAACCGGGAGAGGGCGTTCTCCAGGTCGGTCGTCACATAGGTGGCCAGTCCTTCGCCACCGTGGATGTTGTGGTCGGTGTTGACCTGGATCTGCACGAGCACCCTCCAAAGCGGGACAGCGATGAACTCCTGCAGTACCACCGGGGCGGCCGGCTCAAACCCGGTGCCGCACCGCCGCGCGTGTTTTCCGCCGCGCTGATTCTCGTCCGAAGGCCGGGAGCGGCGAGGGACGCGGTGAGGCGATGGAGCGCGACGACGGGGACGAGCCGACGGCAACGCACTCGAGCACGCGGATCACACGGTGAGGACGAGCTTGCCCCGCAGGTGGCCGCGCTCGAGCAGCCGGTGGGCGTCGGCGACGCGCTCGAACGGGAACGTCTCCTGCACGTGGACCCGGAGCTTGCCCTGCTCGACGAGGTCGGCGAGCCCGCGCAGGGCAACGGGGTCGGGGTCGACCCCGATCCCGCTGAAGCGCCGGCCGGCCGCCTCGAACTCGGCGGCGAGCTCCGCGTCCTCCTCGGCGACCGCCGTCACCAGGTGGCCTCCCGGGCGGAGCACAGCCAGCGACCGCCCGGCGGTGTCACCGCCGATCGTGTCGAGCACGACGTCGATGTCGCGGACCGCCTCGGCGAAGTCGACCGCCGTGTAGTCGATCACCTCGTCGGCGCCGAATCCTTCGACGAACTCCCGTTTGCCCGTACTGGCCGTCGCGATCACGTGCGCGCCGAGCGCTTTCGCGAGCTGGATCGCGACGTGGCCGACCCCGCCGCCACCGCCGTGGATCAGGACGCGGTCGCCCGCGGTCACGCCGGCGATGTCGACGAGGCCCTGCCACGCCGTCAGCCCGACTACCGGTAGCGCCGACGCCTCGACGTGCGACAGCGACGCCGGTTTGCGGGTCAGGTGCAGTGCCGGCGCCGACACGAATTCGGCGTACGCGTTGGCCGCCCGGGGGAACATCGGCATGCCGAACACTTCGTCGCCGGGCCGGAACCGCCACGTCTGCGCCTCTTCGACCACACCGCTGATGTCCCAGCCGAGGGTGAACGGCGGCCGGCCGAGCAGCGGGAATTCGCCGGCGCGCAGGCGCGCTTCGAGCGGGTTCAGCCCGATCGCCTTGACCCGGACGAGCACTTCGGTCGGGATCGCCCGGGGTGCGGGCGCGTCCACGACGGTGAGTACCTCGGGACCGCCGAGCTTCTGCTGGGTGATGACTCGCATGATTCTCCTGGCTCTCTTTCTCGGGCGACAAACCCAGGCTAGGTTTCCCATGGGAACCGCCAGGTACCTTTGGTTCCATGAGCGGTTTCGGTTCCGGCGATCTCTTTCTCGCCGACTGCCCGGCGCGGCTGGCGCTCGACCTGATCGCCGACAAGTGGACGGCGGTCGTGCTCTACGGCCTCAGCCAGGGCCCGGTGCGCCACGGCGAGCTGGTCGCGCTGATCGGCGGCATCTCCCGCAAGGTGCTCACCCAGACCCTCCGGCGGCTCGAGGCACACGGACTGATCCGCCGCCACGCCTACGCCGAGGTGCCGCCCCGCGTCGAGTACGAGCTCACCTCGCTCGGAGCGACGCTGATCGAGCCGATCCACGTGCTGACCGAGTGGGCGAGGGCGAACGGCGAGGCCGTGCTCGACGCACTCGACGCCGAGCCGGTCGCCCAGGGCGACTGAGGCCCTGGGGCACCGGACAGCGACGGTCGTTGTCCTGGCTCGGCCTCGCGCAGCACTACCAGTCGTGAAACCCGGCGGACCGGTTGTTGACACCGTTGGCTAACGCCACTAGCTTAAAGCTATCGAAGTTAGCCAACGCGGGGAGAACGTCATGACCGAGCACCTGAGCATCGCCGGCAACACCATCGCCTACGACCTGACGGGGGAGGGGCCGCTCGTCGTGCTGGCGCACGGCATCGGCGACAGCCGCCACTCCTACCGGTTCCTCGCCCCGGCCCTGGCCGCGGCGGGGTACCGGGTCGCGAACGTCGACATCCGCGGGTGCGGTGACTCCGGCCTCGGCTGGGACGGCTACAGCCGCACCGACATCGCCGGTGACCTGGTCGCCCTCGTCCGGCACCTCGGCGGGCCGGCCGTGCTCGTCGGGCAGTCGATCAGCGGGGGCGCCGCGACCATCGCGGCCGCCGTCGCGCCCGAGCTGATCGCCGGGGTCGTCGAGCTGGCGCCGTTCACCCGCGCGCAGTCGTTCGACCTCGGCGGGCTGCTGCGGGTGAAGCGCTTCCGCGCCGGCTACACCCAGATGGCGCAGGTCATCATGCGGGGCAAGGTGGCGAACTGGAAGAAGTACCTCGACGTCGCGCTGCCGGTCAAACCCGCCGACTGGGACGCCGAACTGGCCCGCATCGAGGCGAAGCTGAGCGAGCCGGGCCGCATGGAAGCATTGCGGGCCATGTGCAAGACCAGCCCGGCCGACGCCGGGAAGCAGCTGCCGAACCTCCGGTGCCCGGTCCTGATCGTCGAGGGCAGCCTCGACCCGGACTGGGCCGACCCGCGCGCCGAGGGCGAGAAGATCCTCGCCGACCTGCCGCGGGGTCTCGGGGAACTGGTGGTCGTCGACGGCGCCGGGCACTACCCGCACGTCCAGACGCCCGAGCGGGTCGCCGAGCTGACCCTGCCCTTCCTGGACCGGACGCTCGCCCGTGCCTAGGGCCGGGCTGACCCCGGCGGCGGTCACCGAAGGCGGCGCCGCGCTGGTCGACGAGGTCGGGTTCGCGCAGCTCAGCATGGGCCTGCTCGCCGAGCGGCTCGGGGTCCGGACACCGTCGCTCTACAAGCACGTCAGCAGCCAGGCCGAGCTCGCCCACCGCATCGCCGTCCAGGCCATGACCGAGGTCTCCGCCGCCATCCGCGACGCGACCCAGGGCCGGTCCGGCAGCGAAGCCCTCGCCGCCGGCGCGCAAGCGATGCGCGGTTACGTCAAGGCGCACCCCGGCCGGTACGCGGCGGCCAACGCGGCTCGCGCGACCGGACCCGGCGACCCGCTCGTCGCCGCGGGCGACCAGGTGCTCGCGTCCTGGGCGGCGATGCTGCACGGGTACCGGATCGACCCCGCCCAGGAGGTCCACGCGTTGCGGCTGGTGCGCACCGTCCTGCACGGGTTCGCCACCCTGGAGGAAGCGAGCGGGTTCCAGATCGCCGTCGACGTGGACGCCACCTTCACCTGGATGATCGACTTCGTCGACCGCGGCCTGCGGGCCTTGGGCGACACGCCCTGAGGTCACCGCCGGCGCTCACGGCAGCGGCAGTGTGAGCCGGAAACACGCGCCTTCACCCACGGCGGTCTCCAGCTCGACGTCGCCGCCGTGGGCCCGGGCCAGGGAGCGCGCGATCGCCAGGCCGAGGCCGGCGTCGGCGCCGCCCGAACGGGTGCGGGCCCGGTCGGCGCGGTAGAAGCGGTCGAAGACGCGGCCCGCCTGCGCGGCGGTCAGGCCCGGGCCCTGGTCCGCGACTTCGAGCACCGCCCGGCCGCCGGCCGTGCCGACGCCGATGCGGACCGCGGTGCCCGGCGGGGTGTGGGCGGCGGCGTTGCCCACCAGATTGGTGACGACCTGCCGCAGCCGCGCCTCGTCGGCGTGGACCGGTGCCGGGCCGGGCAAGCCGGTGCCGCCCGGTCCGGTGAGCTCGACCGGCCGGGACGGGTCGAGGGCGCGCAGGTCGTGCCGGGCGTCGCCGGCGAGGGTGCGCAGGTCCATCGGCGCCCGGTCGAGCTGCCCTTCGGGCGCGTCGTCGAGCTGGGCGAGCAGGAGCAGGTCCTCGGTGAGGGCGGTGAGCCGGGTGGCGTCGCGGTCGATGCGGCTCATCACCTCGTCGACGTCGGCCCGTCCCGGCGGCGCCCCCATCCGGTAGAGCTCGGTGGAACCCTTGATGCCGAACAGCGGCGTGCGCAGCTCGTGGCTGACGTCGGAGACGAACTCGCGCATCCGGGCTTCGGACGCGGACCGGTCGGCGAAGGCCCGTTCGAGCTGGCCGAGCATCGTGTTGAGCGAGGCCGCGAGGTGCCCGATCTCCGTCCCGGGCGACGCGAGGACGGGCACACGGCGAGTGAGGTCGCCTTCGGCGATCGCGGCCGCCGTGTGCTCGATCCGGCGCAGCGGCCGCAGCCCCCGGCCGAGGGCGAACCAGCCGACCGCGGTCAGCAGGACCAGCAGCACGGCGCCGCCGATCAGGCTGCTCGAGCGGAGCTGGGCGATCGTGGCGTCGGCTTCGGCGCGCGGCGCGGCCGCGAGCACCGTCCCGTTCCAGCCGACGGTCGGCCGGGCGACGGCGCGCCAGCGTCCCGAGCCGTCGGCGGCCGGCAGATCCACCGCGGTCCCGTCGGCGGGCACGGCGCGCAGCGCGCTGCCGGCCGGCAGCGCGGCGGTGTCGAGGCGGGTGGAGTGGATGCCGCCCGCGACCGAGCCGTCGGCGTCCAGGTACACCAGGTACGGCGTGCCGAACAGGTCGAGGGCGGGATCGAGGAGTTCGGGCCGCGCGTTCGTGTTCTCGAGCCCCGGCGGCCCGGCGGCCGGCACCCGCGAGATCAGCCCGGTCAGGGAGCCCAGCTGACCGTCGAGGCGGTCGAGCTGGTAGCGCTCCACGTGGTCGGAGACGACCGCGCCGATCAGGCCCAGCCCGGCCAGCAGCAGCCCGGCGGTGAGCAGCAACAGCCTGGCCCGCAACGAAAGCCGCTTCACCGCCGGGGCTCCCGCAGCACGTAGCCCACGCCGTGCACGGTGTGGATCAGCTTGGGCTCCCCGGTGTCGGCTTTCCGGCGCAGGTAAGAGATGTAGGTGTCGACGATGCTGGCGTCGCCGCCGAAGTCGTAGCGCCACACGCGGTCGAGGATCTGCGCCTTCGACACCACGCGCCCGGCGTTTTCCATCAGGTAGTGCAGCAGCCGGAACTCGGTGGCGGAGACGCGCACGGGCCGCCCGTCCCGCGTCACCTGGTGCCCCTCGACGTCGAGGGCGAGGGCGCCCACCGTCAGCACGCCGGCGAGCTGACCGGTGGTCCGGCGGAGGATCGCGCGGATCCGCGCGATCAGCTCCGCCAGGTCGAACGGTTTGGTCACGTAGTCGTCGGCGCCGAGGGACAGGCCGGTGACCTTGTCGGCCTGGCGGTCGCGCGCGGTGAGGAACAGGACGGGCACCGGGGCGTGCCGCTCGCGCAGCCGCCGGACGACCTCGAAGCCGTCCATGTCCGGCAGCATGACGTCGAGCAGCACCAGGTCGGGCGGCTGCGCGGTGGCCGCGGCGACGGCTTCGCCCGCCGTCGCCGCGGAGGTCACCTCGAAACCGGCGAACCGCAGCGCGGCGGAGAGCAGCTCGCGGACGGTGGCTTCGTCGTCGACCACCAGCAGCCGCCCGGACGTCATCGCTTCCATGCCCGCGAGGATACGGAGATCGCGCCGGCGAGCAGGCCGCTCGCGAACCCCGCCACCGCGCCGGCCGCCAGCGCGAGCAGAGGATTCGCGGACAGCCTCCCGTCGAGGACCGGGATCGACAACCCGAACGCCGTGACGCCGAGGTCGACGGAAACCCGGGACAGCAGCGTCACGACCGCCAGCGCACCACCCGTCACCGCGGCGAACACCCCGGCGCGGCGTAACAAGCCACCGGAGCCGGACCGCGTGGCGACGACGACGGTGCAGGCCGTCAGCACCACCACCGGCACCCAGATCCAGGCGCCACCCGGCTCGATCCCGTGGACAGCACAGGAAAGCACGCCGCCGGATGTCACCGTCCACGGCACGCCGAGCCCGAGCACCAGCGCGCCGGACACCGCCTGCGGCAGGGCGAGCAGGACGACTCCGGCCGCACCCGCGCCGCCGAACACCCCCGCGACGAGCACGCTGCAGGCGGTGAGCACCCCGAATACCATTGCGGCCACACGCAATCCCGGCACGACGGCCGGGAACCGCCCGGCGAGCGCGCACGACCCGGCGACCACGAGCGCCCAGACCGCCGCGGCCGCCACCGACGGCAGGAAGGCCGCGGAGAACCCGGCGTCGACCGCTCCGCCGAACCGTGACGCCGCGCCCGTGCCCGCTCCGCACACCGACCCACCGCCCGAATCGCCCGGCATCCGAAGAGCCAGATTTCCCTTTGACATCAGGGAGATCGCGGCCAGACCGACCACAACGGCGACGGCCGCGCTCGTGGCACGGACGGCCAGCCCGTCCCGGCCGTGCCGCAGCAGCAGAGCCCCGAGCACCACCGCGCCCGCCAGGGAGACGCCCAGCGGCAGGACGTCGACGGCGCCGTGCACGGCGATCGGCAGCGGGCCGGACGGGGTCGCGACGACGTCCGCCGAGCCGCCCACGGCCAGTGCGACGACCGTCGCCGTCAGCGCCGTGAGGTCGCCGAACCGCCCGGCGCCGAGCAGCAGCAGGGCGGCCAGCGCGATGGCCGCCATGACGAGCAGGGCGGCGGCCGCCGCGCCCAGGCCCCGGCGGACGTCCCGCATCAGACGTCCCGGCGCCGGAAGACGGCGAACGCGACGGCCAGCACCGCGGCGACGCCGAGACACAGCCCGCCGAGGTTCAGCCACGGGTGCGGGAACCCGGGATCGGGCACCGTCTTGAGGACCTCGGCCGCGCCCAGCGTCGGCCAGTAGCGGAAGAGACCTTGGAGCCACCCCGGGAACGCCCCCGCGATCCCGGGGATCAGGAAGACGATGCCCACCAGGGTGGCGAACGCGCCCGCCGTGGCCCGGGCGAGCACGCCGAGACCGACCGCGAGCAACGCGATCGCCGTCAGGTAGACGCCGCCGCCGGTCACCGCGGAGAGCACGCCGGGATCGCCGAGGCCCGCGTTCGGTGCGTCCTGCAGGGCGAAGACGGCCTGGCCGAGGAAGAAGGCGGCGAACATCAGCGCCTGGCCGGCCACGAGGGCGACCGCCGCGGCCACCACCACCTTGGCCACCAGCGTCCGGTGCCGGCGCGGGGCCGCGATGAGCGACGTCTGCATCAGCCCGGTCGCGAACTCCGCGGTGACGACCAGGATGCCGAGTACCCCGACGACCAGCTGGGCGACGACGTACGACATCAGGCTGCGCCCGGCCGGGTCCCAAGCCTGCTGGTCCGCGAGCGTCGCGCTCGCGTACCCCTTGCCGGCGGCGTTCGCGGTCAGGGCGGTGATGCCGAGCCCGGCCACGAACAGGCACGCCAGGGTGAACCAGGTGGAGCGCAGGCTGCGGAGCTTGATCCATTCCGCATGAACGGTGCGGACGGTGTGGGTGAACGCGCTCATCCGGCGACCCCCTGGTACTCGACGCTGTCCTTGGTCAGTTCCATGAAGGCGTCCTCCAGCGAGGCGCGCTGCGGGGTGAGCTCACCGAGCGCGACGCCGTGGTAGGCGGCGAGCTTGCCGATCTCCGTGCTCGACAGGCCGGAGACGACGAGTGAGGACTCGAGGCCGTCCCGCACCGTGGCGCCGGCGGCGGTGAGCCGCAGCGCGAAACCCGGGTCGGGCGTGCGGACGAGCACGGTGCCCGCACCGCTCGCGCGCATCAGCTCCCCGACGCCGGTGTCGGCGATGAGCCGGCCGCGGCCGATGACGACCAGGTGGTCGGCGGTCTGCGCCATCTCGCTCATGAGGTGGCTGGACACCAGCACCGCGCGGCCGTCGCGGGCGAGGGACCGCATGAAGTCCCGGATCCAGCGGATCCCTTCGGGGTCGAGGCCGTTGACCGGCTCGTCGAAGATCAGCACCCGCGGGTCGCCGAGCAGGGCCGCCGCGATGCCGAGGCGCTGCCGCATGCCGAGGGAGAACCCGCCGGCCCGCTTGCCGGCGACGTCCTCCAGCCCGGTCTGCGCGAGCACCTCGCCGACCCGGCGCCGGGGCAGGCCGTTGCTCACGGCGAGGGCCAGCAGGTGGTCGTGGGCCTTCCGGCCGCCGTGGACGGCCCCGGCGTCGAGCAGCGCGCCCACTTCGGTGAGCGGCACGGGAAGGTCCCGGTGGCGGCGGCCGCCGATGGTGGCCGAGCCCCGGGTCGGTGCCGCCAGGCCCAGGATCATCTTCATGGTCGTGGACTTGCCGGCGCCGTTCGGCCCGAGGAACCCGGTCACCTGCCCGGGTTCGACGGTGAACGAGAGGTCGTCCACCACGGTGTCGGGCCCGTACCGCTTGGTCAGGCCCCGTACGTCGATCGTGGTCATGGGGTGAGCGTGACCGGCCGATCCGACCGGTTCCTGAGTGCTTCTGGGAGAACTCTGTGAATCCGGCGTCCACGGTGGAGCCCGCGCCGCGCGTCCACAAGGAATCGAAACGCTCGGGGGCTCGGTGTGGCGGCGCGGTGAAGGCCCGGGTGCCGCGGACTGACCCCTCGTGGTCTCCGCCTATTCGGAGGGTCGGGAAGCCTCTTCACCGACATCCACCGCGTCGAATTGTTCGATGTCGTACGGAATCCGGAGGACGACCGTCCGGCGAACGCACACGGCGTGGTGCCCGGCACCGGTTTCGCGACCCGGAGGGACGGCGGTCTGCACCCGTCCGAGGTCACGATTGACCACGTCGACCGGGCCTCGGTCACACTCCGTGCCCGATCGGGCGATACCGGTTACTCAACCGCAACCTACGTGTCATGCCCGGGATCTGGTTTTGTACCGTTCACTCCGGGTAAATTGATTCCGGAGGAAACCCACGGTGGTGTTCTCACCATCGGCGAACAGCTCAACGAACGCTATTCCGCGCGGCTGAAATGCCGCGTAGTCGTCCGACCCGTCCAGAATGCGTGCGGGCCGGGCGAAAACGTCTCGGGTGATGGTCGAGAATCCTGCCGCCGCCCGGCTTTCCTGTCATCCAGGCGGAATCCCCGCCTCGTCGAATCGACCCTCCGGCCGGTCCGGGGTGTCGATCGGAAAGCGGTATCCGGGGATGGCCGCGGCCTGCCGATCCGTTCGGTGGTGCCGATGCGCCGTCACGAAGTGAACGACAACGGAATTCCCTGCATACGTCGAAGACGGATGGCTGACTCACTCATGTCGCGAAGCACGGCTTGACGGAGCTCGACGCTCCGGACCTCAAGGCCCAGGAGGAGCGATGTCCCGTGCCACCACGGTTTCCACCGTCGTGATCTTCATCTTGGCGTTGAACCTGCGGCCGGCCGTGACCAGCCTGGGCGCGGCCCTGCCGGACATCTCGGTCGCCGGTTCCCTGGTCGCCGCGGTCCTCGTGGCCCTGCCCCTGTGGGCGATCGGTCTCGGCGGCTGGGCGACCCCGTGGTTGTGCGGCCGCGCCGGAACCCACCGGACCGTCACCGTGTCCCTGATCGGGCTGGCGGGGGCGTTGCTCGGGCGGGTCCTCGGCGGCCCGATCCCGCTGCTGGTCGGGACGGCGCTGGCGTGCCTGTCCATCGCCGTGCTCGGCACCGTGCTGCCGCTGCTGGCCAAGGGATCCGCGGCCTACCCGCTCGGGCTCGGGCTGGGCAGCACGGCCGGGGCACTGATCACCCCCGTCGCGGTGCTGTCGTCGTCGTGGCGGGTCGGCCTGGGCCTGTGGGCGTTCGTGGCCCTGCTGTCCCACCGGGTGTGGCGGCGCACGCCCGGCGAGTTCGTGGCGCCGCGGCGGGCCTCCGGGCCGGTGCGGGCGCGGGCCCTGACCCTCCACTTCGGACTCATCTCGACGGTGACGTTCCTGGTCATGGGCTGGCTCCCCGGGATCCTGCGTGACGGGGGTGTCTCGCCCACGACCGCGGGCGCGTGTCTCGCGGTGTCGATGGCCATGGGGCTGCCGATGATGTGGCTGGTGCCGGGCTGGACCCGCAGGTGGCGCAACCAGACCCTGCTCGTCGTCGTCCTCGCCGCGCCCAACGTCATCGGCGTGGCCGGCCTGCTCGTCGCGCCGGCGGCCGCGCCCTGGGTGTGGGCCGCGGCGACCGGCATGGGCATGGGGTCGCTGGCGTTCGTCCTGACGACGATCTCGTTGCGCAGCAAGGAAGGCTCGCTCTCGCTGTCCGCGGTGGTCCAGGGGGTGGGGTACGTGGTCGCCGGCTTCGGGGTGCTGGCGTGCGGCTGGCTGCACACGCACACCGGTGGCTGGCGGATGCCGTTGCTGCTGGTGCTGGCGATCCTGCTCGGCCAGGTGCTCAGCGGGCACCTCTCGGTGTCGCGTCGGGCCACGGTGATCCCGTTCCCGTACCGGTTCCCGCTCCGGCCCCGGCGGGGCCTCATCCCCGAGGTCCCGCTGCGGCCCCCGCGGGAGATCCCCGACGTCGGGGCCTGACGCGCGGACCGGCGTCGCCGGCCGACGCGACATTGATCACTCCGGCGGCCGGCCGCCCGGGTCGGTCACGCATGATGCACGGAGATGGTTGACGACTTTCGCCTGCGCTCGGTCGCCGTGGCGGCGTACGGGCCGGCGGCCCTGTTCGGGCTGTCCGAGGGAGCCGTGCTGCCGGTCGTCGTGCTGAGCGCGATCGACCGCGGGGCGAGCACCTCCACGGCCGCGCTGATCGCCGCGCTGCTCGGCGTCGGGTCCCTGGTCGCGAACATCCCGGCCGGGATGCTGGCGACCCGGTTCGGCGAACGCCGGTCGATGCTCCTGGCGGCGGCCGTGATGGTCGCGGGTGTCCTGACCTGCCTGGTCGACCTGGGCCGCGGGCCGTGGTCGCTGCTGCTCTACGGCTGCGGGATCCTGCTGATCGGGGCGGCGAGCGCGGTCTACAGCCTGGCCCGCCAGTCGTACCTGACCGAGATCGTGCCGGCGCACATGCGGGCCAGGGCGTTGTCGACGCTGGGCGGGAGCATGCGCGTCGGCGTGTTCCTCGGGCCGTTCGCCGGGGCCGGGGCGATGCAGTTCGCCGGGCTGCCGGGCGCGTACTACGTGAGCCTGGCCGCGATCGTGGCGGGGGGCGCGCTGGTGTTCCGGGTGCCCGACCTGCAGGTCAGCGCCGGCGACCGGGCGGACGCGTCCGCCGTCACGACGCGGGGGATGCTCCGGCAGCGCTGGCGGGTGTACGCGACGCTGGGCGCCGGGGTCCTGTTGCTGTCGGCGATCCGGCAGACCCGCCAGACCGTGGTGCCGCTGTGGGCGGCGCACATCGGGCTGTCGCCGACGGCCGGCTCGATCGTCTACGGCCTCGCCGGCGCCGTCGACGCGCTGACGTTCTACCCGGCCGGGAAGGTGATGGACCGCCACGGCCGGCGGTGGGTGGCCGTGCCCGCGACGCTCGTGCTGGGCGTTTCCTTCGTCGCCATGCCGTTCGCGAGCGGCGCGGTCGCGCTGACGGTGGCGGCCATGGTGATGGGGTTCGGCAACGGCATCGGGTCGGGCATCGTGATGACGCTCGGCGCCGACGTGTCACCCCGGGTGGGGCGGCCCACCCACATCGCCATCTGGAACGAGCTCTCGGACATCGGCTCCGGGGTCGGGCCCCTGATCCTGTCCGCGGTGACCGCGCTGGCCGGCCTCGGTGCCGGAATCGTGGCGAGCGGCCTGGTCGGGTTCGCGGCGGCCGGGGCGTTGTGGCGGTGGATCCCGCGACCGCAGCGCCCCGCTCCTTAGTCCGGAGTGTCCGTGGTGGGCATGGTGGACACGGTGGTGTAGGCGATGTCCTGCCCCGCGCGCTCCCAGATCACGTCGGAGCAGTCCAGGCCCTCGGCGGAAAGCTGCCGCTTGACGACCTTGAACGTCGACGTCCGCGGCAGTTCCCGGACCGTGCGCACGTACCGGGGCACCTGTTTGGGCCCGAGATCCGGCTGACCGGCGAGGAACCGGCCGAACCCGGCGGGGTCCACGGGGGTGCCGTCGGTGACGATGGCGGCCATCACCTGGTCCCCGGTCACCGGGTCGGGCACCGCGTAGACGGCGGCGTCGACGATCGCGGGGTGGCGCAGCAGGATCCGCTCGATCGGCGCGGTGCCGAGGTTCTCCCCGTCGACGCGCAGCCAGTCGCCGAGCCGCCCGGCGAAGAAGCAGAACCCGTCGGCGTCGGCGTAGGCGAGGTCACCGGTGTGGAACCGGCCGCCGCGCAGCCGTTCCGCGTCGGCCCCGGGGTCGCGGTAGTACCCGGCGAACCAGCCGGCCCCGGTGGTGTTGACCAGTTCGCCGACGGCCTCCTCGGCGTTGACCAGCCGGCCGTCGGGACCGAATTCCGCGGGTGGGCACGGCCGGCCGGTGTGCGGGTGCACGATGGCCACGTCGTCGGCCGGCCGGCCCAGCGAGCCGGGCGGGGTGTCGTCGGTGCGGGCGAACCCCACACCGCCCTCGGTGGAGCCGAACGCGTCGACGACCTTGCAGCCGAACCGCTTCTCGAACGCGGCCAGGTCGGCGCTCGCTCCTTCGTTGCCGTAGACGAGGCGCAGGGGGTTGTCCGCGTCGTCCGGGCCCGGGGGAGTGGCGACCACGTAGGACAGGGGTTTGCCGACGTAGTTGGCGTAGGTCGCGCCGAACTTCCGGACGTCGGGCAGGAAGCCGGAGGCGGAGAACCGGCGGCGCAGGGCGATGCCCGCGCCCGCCGCGAGCCCGACCGCCCAGCCGGCCATGATGGCGTTGGAGTGGAACATCGGCATCGTGACGTAGACGGTGTCCGAGGCGGACAGCCCGAAGCGCCGGGCGAGCATCGCGCCGGGAAACGCGATCTTGCCGTGGGTGCAGCGCACGGCCTTCGGGTCGCCGCTGGTGCCCGAGGTGAAGATCAGCATGAGCAGGTCGTCCGCCGACGCGGGCACGGGATCGAGCGGCGCGTTCGCCGACGGCGGTGACTCCAGGTCCCGCACGTCGATCCCGCCGAGGTCCAGTCCCTTCAGGAGGGGCCGGTACTTCCGCTCGGCGAGCACGAACTGGCAGTCGGCGAGCCGGACGTCCCGCGCGAGGGCTTCCCCGCGGCGGGTGGGGTTGAGCCCGACCAGCACCGCCCCGGCGAACGCGCAGGCACCCAGGAGGACGGAGAACGCCGGCACGTTGTCGGCCAGAACGCCGACGTGCGGCGGTTTGTCCCAATCCATCGCCTCCCGGAGGTCGGCCGCGCGGCGTGCCGAAGCCCGGACGTGCTCGGCCCAGGTGCAGGTCTCGTCCTCGAACCTCAAGCCCGGGCGCTCGTCTCCGGCGCGGGCCAGCAGCAGCTCGGTCACGGTCGGGACGCTCATCCGCGGACCTCCCGGCACCGTGGGCAGAACTGAAACACGTTCTATTTCTACCACGGTGATCGTTGCGGGGCCACCGTGCCGGCGAGCCCCGTGCCGACCCTTTCGTATAATGACCTATACGTCCGCGCTCGTGGCGCTTGCACGGCGTCCGGCACAGCGGGCGTCCCAGCGGTGTCCCACGGGGGTGGCGTTCCCGCTGGTCCGGTGGGGTGGGACTGTCCCGGCGTCCCGAGTCGGCCGCCGACCGGCGACCGGCGGGGGTGACCGCTGCCAGCCTGCTCGCCATGCAAAGACTCGCTCTGGCCGTCGCGGTGCTGCTGGTGTTCCCCGCCGCGACCGCCGCCACGGCCATCACCACCGCCGCGGCCGCACCCGTCGCGGTGTGCGGGCACACCAGCTCCCAGCCCACCTTGAAACAGGGGGCGACCGGCACCGAGGTCGCCGAGGCCCAGTGTGAACTGAACCTGGCGACCAAGGCGAGCAAGTACACACCCATCGGCGCGGACGGCTCCTTCGGCCCGGCGACCGACGCCCGGGTGCGCGTGTTCCAGGCGTGCGCCGCGTTGGGCGTCGACGGCGAGATCGGGCCGAACACGTGGGCCGCGTTGAACTCGTGGGCCGCGCGGCCGAAGAAGTGCGCCACCCAGGGCACGGCGGGCACCGCGCAGAGCGTCGTGTGCGGCCTGTCCACCGCCCGCCCGACGCTGCAGAGCGGGTCCACCGGCGTGGACGTCGAAGAACTGCAGTGCCGGCTGAACCTCGCCATGGAACCCGGCCACTACCCGCCGCTGACGGTGGACGGCAGCTTCGGGGACGGCACCCGCAACCGGGTGATCCAGTTCCAGCACTGCGTCAACGCCAGTGCCGACGGCGTCGCCGGGCCCACCACCTGGTCGAAGGTCGCCGACTGGTCCAGCCGCAACACCTACTGCGTGCCACCGAAACCCGCCGGGCACCCGATCGACGGCGTGGACACGGCGAAGTACCAGCACCCCGGCGGTGCGCCGATCAACTGGGGCGCGGTGAAGGCGTCCGGCGTCGAGTTCGCGACCGTCAAGGCGACCCGCGGCCTGAACGTCACCGACGAGTACCTGGCCACGGACCTGCCCGCCGCCCGCAACGCGGGCCTGGCCGTGGGGCCGTACCACTTCTACACCGGCACCACGGCGGGCACCGGCGGCGCGCAGGCGGACCGGTTCATCGCCGCGGTGCGCGCCACCGGGTACACCGGCAAGCGCGCCGGTGACCTGCCGCCCGTGTTCGACCTGGAGTGGAAGGACGACGGCTCCGGCGGCTGCCCGCCGTACGTCACCGTCGCCGACGCCAAGGCGTGGCTGGACAAGGTGGCCGCGGCGTTCGGCCGGACCCCGATCATCTACACCCAGAAGTCGTTCCTGGACGCGTGCCTGGGCGGCACCACGGCGTTCGCCGCCTATCCGATGCAGCTCGCCGACTACCGCCAGTCCGTCACGCAGCCGGCCCTGCCCGCCGGGTCGAGCACCTGGCTGATGTGGCAGTACACCGACGCCGCCATCGCCGACGGCATCCCCGCGCCGGCGACCGGCGACGTCTTCAACGGCACCCAGGCCGCGCTCGACCAGCTCGCCAACCGCTGAATCCCCGCCTGAAATCCCGCCCGAAATCCCGCTAGGAAAGGACGAGAATGAGTCTCCCCATGAGCCGCCGCACGCTGCTCCGCAGCGCGGCGGTGATCGGCACGGCCTTGGCGGTCAGCCCGCTGCTGCTGCCGGGTGTCGCCCAGGCTTACCCGTGGTCCCGCACCCTCGCGGAGGGCAGCACCGGCGCCGACGTGACCGAGCTCCAGATCCGGGTCGCGGGCTGGGCGGCCGACTCTCCCAGCCACAGCCGGGTCTCGATCGACGGCGAGTTCGGCCCCGGCACGGCCGCGGCGGTCCGCCGGTTCCAGGCGGCGTACGGCCTGGGCGCGGACGGCGAGGCCGGCCCGGCCACCCAGGCCGCGCTCAACGCGCTGGAGCAGAGCGACGGGTCCACCGCGCACTTCAACTTCAGCGAGTTCACCGACCGGGTGAGCGGGACCTTCAACGGCGGCAAGGTCAGCGCGGCCACCGCCAAGGAGAACGCCCGCCGCTGCATGTACAAGCTGGAGGCGGTGCGCAAGAAGCTCGGGAACAAGGCGATCACGGTGAACTCCGGGTTCCGCAGCATCGCGCACAACGCGGAGATCGGCGGCGCCAGCGACAGCATGCACATGTACGGCACCGCGGCCGACCTGGACGTGCCGGGCGTGGCCAACAAGACCGTCTACCAGAAGGCCGAGACCAGCGGGTTCTCCGGCCTGGAGACCTACAACACCGATCACCAGCACGTGGACAGCCGGGCCGACCTCGGTCGCGCGTGGTGGTGGGAGAACGGGACGGTCTGACCCTCGGCCGGGGCCGGACGCCGGAAACCCTGGGGGGTTTCCGGCGTCGGGGGGATCCCCGGACCGTGCCGCGAAGCCTGCGCCCCCGGCCCCTCCCCGGCCTGGCGGGCGCGGGCTTCGCCCTCCCGAGACTCAATACGGCAGCGGGCTCGATACGGCGGAGGGTGCTGCTGGCGACTTCGTGGCGAGGTGCCGGTGAGCGGTCTGCCGCGGCTGGTCGTGAGTGTTTAGGGCGGTTAGAACCGCCCTAAACACTCACGAGGGCCGCGGCAGACTGCGGAAGCGGGGATTCGCGCCAACAGCGGGCTCAGTGCGTCAGGGGGTTCTGGAGGGCCGCCGAGCAGGACGGCCAGTCGTGGAAGTCGTGGCGCGCGCTCCACAGGCGGTGCGCCGCGTCGATGTTCCAGGCCGGGTCGAACGCCTGCCGAGGTGTGCCGCCCAGGTCGAGCAGGCGGCTGTCGGAGATCTGGAAGATCCCCCAGTTGCGGCTGCCGTTCGTGTTCGGCAGCACCCACAGCGGATCGAGGAAGGACGCGCAGCGGGCGATCGCGACCGCGGTGTCCGGCGCTTCGGTGAACACGGCCCGGATCCGCTGCTCCACCATCGCCGCCGACCAGCCCGCGAGGCTGGTCCGGTGGTCGTAGAGCGCGTTCTTGGTGGCTTCGTCGACGACGCCGCGAGCGGGCAGGCCGGCCATGATCTGGAACGCGGTGACCCGGCGCAGTGTCTCGGGGCCGAACGAGCCGTCGACCGAGAGCCGCCCCTGGGCCGCGACCAGCAGGTTCTGCACCTCGGTGACGCACTCGTCGTGCTGGCCCATGCTCACCGGCGGCTGGCAGGCCGGGGAGAACAGCACCCGGTCGGCGTACCGGCCGGGGGCCTGTTCGGAGCCGGCGGCGGTGACCCAGACCAGGCCGCCCGCCAGCAGGGCCACGATCGCGATGGCCACCGCCGCGTATCCGCGCCTGCGTGGTGACCACCCGACCGGCGACGCGGCGTCCTCACCGGGGGCCGGTGCCGCGGCCGGCGGCTCGACGTGCTCCGGCGGCGCCTCGTCGACCCGGCCGGCGTCGGCCAGGGCCCACAGCTGGTGCAGTTCGCGCAGTTCGTCCGCGGACGCGCCGCAGACCTTGGCGAACGAGTGGACCACGCGGTAGTCGGCGGGCACGCTCTTGCCCGAGCAGTACCGGTGCAGGCTGGAGCCACTGGCCCCGGCCTGCCGGCCGAGCCGTTCGTAGCCCTGCCCGTTGCGGTCCTTCAACATGCGCAGGTAGGCGGCGAACTTGTCCGTCTGCGGGGTCACGATCGCTGGTACACCTCGCTCGGGCGGCGGATGACGGAGGGGAAGCTAGCACCGTACCGCCGGGCGCCGGTCGGATTCCGGCGGATTGGGCCACACGGCGGATTACGGCCCGCCCAGGTGGGGGTTACCCGCGCTACGGCTGGTTCGCGGCCTGCTTGACGGTCCGGTTCACGGCCGCCGTCTCGATGTGCGTGATCGCGGGCAACGCCGCCACGCGGGTCGTCAGGTACCGGTACAGCGCGGTTGCTCGACGCGTTCGCCGAGGTCGCCGATCTCCGGCCGGACCGGGAGAACCACGCGGCTGACCGGGTCCACGATCGGCTAGGGGGCGACGGCCGGGTGCCGTGCGAAGAGTTCCGCGGTGGCCGGCTCGTGCCCGGGCACCCCGATCAGGGAAAGCACGGTGCCGGTGGCGGTCCGGGCGTCCGTGGCACGGTGGGTGGCGAGCTCGAGGACGTCGTGATCGAGGGCGGTCGCGGCGTGGGGGATGGCCAGCACGGTCATGCCGGCCGTGTGCGCCGAGCGGATGCCGGAACCGGAGTCCTCGACGGCGAGACACCGGTGCGGCGGCACGCCGAGGCGGTGCGCGGCCAGGAGGTACGGGTCCGGTGCGGGTTTGCCGTGCGCGACGTCGTCACCGGTGACGATCGTGCGCAGGTGCCGGGCGAGGCCCGACGCGGTGACCGCCGCCCGGACGTAGCGCCCGGGGGAGGCCGACACGAGACCGACCGGGCCCCGCTCGGCCGCGGCGGTGACCAGCCGCGCGGCGCCGGGGAGCAGGCCGAACCGGCCGAACTCGACGGCGGCGACCATGCCTTCGACACATTCGGCGACGGCGGATTCCGGCGTGAGGTCCGGGCAGCGGTCCGCGAGGTAGCCGCTCCAGTGCGTGGTGCCGGTGCCTTGGATCGCGGTCCGGTCGTCGCGGGTCCACGCGTGGCCGTGGCGGGCGGCGACGGTGCCGATGACCAGGGTCCACGTCGTCGCGCTGTCGGCCAGGGTCCCGTCGAGGTCGAAGACGGTGGCGGCGAGCATCAGCGGGCCGCCGCGATCTGCTCGATGGACACGACCTTCGGCCACCGCCGGTCGGCCAGGGCACGCGGCCGGGCGACGCGGCCGTCGTCGTTGCACACCTCCCTGATCACGGCGACCGGCGCGAGGCCGCACCGGCGCATCGGCTCGACCGCGGCTTCCGTGCGGCCGCGTCGCTCGGCGAGGCCGCCGGGGCGGGCGCGCAGCGGGAAGACGCGTCCCGGCCGGCAGAGCAGGCCGGGTGTGGTGGCGGAGTCGGCGAGCAGGCGCAGCCGGTCAATGAGCTCGGGGGCCATCGGCACGCAGACGAGGCCATTGGTGTGGCGCATGGAGATCGCGAGCGCCTGCTCGGGAACGGCGAGACTCACAGTCGGTCCTTTCGGGGTGCCGGGCCGGGCGCGAACCTCGGATCAGGTGCCCTTCATGATCGACACGCCGGGGTGTGCCGCGCACCCCGAAGTCCGGTCGGCAACCCGAACCAGTGAACGCCGCGGCAGTCCCGCGCGGTACCGGCCGGTAACTTGTTGCGGGCATATCAAAAAGCGCATACGTGCCGGCAACGGCGCGCTGGGTTGACTGGCGGCCATGACCTCCAGCGAACCGGCGCGCACAGCGGACCGCCGCGGCCGGGCGCCGGCGCCCTGGTCCTTCGCCGCCGTCCCGGGTATGGGCATCACGGTCTACGGGTGCGGCCGGGACGAGGCCGCCCTGATCCGGGAACTGGCCCCACGGCTCGGTGTCGTGCCGACCATCACGGAGGCCTCGGTCGCCGAGGCCGGCGTCGGCTTGACGGCCGGAAACCGCTGTATCAGCGTGGGCCACAAAACCCGGCTCTCCGACGGCACTCTGCTCGCGCTCAGCCAGGCCGGCGTGCGGTACGTCTCCACGAGAAGCATCGGCTACGACCACATCGACGTGAACTACGCGGCGAGTGTCGGGATTTCCGTCGAGAACGTCGCCTATTCGCCCGACAGCGTGGCCGACTACACGCTGATGCTGATGCTGATGGCCGTACGGGATGTCAAAGCCACCCTCAGACGCGCGGACGTCCACGACTACCGGCTCAGCGACACTCGCGGGAAGGAGCTGCGCGATCTGACCGTCGGGATCGTCGGCACCGGACGCATCGGCGCGGCGGTCGTGGACCGGCTACGGGGCTTCGGGTGCCGGATGCTGGCTTACGACAGCCGTCCCGAAGCCGCCGTCGAGTACGTTCCCCTCGACGATCTGGTGCGGCAGAGCGACATCGTCACGCTCCACACCCCGCTCGACGCCGGCACCCACCACCTCCTGAACCGTCGGCGCATCGAGCTGCTGAAACGCGGCGCCTACGTCATCAACACCGGACGCGGGCCGCTCCTCGACACCGAAGCCCTCGTTTCGGCGCTGGAGAGCGGCGAACTGGGCGGCGCGGCACTGGACGTCGTCGAAGGTGAAGACGGCATCTTCTACGCGGACCACCGGGACAAACCCGTGGACAACAGCTTGCTGTCGCGGTTGCAGGAGCTGCCGAACGTCGTCATCAGCCCGCACACCGCCTACTACACCGGGCACGCCCTACGGGACACCGTCGAAAACTCCCTGGTCAACTGCGTGAACTTCGCCAGCAGAAAGCAGCAGTGGATATGAAGCTCGGAATCGTCTTCGGGGGCACCTCCGAAGAACACCTCGTGTCCGTCAAGTCCGCGCGGGAGGTCGCGAAGAACCTCGACCCCGACCGGTACGAGCCGTACTGGATCGGGATCACGAAGAACGGCGAATGGAAGCTCTGCGACAGCCCGGACGAGGACTGGGAAACCCGTGATTGCCGCCCGGCCGTGCTGTCGCCGGACCGCGGCGTCCGCGGCTTGCTCGTCCTGGAGGAGGGCCGCTACCGGGCGATCGGCCTGGACGTCGTCCTGCCCGTGCTGCACGGCACGCTCGGCGAGGACGGTGCGCTGCAAGGCCTGCTGGAGCTTTCCGGCATCCCGTACGTCGGTTGCGGCATCCCGGGTTCCGCGCTGTGCATGGACAAGTCCCTCGCCTACGTCGTCGCCGGCAGCGCGGGCATCGCGACGCCGGACTTCCGGGTCGTCCCGGCGCACGAGAACCCCGATCCCGATGAGCTCACCTATCCCGTCTTCGTGAAGCCGGCGCGCTCGGGATCGTCTTTCGGCGTCAGCAAAGTAGCCGGCAAAGAGGACCTGCGGGGCGCGGTGGAAGCCGCGCGGCAGTACGACTCGAAGGTGCTGATCGAGGGGGCGGTCGCCGGTCGTGAGGTCGGCTGCGCGATCCTCGGCGACGACCTCGAGCTGACCGCCGGCGAGGTGGACCTGATCTCGCTGTCCCACGGGTTCTTCCGCATCCACCAGGAAAGCGCGCCGGAAAGCGGTTCCGAGAACTCGACGATCACCGTGCCCGCGCCGATCTCCGCGGCGGCACGCTCGCTCGTCCAGGAGACGGCGAAGGCGATCTACCGGACGCTGGGGTGCCGGGGACTGTCGCGAGTGGACATGTTCCTGACCGAAGCCGGGACCGTGGTCCTCAACGAGGTCAACACCTTGCCCGGTCTGACGTCCTACAGCCGTTACCCGAGGATGATGGCGGCCGCCGGGCTGCCCCTCGCCGAGGTGATCGACCGGGTCGTGTCGCTGGCGCTGACGGGAAAAGACCGGTGAACGACGACTTCGTCTTCGTGGA
Source organism: Amycolatopsis sp. NBC_00355 (assembly GCF_036104975.1). Taxonomy (GTDB): domain Bacteria; phylum Actinomycetota; class Actinomycetes; order Mycobacteriales; family Pseudonocardiaceae; genus Amycolatopsis. Next base: position 2,660,420 of record NZ_CP107982.1, on the reverse strand, counting down.
CGAGCATGTGCCCGGGCTGCGCTGGGACGCCAAGTACGCGACCTGGGACAACTTCACCGGCAAACCCGTGGACGGCTACCTGGCGAACCGGATCGCCGGCACGACGGCGTTGTGCGCGGCGCTGGAGGACGCGCGGGAGAAGGCCGCGCCCCTCGGCTTCGGCCTGCTGCTCTGGGACGGTTATCGCCCGCAACGAGCTGTGGACTGCTTCCTGCGCTGGTCGGCCCAGCCGGAGGACGGCCGGACGAAGGCACGCCACTATCCGAACATCGACCGCGCCGAGATGGTCGGAAAGGGTTACGTGGCCGCCAGATCGGGCCACAGCCGGGGCAGCACCGTCGACCTGACGCTCTACCACCTGGCCACCGGCGAGCTCGCGGCGATGGGCGGCGGCCACGACCTGATGGACGAGCTCTCCCACCACGACGCACCAGGAATCACGCCGGCCGAGGCGGCCAACCGCCGGCACCTCCGGTCCCTCATGGAGTCCTGCGGTTTCCGCTCGTACGAGGTCGAGTGGTGGCACTACACCCTGGCCGATGAACCTCATCCGGACCGCTACTTTGACTTTCCCCTCGCTTAGCCCCGCCCCGCGGGTCGTGGTCGCCGGCGGTCATTCGGCCGGGCACATCGAGCCGATGATGAACTTCGCCGACGCGCTGGGCCGGCTGGCGGACCCGGCCGGGATCACCGCGCTCGGCACGGTCCGCGGCCTGGACACCACGCTCATCCCGGCTCGCGGCTACCCCCTCGAACTGATTCCGCCGGCGCCGCTGCCGCGCGAGTTGAACGGGGACCTGCTGCGGACGCCGGGCCGGCTGCGCGACTCGGTGCGGGCGGCCGGGGCGGTGCTCGACCGCGTGCGGGCCGAGGCCGTGGTGGGCTTCGGCGGCTACGTCGCCATGGCGGCCTACCTCGCCGCCCACCGGCGGGGCCTGCCGATCGTCGTCCACGAGGCGAACGCCCGGCCCGGCGTGGCCAACCGGCTGGCGGCCCGGCTGACGACCCACGTGTTCACCGCGGCGCCGGGGGTCCGGCTGGCCCACGCCACCGCCGTCGGGATCCCGCTGCGGCAGGCGATCGCCGGGCTCGACCGAGCCGCGCTGCGCGACGCCGCGCGGCAGCGTTTCGGCCTGCGCCCCGACGGTCCGGTGCTGCTGGTCACCGGCGGTTCGCAGGGCGCCCGGACGATCAACGACGCCGTGTCCGGCGCGGCCCCGGCGTTGCGCGCGGCCGGCGTGCAGGTCCTGCACATCACCGGGGCGCGGCACGCCGCCGAGGTGCCGGACGGCGACCCGCCGTACGTGATCGTCCCGTACGTCGACGAGATGCGGTACGCCTACGCCGCGGCCGACTTCGTGCTCTGCCGCTCGGGGGCGATGACGTGCGCCGAACTGGCCGCCGTCGGCCTGCCCGCCGCGTACGTCCCGCTGCCCCTGCGCGGCGGTGAGCAGCGGCTGAACGCCGAGCCGGTCGTCGCGGCCGGCGGGGGGCTGCTCGTCGAGGACGCCGGCCTCGGCCCGGCCTGGCTCGCGACCACCCTGATCCCGGTGCTCACCGACCCCGGGCGGGTGGCGGCGATGGCGGCCCGCGCGGCCGCGGCGGGCGCGCCGGACGGTGGCGACGTCCTGGCCCGGCACGTGCTCACCGCGGTGGCCGGGCGGCGAGCAGCTGCACGGTGACGCGGAGACCGCCGTCGGGCCGGGGGGTGAGGTGGAGGATTCCGTCGTGCGCCCGGATGATGCTCTTGACGATCGCCAGCCCGAGGCCGACCCCTTCGCGGTCGCCGCGGATGCGTTCGGTGCCACGCTGGAACGGCTCGGTGAGGGTCGAGACCAGCTGTGGACTGAGCTTGTCGCCGGAGTTTTCGACGGTGAGCACGACGAACCCGGGGCGGACGGCGGTCTCGAGCCGCACGGTGCCGTGGCCGGGGAGGTTGTGCACGATGGCGTTGTGCAGGAGGTTCGTGGTCAGCTGCAGCAACAGAGCGGGTGAGCCGTCGGTCGGGGTGATGTCTCCGGACGTCTCGACCGTGACGTCGTGCTTCTCCGCGAAGGGCAGGAGGATCTCGGCGGCTTCTTCCGCGATGAGCGACAGGTCGACGGGTTCCCAGCTGAAGGACCGCTGCTCGGTGCGGCTGAGCAGGAGCAGGGCCTCGGTGAGCTCGATCGCTCGCTTGTTGACCGTGTCGAGGCGGTCGATCAGCTCGAGCTGGTCCCGCGCGGGGTCGTCGCGGGCGACGTCGAGCAGGGCCTGGGTGGTCGCCAGGGGAGTGCGCAGTTCGTGGGACGCGTTGGCCGCGAACCGCCGCTGCTCGAGGACGTGCGTTTCGAGCCGGGCGAGCATGGCGTCGAAGCTGTCGGCGAGCTCGCGGAACTCGTCCTGCCGTCCCGGCAGCCGGATCCGGTGGGAGAGCGACCCGTTCGCGGACAGGCGGGTGGCCTCGGCGATCCGGCTGAGCGGGGCGAGCATGCGGCCGGCGAGGAGCCAGCCGCCCAGCAGGCCGAACACCAGCAGGAACACCAGCACCACGATGGCCGCCGAGCCGAAGACGCCGGGGCCGAAGTTGTGGGGATCCAGGGCGCGCGCGACGTTGGGGAAGCTGGGCGCGAGCATGCTCATGGGTGTGCCTCGCAGCAGGAACACCCACACCGCGGCGAGCAGGAAAGTGCCGGCGAGCATCAGGAAACCGGCGTAGCTGAGGGTGAGTTTGAGGCGGACGCTCAACCCGGGCTCCCTAGTCACGCTCGGCTCCCTCGTGCGGCGGCGCCACGTCGATGCGGTACCCGGCGCCGGCCACGGTGGTGATGACCCAGGGCTCGCCGAGGCGTTTGCGCAACGCCGACACGGTGATGCGCACGGCGTTGGTGAAGGGGTCGGCGTTCTCGTCCCACGCCCGTTCCAGGAGCTCTTCGGCGCTGACTACGCCGCCTTCGGCCGTGACGAGGACTTCGAGCACGGCGAACTGCTTCCGGGTGAGCGCGACGTAGCGGCCGTCCCGGTAGACCTCCCGGCGGAAGGCGTCCAGCCGGAGGCCCGCGATCTCGCGCACCGGCGGCCGGGCGTGCGCGCGCCGGCGGTCGAGCGCCCGCAACCGCAGCACCAGCTCCCGCAGCTCGAACGGCTTGGTGAGGTAGTCGTCGGCGCCGAGCTCGAACCCGGACGCCTTGTCGTCGATCCGGTCGGCGGCGGTGAGCATCAGGATCGGCATGCCGCTGCCGGAGGCGACGATGCCCGCGGCGATCTCGTCGCCGGAGGGTCCGGGGATGTCGCGGTCGAGCACGGCGATGTCGTAGGAGTTGACGCCCAGCAGTTCCAGCGCGGTGTCGCCGTCCCCGGCGACGTCGGCGGCGATCGCCGCCAGGCGCAGCCCGTCACGGATGGCCACCGCCAGGTAGGGCTCGTCCTCGACGATCAGCACACGCATCCTCCGATGCTACGAGCCGCGGCATATCGTCGTCATATCCAAAGCCCCATACGGGCCGGCAACGCCGCGCCGCCTTGGTTGGGGGCATGCCCTCCACCGAACCAGCACGAACGGCGGCCCGTCGCACCCCCGCGCCGGCGTCCTCTTCGGACTTCCGGCGCGCGCTCGGCAAAGCACACGGCGCGGTTCCCGACCCCGTGCCGGTCTTCGACGACGAGACGCCGGCCGTGGCCAACCTCGATCCCGGTCTGCTCGGCGCCCTGCGCCGGGCCGCGACCGAGGCCGCGCACGACGGCGTCGCGATCCTCGTCAACGGCGGCTGGCGTTCCCCGGCGTACCAGGAGCACCTGCTCCACGAGGCCGTCTCGAAGTACGGCTCGGCCACGGAAGCGGCCCGGTGGGTGGCCACCCCCGCCACGTCCGCGCACGTGTCGGGCGACGCGGTCGACGTCGGTCCCGCCGCAGCCCGGGCGTGGCTTTCCGCGCACGGCGCCGGGTACGGGCTCTGCCAGATCTACCGCAACGAGCCCTGGCACTACGAACTGCGGCTCGAAGCCGTCGACGGCGGGTGCCCGCCGATGTACCCCGACCCCACGCACGACCCGAGGATGCGGCAGACCTCGGCACGGACCGGCGTCCCGGGCACCGAACGGCCAGAATGAGTCCCATGGCAGAGATCAGTCGTGTCGGGGTGGTGGCGCACCCGCGGAAGCCGGTGCACGATTCGGTCGAGGTGCTGGTCTCGTTCGCCGCGCGGCGCGGGGTCGGACTGCTGGTGCGGGAGACCGACGCGGCGCAGGTCGGAGCGGGCGTGGCGGTGGTGTCCGACGCCGAGTTCGCGGCCGAGGTGGACGCTGTCGTCAGCCTGGGCGGCGACGGGACGATGCTGGGCGCGCTGCGGCTGGCCGTCGACCGGCCGGTGCCGGTGCTCGGGGTGAACTACGGCAACGTCGGGTTCCTGGTCGAGATCGCGCCGCCCGAGCTCGCCGCCGCCCTCGAGCGGGTGCACGCCGGGGACTTCGAGGTCGAGCCGCACAGCTGCATCGCGCTGGCGGAGGGCGCCGCGACCGCGGTCGCGTTCAACGACGTCGTCGTCGGCGGGGCCGAGCCCGGCGCGACGGTCGAGGTAGACCTGCTGGTGGACGGGGCGCAGTTCGGGTACTACCGCTGTGACGCGCTGATCCTGAGCACCCCGACCGGCTCCACGGCCTACAACTACGCCGCCGGCGGCCCGGTGATCTCCCCGGCGGCGGAAGTGTTCGCGGTGACCCCGGTCGCGTCGATGTCGGGCGTCAGCCGCTCGATCGTGCTGCCCGCCCGCGACGTCGTCACCCTGCGCGGCGCGGCCCGCAGCGCCCCGCCGATGCTGCGCGTCGACGGGAACGCGTGGCGGCCGCTCGATCCCGCCACCCCGCTGACGGCGACCCTGCGCCCGGACGCGGCACAGGTCGTGCGCCTGGATCCCGGCCGGCACGCGCGGCGCAGCCGGGTCAAGCTCAGCCTGCTCGACCTGCCGTTGCGTCCCGAGCAGATGGCCGAGCTCCTGCCCACCGGAATGCGCGAGGACCTGGCCCGCCTGCGCGAACGCCGTCAGCTGCCGGAGCAGTGACCGGCCGGGCGTGCCCGCGGGGGCGCCGCTCAGCGGCGGCCGGCGGCCAGGATGAGGAGGAACTGGCCGCCACCCGGCTCGACGGCGGCGGTCACCGGCAGCCCGGGCACCAGCCGGGAGAACCGGTCCACCAGCCAGTCCGCGGCTTCCTGGGCGTCCTTCTCGGTCGGGCACCGGGCGACCATCTCGCGGCCGCCCTTGCGTTCCAGCCGTCCGGCGACGGTGATCAGCGGCGCGGGCTCGACCACGTGCAGGCGGTCCGGCCAGGCGATGACCACCTTGACCGCGCCCTTGCGGGTGTTGCACCCGCGGTGCGCGAGCCGTTCGGCGATCTTGGCTTTGCGGTCCGCGGTCCGGCTGTCGACGCTGGGCCCGCGCGGGTCGTTGACCGACATGCCGGGGTCGACGGGTTCGTCGCAGACCCAGCATCGCCAGCCGTCGCGTTCGGCCACGTCGTCGAGGAGAGTCACCCGAGCAAGCTAGCCTGCCCGGCCGCCACCCGGTCGAGCGGCCCGGAGGGGACGACGTCCTCGCCGCCGGAGCCTCAGCCGTACCGGGCCGGCGAGGGTGTGGCGCACGGCAGGTCACCGGTGCGCCGGGCTTAACCGCCGGGACCCGAGCGCGGCCCTTGGGGCGGGTAGCCGGTGCCGCCGTCGAAGAGGTTCTGCCCGCGGGCCGGCGAATCCGGGCCACCTGGCTTGCCCGCGCTTCCGCTCGTCAGCCGACGGCGTTGTCGGCGTAGTTCACGGTGATGTTCTTGAAGCCGAGGGACTGCAGCAGGCCGATCAGCATCGTCTTGGTGTTGCGCTCCGCGTCGGCCACCAGCGTGCTCTTCTCCGCCGCGCCCTGGATCTGTTTCTGGGCGAGCTCGTACAGCGCCTGCTGGGAGTTCGGGTTCCCGCTGAGGAACTCGTTGATGCGGGTGAACAAACCCTGCTGCTGCGCGTACACGTGCGACTCGTGCACGTCCAGGGTCGCCGGCTCCAGTTGCGCGTGCCCCAAGGTGAGTGTGGCGGACAGGCGGTCGTCGGAGACCTGGACCGCGTCGCCCTTCAGGTGCGAGAAGTCCACGAAGGCGTTGTCCGTGCCGACGCCGATGAACATGGTGTCGCTGCCCGCGAGGAAACTGGGCAGGGCCGAGCTGGTCGTGATGTCGACGACCACCTGGAACGAACCACTGGCGGCTTCGTAGCGCGAAAGCTCGACGATCGACTGCAGCAGCACCGGACCGGAGTGCTCCTCGGTCTGTTCGGCGAACGGATTGCGCAGTTGGGGTAACAGGTGTACGGCCGATGCGACGAGTGCCGCCGCGGCCAGCACCACTACCGCCACCGCCAGGACGACGAGCCGCTTTCCCCAACCAGTCATACCGGGAGGATTACCCACGCCGCCGCAAGGCTAAGCGACCGCGGGGGTACGGTGTTGCCGCTCGGGTGGTCAGGTCTCCGACGATGGGAAACGTCGTGCGCAAGTCCTTGTGGCTGTGGGTTCTGCTGATCTTCCTCGTCATCGTGGTGCTCGGCCTGATCTTCGGCGGCTACCGCAAGGGCACCAAGATCGGCGCGCCCGCCGAACCGGTGGCGGAGTGGAGCCAGGGCCAGACGGCCTAACCGTCCGTGCGGACGGAAGGTCGGTGAGGCCCCGGATCACCGGGAGCCCGGGCCATCGTTGCAGCGGCACGCGGAATCCGATTTCGCCTCCATCCGGGCCAACGCGGCGCCGAGGCAGTAGCGGATGCCGTGGCCGAACGCCAGACTGCGCCCCGGGGCCGCTGCAGGTCCAGCTCGTCCGGGCGCTCGAACATCGCCGGATCCCTGTTGGCGGAACCGATCGCCAGCAGCACGGTGTCACGTCGAGGTGGATCCCGAAGACCCGGCCCCGGCCGGTCACGACCTGGCTCGCCGGCTGTCGGCTTCGCGTGACGGCGACGAGTCCCTGGCGGCGGCGATGCGCGCCGACCTCGACCGGGTGGCGGAGCGCTTTCCCGACGGTCCGTGGACCGGCTTCCCGAGCGCGATGGCCGACGGAACGGCCGGGTAAGCCGATGTCGCTGCACCTGCTTCCGCGGACCAGGGGATGATCACGTGCCGAACAGGCACGCGATCGCGGCACTCCGGTCGACTCAGCGAGGAGCAGCATGCTCGACGATGTGATGATGGCGCTCGACACCGTCCTGCCGCGGCTGGCGGCCGTCACCGGCACGCCCGGGGTCGCCGTCGCGGTGGCGACGAGCAGCGAGCTGCGCACCGCCGCGACCGGGTTCGCGGACCTGGGCGCGGGCCGGCCGATGACCGCCGAGACGGTGGCGCCGGCGGGGTCGCTCACCAAACCCGTCACGGGGCTGGCCTTCCTGCAGCTGGTGGAGGCCGGCGCGGTCGGCCTGGACACGCCGATCGACCAGGTGCTGCCCGCGGGGCTGCGCGGTGCCGACCCCGCGCCCGTCACCACGGCCATGCTGGCCGCCCACCAGGGCGGTTACTACAGCGACATCGTCACGGCGGTGGCGCACACCGCGCCGGCCGAACCGGTGCTCGACTACGTCCGGCGCCGCCACGAAGCCGGGCGTGCCGTGGAGTACGGCGGGGTGCTGCCGCTGGTGACGTCGCCGGGTCCCTACTCGTACTCCAGTTTCGGCGTCGGCGTGCTGGGTGGTGCCGTGGAGCACCTGACCGGTGAGCCCTACGGCGCCCGCGTCCACCGGGACGTCTTCGCGGCGGCCGGAATGAACGACACGAGCATCGACGACGGCACGCGGAACCCGTGGGCGCCCGGCTCACCGGACCGGAACACCGGCCGGGCGACCGGGTACATGGCGTTCGGCGACTGGTGCCTGCCGAGCCCGCCGCTGCGCACCTCGGCCTACCCCGGGGTCGGGATGCACACCAGCGCCGCGGACGCCGGGCGGCTGCTGCAATCCTTGCTGCGCACCGCGAACGGCGACCGCGGGCTCGTCCGCCCGGAGTCGCTCGCGGCGATGGTGGCCCCGCGCGTCCCGCGCCCGAGCCAGCACGGCGTCCGGTCGTTCTCGGGCCTCACCCTCGAGCTCGCCGACCCGGAGCTGGGCGACGACTGGTGGTGGGGGCACACGGCGGCGTTCCCGTGGGGGTTCTGGTGGGAGGCGCGGGTCTGGCCGCACCGCGACCTCGCCGCCGTCGCGGTCGGCAACCGGTGGGACATGGCCCGCTTCCACAACCCCGCCTCCCGCAGTGCTCCGGGCCTGGCCGTCGAGTGGGCGGGCCGCTGGGCGGTGTCCGGCAGCCCGGCGAAGCTCCCGGACATGGACGGCCGGCCCCGCTGGACCGGGCCCCGCCCCACCCCGGAAAGTTCGCGCTGGATGGGGATCCTCGCCGGGGAACGCACCCACGGCCTGCTCGGCATCACCGACCCGCTGCCGGCCGCGACGCTGACCGCCGGCGCGCGCAGCCTCGGCGGCGCCGACTCCGGCGGCTGGGACCCGGACGCGTTCGTGCGCGGGGTGGAGCAGGCGCGCGCGGCCGCCCCCGACCCGGACGCGCTCGGCGCCCTGGGCCGCGACCTCGGTCCCGCCGCGGCGCTGTGGATGCTCGAGTGCGGGGCGTCGAGCGCCGACGTGACGATGCCGGTCGGCTTCTACGCCCGTGCGCCGCGGTGAACCAGCCGGACGTCCAGGTCGACGCGGTGCCGGGCGGCGGTTGTGCGGCGCGTCCGTGGTGATGTCGGGCGCACCATGGTGAGTCAGCGCAGCCGGACGTCCAGGTTGACGCGGTGCCGGCCGCGGGGCAGCGGCACCCAGGCCGGTTCGGCCACGGGGGACACCGCGGGGAATCGGTCGAACAGGCTGCGCAGCGCGACCTCGGCTTCCAGCTTCGCCAGCGCGACGCCGAGGCAGAAGTGCGGCCCCCAGCCGAATCCGACGCTGCCTTCGCGGCCGCCGTGCTGCGCCTGCCACCGGACGTCGGCGTCGTGCGGGTGGGCGAACCGCGCGGGGTCGCGGTTGGCGGCGCCGAGCACCGCCTGCACCGCGTCACCCGCGCCGATCCGCACGCCGCCCACCTCGATGTCCGTCGCGGCGTAGCGCAGCCGGGCCAGTTGCACCGGGCCGTCGGTGCGCACCAGCTCGCGCACCGCGGCCGGCCAGAGCTCCGGCTCGGTGCGCAGCAGCTCCCGCTGGGCCGGATCGCGCATCAGGGCGAGGGCCGCGTTGGACAGCATGTGCGCCATGGTTTCGTGCCCGGCGAGCACGAGGAACACCAGGACGGCCACGGCGTCGACGTCGGTCAGGTCGTCCTGGGCGACGACCTGGCTGATCAGGTCGTCGCGCGGGTCGGCGCGGCGCTGGTCGATCAGGTTGTGGCAGAAGGAGAACATCTCGCCCAGCGTCGGCGTGATCTGCGCCGGATCGGTGCCGACCAGCACCTTCCCCCAGCGCCACCAATCCGCCCAGTCCGCTTCGGGGACGCCGACCAGCTCGCAGACCACGGCCATGGCCAGCGGGTAGGCGTACTCGTCGAGCAGGTTCACGGTCCCGGACGCGGAGCCGAGGCCGTCGAGCAGTACGTCGACGATCTCCTGCACCCGCGGGCGCAGCGTGGCGACCCGGGACGCGCCGAAGGCGTGGCTGATGCTGCGCCGCAGCCGCGCGTGTTCGGGCCCGTCCAGGCTGAGCAGGCTCGCCCGCAGGTAGGGCAGGTGCTCCGGAGGCGTGCCCAGCGCGAGGAACGCCTGCTCCTGAGTCTGGGCGCCGTGCCCCGGCAGGCCGGTGGGATCGTTGCGCACAGCCGGGTCGGAGAGCACGGCGCGGACGTCGTCCCTGCGGGTGATCAGCCACCCCTCGTCGCCGTTCGGCAGCCGGGCCCGGCAGACCGGTGATTCGGCGAGGATGCGGTCGTACCCGCGCATCGGGTCGCCGAGGACGGCCGGGTCACGCAGGTCCACAACGGGTTCGGGCGGCACCCGGCCATCCTGCCACGAAGATCCCTCCGGGACACCGGCCCGCGGTCAGCCGGGCTGGAAGAACGCGAGCAGCCGCTGGCTCGCGTCCGGCGCCATCAGCAGTTCCTGCATGTCCGCGGACATCCGGGCGGCGGCGCCGGCGCGGGTGAACATCTCGCGTTCGTACTCTTCGACGGCGGCCGGATGGTCGTCCGGGTGCGCGGCCAGCGCGAGGGCGAGCAGCGCGCCGTCGAGCAGCGCCATGTTGGCGCCTTCCCCCACCGGCGGCATCAGGTGCGCGGCGTCGCCGAGCAGCGTGACGCCGGGCGTCGACGGCCAGGTCAGGCCGATCGGGAGCGTGGTGATCGACCGCGCCGCGACCGTGTCGTCGCAAGCCGCGATCAGCGCGGTGAACCGGGGGTCCCAGCCGGCGAGCAGGTCGATCAGCCGCGCCCGGGCGGCGGCCGGGTCGTCGAGGGGGATCCCGCTGGTGGCGAAGAAGTCCTCGCCGGTGTTGTAGAAGCTGAGGCCGAAGCGGACGCGGCCGTCGCCGTTGCGCTGCGCCGCCAGGGATTTCCCGTCGCCGAGCACCCAGTAGTTGCCGCGCCCGACCATCGCCGCGAGATCGGGGTGCGTGCGGTCGATGTCGGGGATGCCGAGCTCGACGACGTTCTGGCCGATGTGCTCCGGGCGGGCGTCGGTGAGCAGGGCGCGGACCCGGGACTGCGCACCGTCCGCGCCGACCAGGAGGTCGTAGGTCGCACTGCTGCCGTCGGCGAAGCGCACGACGCCGTCGCCGGCCGACGCGAACGCGTGCCCCCAGCGCACCGTGTGCTCGGGGAGGGAGTCCAGCAGCAGGTCGCGCAGATCGGCGCGGTCGACCTCGGGCCGGGCGAGCGGGGCGTCGTCGGGGGTGTCCTCCTGCAGCAGCAGGGTTCCGTCCGGCTCGAGGAGCCGCATGTCCTGGCCTTCGCCGCGGGCGATCGCGGTGAACTCGTCGAACAGGCCGGCTTCGCGCAATGCCCGCTGCCCGGAGTGGATGTCGAGCATGCCGCCTTGACCGCGCGCGTCCCGCGACGGTTCCCGTTCGTACACGACGGCGTCGATGCCGTGCACGTGCAGCACGCGGGCCAGGGCCAACCCGCCCATGCCGGCTCCGACGATGGCGATGTCCATGACTGCCTCCGATACACCGTATTGGTAAATACAGCGTATCAGGACGGGCGATGTATCGTCAGCCGCATGTTGGTGTGGGAGCGGCCGGAGCCGCCGGACCGGCCGGTGCTGGCGCCCTTGAGCCGGGAGCTGATCGTCGGCACGGCGATCCGGCTGGCCGACGCGGACGGCCTGGCTGCGGTGTCGCTGCGCAAGATCGCGGCCGCGCTGGACGTCGGGCCGATGCGGCTCTACGGCTACATCGCCACCAAGGAGGAGCTGCTCGACCTGATGCTCGACGCGATCTACGCCGAGACCCGGCCGATCGGCGACGACTGGCGTGAGGTGCTGCGCTCCTCGGCCGAAACCACCCGGCGGGCCGCGCACCGGCACGAATGGCTCGCCGACCTGATCGGCGGGCGGCCCCAGCTCGGGCCGCACGCGCTGGCCAGGGGAGAGGCCGTGGTGGCCGCGATGGGCGCCGTCGGCGTGGACGACGTGATGCCGGTGGTCGACGCGGTCAACGCGTACGTGATCGGCGCGGTCCGCCGGGAAGTCACCGAGCGGCGCGCCGAGCGGGCCAGCGGGATGGACAAGGCGCAGTGGCAGGCCACGTTCGGGCCCTACCTGATGCGGGCCTTCGCCACCGGCCGGTTCCCCGCGCTGTCCACGGTCATCCACGACGCCGCCCACCTGGACGCGGACGAGACGTTCCGGATGGGCTTGGACTTCCTGCTCGACGGCATCGCGGCCCGCATCGCCCGCTGACACGGCTTGTCTTCCTTCAGGACAACGGTTTCCCGTCCCGGCGGAACCGGCTCGGCGAAAGGCCGTAGGCGCCGCGGAACGCCTGGCTGAAGTGCGCGGCGCCGGCGAAGCCCCACCGGGCCGCGATCAAGCGTTCTGCCGCGGCTGGTCGTGAGTGTTCAGGGCGGTTAGAACCGCCCTGAACACTCACGACCGCTTCGGCAGGGCGCATCGCTTGCGTTCTGATCCTGGCGCCGTCGTGCACTGTTGTCCCGGCGCGGGGGAGGGCCGGCCGCCGCCGCAACCCTGGAGTGATCCGGCTGGGCGGCGACCGGCGGAACGCCGCCGCTTCGGCGTCCCCCGGCGGCGGATCTCCTGCACCCCGCCGCCGGGCTTGCGGGCGCCGGGCTCCCGTTCGGGAAACCGGCGCGCAAATGGCGACCGCCGCAGTCCCGGTCGTCACCGGGCTGCGGCGGTCGTCCCATGCCGGGCCGCCCGCGAGGGAGGGCGGGGCGGCCCGGGAGAAAGTGCTACTTGTTGGTGCCGGGGGTCAGCACCTTGTCGATGACGAAGACGGTGGCGTTCTTGGTGGGGATGTTGCCGCAGAGGATCTTCGCGCCGTTGACGGTCATGTTGTCCCCGGTGCCTTCGATCTTCAGCGGGCCACCGGCGGTGTTGAGGGAGTCGAGGGTGCCGGCGGAGGCGAGGCCCTTGGCGTCGTAACGCTTGCCGACGACGTGGTACTGCAGGATCGGCGACAGTTCGGCGGGCTTGCCGGCGAGTTCGTTGAACTTGGCGTCACCCAGGGCGGCGAAGGCGGGGTCGGCCGGGGCGAACACGGTGATGGCCGGGGCGCTGTTGAGGGTGTCGACCAGGTTGGTGGCCTTGACCGCGGCGACGAGCTTGGTGAGCAGCGGGTTGGTCGAGGCGGCGGAGGCGACGGGCTGCGGGCCCATCGAGTCGAGCGAGCCCGGCGCGGATCCCTGCGGCAGCTGGCTGCAGGCGGGGCCGAAGACGTCGGCGTTGGTGGTCATGCCGTTCGAGGCGCCCGAGTCGGCGCTGGAGGACGGCGCGGCCATCGAGGAGGACGGGGCCGGGGCCGGGGCGCTGGAGCTGCCCGAGGACGCGGTGTCGCTGCCGCTGCACGCGGTCAGGGCGAGCGCGGCGGCCGCGGTGATACCGATACCGGCGAGACGAAGCTTGGTCACGAAGAATCACTCCAGTGCATGCGGGGACAGTCCATTGTGGACTGCCTGGTTACAGGTCGTTCGGAGCTGCCGCCGGATCGGATGGGGTCGTCCGGCGGAAGCTCCCGGCCCGTTTCTCCCGGGCCGTGACCTGTGTTCGCACCTGCGGCGCCGGCGGATGGGCGCCGATCCGCGGATCCCTCTAACGAGTGAACCGGAGGGTGTGTCCACCCGGAGCGGCCACGGTGCTGAGCGGCCTGCGGCTGGTGGACAGCGGCGGCGCGGACCAAAGGTGACCGCCTCCTGGACCCGGCCATCCGCGGGCTGCACACGTCATGACACCGATCCCCGCGGATCGGCGGTGACGACGGGCTCTTCGCCGGTCTTCTCCGAGCTGTAGACCATGAGCGACGAGCCGACGAGTGCCAGGACGATCCCGCCGAGCTGGAAGGCCGTCGGCAGGGTCTGGAAGACGATCAGCGACAGCACGATGGTCAGCACCGGCGCCAGCGCGTTCGTCACCGGCGCGACGATCGAGGCCTTCCCGCGGCTCATGGCCATCACGAGGAAGAGCGCGCCGACCGCGTTGAGCAGCTGGGTGATCGCGGTCAGCGCGGGCGCCTGCCAGGGGAACGACAGCGGCAGGCCGCCCATCATGATCAGGGCGACCGGGATCAGCAGCAGGCCGCTGACCGTCATCCAGCCGAACGTCGTCGCGTCGTTGACCCCGACGACCGCGGCCTTGCGCATGAAGTACGCCTGCACGCCCCACGCGACGCACACCAGGATCGCCAGCAGCAGGTACGGACCGGTGGCTTCGCCGGCGTCCCCGGAGGAGACCGAGAACAGGACGATGGACACCAGCGCGAGCCCGACGCCGATCCAGCTCAAGGCGCTGAGCCGCTCGCGCAGCGCGCCGAACGCCATCAGGACCGTGATCGCCGGCGACAACGCGACGATCGGGAAGATGATGTAGGCCGGGCCGATGGTGAGCGCCTTGAACAGCACTAGCTGCCCGCCGGCGCCGGTGAGCCCGATCAGCAGCCCGTACACCGCGGCGATCGGGCGGCGGTCGATCTTCCGCCCGCGCAGCGAGAAGTAGGCGGGGATCAGCATCGTGACCGACCAGATGACGTAGACCATCGGGTCCGGGTACTTGTAGAGCGACGTAGGGAGGCTGGAGAACGCGCCCCAGACGCCCCAGAACAGGACCAGCAGGCCGGCGTAGGGGATCCAGGCGGCGCGACGATGGGTCGGGGTCGTCATGGTCAGCCTCTCGAGGTCAGCGGCGGGGTGAAGGTGTGGCCGGAAAGCCGGGCGGCGTAGACGGCCGCGCCGACGTGCGGGGGCAGCAGCGGCTCGCGCAGGTCGTAGGCGTGCGGGCCGTCCGCGAGCGCCTCGCGGAACGCGGCCAGCACGTGCGGGGCGCCGAACATGCCGCCGGAGTAGGAGACGGGCACGGTCTCGCCCGCCTCGAACCCGAGGGCGTCGGCGCCGACACCCACGTGCAGCGCGAGTTCCCGGCCGGCCTCGCGCAGGATCTCGAGGGCGGCCGGGTCGCCCGCGTCCGCGGCGCGCGTGACGACCTTGCTCAGACCGGCGATCTTCCCGCGGTCCCCGTGCCACCGGTTGACGACGACGTCGATGGCGTCGAGGTCGGTGGCCAGGCCGAGCTCGGCGCGCAGCTCGTCGGCGAGGACACCGGCGGGCCGGCGCCCGTCGCTCATCCGGCTGAACGCCGCCAGTCCCTTGACCGCCACCCAGTAGCCCGAGCCCTCGTCGCCGAACAGCTCGCTCCAGCCGCCGCCGCGCCAGCTGCGTCCCCGGTTCTCGCCGTAGGCGATCGACCCGGTCCCGGCCACGACGTTGATGCCGTCGGCCCCGCCGAGTGACGCCGCCCAGCCGCAGATCATGTCGTTGCCGCACGCGTAGCCGACCGGGCCCAGGATCCGCCCGGGCAGCGCGTCGAGCACGGGGACGTCGGCGCTGATCTCGCCGTAGCAGGGGATGCCGAAGAAGGCGTGGGTCAGCTGGTCGGCGGAAACCCCCGCCGTGTCGCAGACTTCGTCGATTCCCTGGCGCAGCAACGGTTCGACGATGTCGATGCCCTGCATGAGGTAGTAGATGCTGGCCGTGCGCGCCTCGGCGACCACCTCGCCGTGCGTGTCGACGACGCAGAACGCGGTCTTGGTGCCGCCGCCGTCCACTCCGAGAAACATGGTCAGACCTCCGAAGGTCGGGCGAACGCGTGGATGACGACGCCCCGCACGACGCGGTTGACTTCGCCGCCGGGGAAGGGGTTGTCGGGTGCGAGGCCCCGGGCGACCGAACACGCGAGGGCGATCGCCTGCGCGGGGATGACGGCGACGAGCGCGCGCACGGCGTCCGGCCAGCCGGCCGTGCCGGGCAGCGGCCAGCTGCGGGCGCCGCCCGGAGCCTCACCCGCGCCGCCGACGGCGAGCACCCGGTCCGGGCCGAGGGACCGCACGAGCTCGCGGGTGATGTCCTCGTCGTAACCGCGGGTGTAGGGGTCCGCCGAGTGGAAGACGACGGCGGTGGTCGCCTCGTCCAGGACGGCTTTGGGGCCGTGGCGGAACCCCAGCGGCGAATCGCTCACGGCGACGACCGTGCCGGCGGTCAGCTCGAGGCACTTGAGGGCGGCCTCCAGCGCCAAGCCCTTCAGTGCGCCGGAACCCAGGTAGACCAGGCGGGCCGGCTCGGCCGCGGCGACCGCCGCCGCCCGGCTCCCCGCGGTGTCCAGCACGGCCTCCGCCGCGCAGGCCGCGGCTTCGACGTCGACCTCGAGGCCCAGGCAGAGCAAGGCGGCCAGGACCATGCCGGTGAACGACGAGGTCATGGCGAACCCGCGGTCGTTCAGTTCCGGGGGAAGGGCCAGCACGACGGCGTTCGCGGCGCCCGACCACCGGCGCGCGAGCTCGCCCGACGCGTCGCAGGTGATGACGAGGTGGTGCGCGGCCGGCGCCAGCCGGTCCACGAGGCCGGCCGCCGCGGCCGATTCGGGGCTGTTGCCGCTGCGGGCGAACGAGACCAGGAGCACGGGCCGATCGCCGGCGACCACCGAGCGGGGGCCGGCGACGATGTCGGTCGTCGCGATCGCCTCGACCTGCCGGCCGAGGTGCCGGGTGAGGTCGGGTGCCACGACCTCACCGACGAACGCCGACGTGCCCGCGCCGGTCAGGACGATCCTGGTCCGCGGGTCCGCCAAGGCCTCGCCGAGAAGCCGGTCGACGCCGGAACGGGCGTGCGCCACGGTCCGCGCCACCCGGCGCCAGGCGCCGGGCTGCTGCCGGATCTCGGCGGCCGTGCGGCTGTCGCCCCACTGCTTCTCGTCCACTGCCACGCAGGTCACCTTTTCGCTCTCCGGACGGGTTCCGGCGGCTCGAGTCGCCGGGACGGGTGGGTACGCGTACCGGACGGGCCGCGCAGAGAGCGCTTTCACCGGCCGGGGCGTCGTTCCGCGGCGGGTGGTCCGGGTATCCCGCCGGTCGGCGAGTGGTCCTTTACTACGCGTCCGCGCGATCGCCGAGCAAGACCTGGTGCGCAAACGAGCATCGCGAATGTTCGTTTGCGCGGTCGTGTGTGACACCGGAGACCGAAACGTAGTGCGCCGAACGGCCGAATCATCGCGGAACGTGGTTGTCCTGTGTGGACATCGTGCTGCCGGGAACGCGCACATCCGATGTGCGAATTCGTTCGAAACGCCAGTACCGTGGGAACATGAGCATTCCCACCGCCGCCGCTCCCGTCGCGGAGAAGCGCCGTCGCGGCCGCCTCGCCCGTCCCGAGCGCATGGCGCAGATCCTGCACGAGCTCAGCGAATCGGGTTCGCTGCACGTCGGCGACCTGTCCCGCCGGTTCGGGGTGTCCGAGGCGACGCTGCGCCGGGACCTCACCGCGCTGGAGGAACAGCGGCTGCTCACCCGGACCCACGGTGGCGCCCTGGCCCAGGAAGTGGACTACGAACTGCCCGTCCGGTACCGGGAAGCCCAGTCGCGGGACGGGAAACGCGCGATCGCGCGCGAGGCCGTGCGCCGGTTGCCGCCGGAGCCGCACGTGATCGGCCTGACCGGCGGCTCGACCACGGCGGCGCTGGCGAAGGAACTGCCCCAGCGCGCGGACCTGACCGTCGTCACCAACGCGTTGAACACGGCCATGGACCTCGTGTTGCGCCCACGGGTGAAGCTGGTGGTGGTCGGCGGCGTCTCCCGGCCGCGGTCCTACGAGCTGGTCGGGCCGTGGGCGGAGCAGGTGCTGGCGTCCATCAACATCGGCACGGCGTTCATCGGCGTCGACGGGATCGACGTGGCGGGCGGGCTCACCACCCACGACGAGAACGAGGCGCGGACCAACCGGGCGATGCTCTGCCGGGCGCAGCGGGTGGTCGTCGTGGCCGACGGCAGCAAGCTGGGCCGGCGCACGCTGGCGCGGATCGCGGACGTCGGCGAGATCCACGAGCTCATCACGGACTCCACCGCCGACGAGGACGCCGTCGCCGCGATCCGGGCGGCCGGAGTGCGGGTGACCGTGGTCGACGTCTTCCCGGGAAAAACGGTCAGCCGATCGCTCGGCTGAGCCGGGGAAAGAATCGCGGTAAACGGTCGAACGATCGGCGTTCGCGGTTTCCGGCGCGCGCTCCGGAAACGAACATCGCGCGTGCGCGGTTGTTTGACGTTCCTTAACCGGCCGTTTATGTTACGCGGGTCACAGTCCGGCCGGATGGCCTTCCCGCGTCGATCGCGTGGCCTTCGCCGGCCGGACTCTTTCCCGCACGCCGGTTTGCCGCGGAATCGGTGTGCCTGATTACGTGGAGCCCGATGTGAAACTCTCGCACGGTCGTAAATCGTGGTTGGCGACGGCTGTCACGGCCGCCGCTTTGACAGCGTCCGGATTGGTGGCGACGGCGGGAACGTCGTCGGCCGCGGTGACGCTGCCGCCGCTCGCCGCGGCGTGGGACTACCAGATCGGCGGGGCGTACACCCCGCCGTCCGGGGTCAAGATCGTGAGCCGGGACAACTCGGACTCGGCGGCGAGCGGGCAGTACAACATCTGTTACATCAACGCCTTCCAGGTCAATCCGGGCCTCGACGGCCAGTGGAGCAGCGACCTGCTGCTGCGGGACGCCAACGGCACCAAGGTCGTGGACGAGGACTGGGGCGAGACCCTGCTCGACCTCCGCACCGCGGACAAGCGCACCCGCGTCGCGGCGAAGATCAACGGAATCATCGACAGCTGCGCGGGCAAGGGTTTCCAGGCCGTCGAGCCGGACAACTACGACAGCTACGAACGGTCGGAGAACCTGTTCGGCGCGACCCAGGCCCAGGACTACATCAAGCTGCTGTCGAGCCACGCCCACACGAAGGGGCTGGCGATCGCCCAGAAGAACACGTCGGACCTGGCCGGCAACCGCAGCGCGAACGGCCTGGACTTCGCGGTGGTGGAGGAATGCGGCCACTACACCGAGTGCGACGCGTACACGGGCCCGTTCGGGAACCGGGTCGTCGACGTCGAATACACCAATTCGGGCCTGAGCAAGGCGTGCGGCTCGTATCAGGGCAAGATCAGCATCGTCCAGCGTGACGTGGACGTGGTTCCCGCCGGCGAAAGCGGCTACGTGCGCAAGACCTGCTGACCTCGGGTGCCGTTGCCCCGCCACCGCCGCCGGGCGAGGCGGGGCAGCGGCCCCGGCGGTGCACCGCGGCCGGCCGGGCCGGCCGCTCCGGTGACGTGTTGACCAACTCGCCCCGCCGTGGGTTCACTGGAGGTGACCGCGTCTTCCGGCACTGGAGGTAAGGCCCGTGGAGCCCGACGTCTTCGAGTACCCGTTCCGCTATCCCGGCGCGTTCGAACCACCGGCCGAATGGGCCCGGCTGCGGCGGGAGTGCCCGGTGGCGCGGGTGCGGCTGGAATCGGGTGACGAGGCCGTGCTGCTCACCCGCCACGAAGACGTCAAACAGGTGCTGGCCGATCCCCGGTTCAGCCGTCAGATGGACGCCGACGACGCCGCGCGCCTGACCGCGGACGAGTCGGGTGGCCCGTTCGGCGGGGAGAACACGGTGGCGACCGGGGAGGCGCACCTGCGGTGGCGGCGCATCGTCGGGCGGTACTTCACCGCCAAGCGCATGGCCGACCTGCGGCCCAGGATCGCCGAGATGACCGAGCGGTTCGTCGGCGACATGGTGCGGAAGGGCGCGCCGGCGGATCTCGGCGCCGCGGTCGGTTTTCCGTTGCCGGTGTGGGTGATCTGCCACCTGCTCGCCGTCCCCGACGCCGACCGGGACCGGTTCGCCTACTGGTCGGACACCCTGCTGAACCTCAACCGCTACCAGCAGAGCGAGATCGACGCCGCCCAGGCCGGTTTCGTGGCGTACCTCGGGGATCACATCGCCGACCGCCGCGCCCACCCCGGCGACGACCTGATCAGCGAGCTGGTGGCGGTCCGCGACGCCGATGACGGCCGGCTGTCGGAGGGCGAACTGCTGATGACCGCCCAGGGGCTGCTGATCGCCGGGCACGAGACCACGTCGAGCATGATCGGCAAGATGGTGGCGATCCTGCTGGCCGACCGCAGCCGCTGGGAACGCCTGCTGGCCGAACCGGACCTGGTCCGCACCGCCGTCGAGGAACTCCTGCGCTTCGACACCATCGCCGGGTTCGGCGTGCCCCGCTACGTCAGCGCCGACGTCACCCTGTCCGCCGGGACGATCGCCGCGGGCACGACGGTGATCTGCCAGGTCGGCGCGGCGAACCGGGACCCCGAGGCCATCGAGCGGGCCGACGAGCTGGACGTGACCCGCGCCCCCAACGGGCACCTCGCCTTCGGCGCCGGGCCGCACTCCTGCATCGGGCAGGCGCTGGCGCGCACCGAACTGCAGACGGTGCTCGAAGTGCTCCTGCGAACGCTCCCGACGCTGGAGCTGGCCGTCCCGCCAGAGCGGCTGCGACCGACCGAGGGCCTGATCGTGGGCAGCCTGCACGAGCTGCCCGTGCGGTGGTGACCCGCCGGTACCCGGTGTCCGGTAAGGGATCCCGCGCCGGCGGGTGAGCCGGACCCGGCGGCCCGGCGTGCCGAAGGCCACCTCGGGACGCGCCCGAGGTGGCCTTCGGAACCGTGGTCGTGCTACTCGGTGGAGAGCTGGAACTCGACGCCGCCGAGGTCGTCCTTGCCGTCGGACTGCGACATCCGGAACACGAACTCACCACCGGCCGCCGCGTCGGTCGCGGTGAACGTCACCGCGGTTTCGAGGCGTTCCTTCGGTTCGATCACCAGGCCCTGCAGCGTCGCCTGCTGCGGGTCCACGATCTCGACCTCCGTCTCGCCGACCGGCCGGACGCCGACGCCCTTCTGGCCGCTCTGGCGCCAGCGCTCGGCGAGCACCTTGCCGAGGTCGACGACCACCTTGCCGGGGCCGCCCGCGAACGGCTTGCCGGGCTGGGTGAAGACCAGGTCCGTGGTCAGCCGGTCGGCGATCGGGTTGCCGAGGGTGAACGGGTGGGTGGTGCCCACGCCGGGCTTGAGCTTGATCGTGTCCACGTTGTGCCACGCGATGTTGTTGTTGTTCCGCGTGTTGGTGAGCGTGTTCGAGCCGGGCAGCTCGGGGTAGTTCATCGGGTCGGTCGCCGAGATCCACCGCGCCAGCAGGCAGAAGTGGCCGGGACCGGGGACGCCGGCCCAGACGACCGGGACCTGCACGCTCCCGGGTGCCACGGTGACCGTCGCCGAGGAGCCGACCGGCACCCAGTCCGTCGGCCACAACGCCGCGCCGCCCTGCGCGGTGTAGGAGACCTCCACGTGGCCGGTCGACGCGCCCGCGCCGTACGGGCCCGGATTGTTGAGCGTCACCACGACGTAGTTCGTCGCGCCGACGACCGGGTTGATCGGGGCGCACGGCGGCAGCGACGCGCACACCTTGATGTCCGGGCTCGTCCAGATCGGGTTCAGCGCGTGCGGGGCGACCCCGCTGTCGGCGGGCGCGTCCTTGATGAAGACGTCCGTCTTGCGGCAGTTCTTCAGCGCGTCGAGGATCGCGGTCCCCGCGCCGGCGCCGCTGGCGGGCGTCGCCGCGTAGGTGCCGCCGGTCGTGGTGGCGTAGTCCTGCATGATCGTCGGGATGACCGGGTAGGCCGTGCTCGTCTGGACGTAGACCGACGAGATCTTGATGGCCTTGGTCGCCGCCTGCACCGCCCGGAGGTGGGCGTTCGCCTGGTCGGCCGCGGCGAACGCGTCGTCGAAGCCGCCGGGGCGCGCGTCGGTCACCAGGATGACCATCTTCGTCGCGTTGGTGCGCCAGACGCCGGAGAAGTTGCCGACCTGCGGCCGGCCGGTGGCGGGCAGGTTGTTGACCGCCGTGTTGACCGCCTCGTCGGAGGCCTCGGGCTCGTTGCCGCCGCCGGTCGCGGTGAGGGCGTTGATCTGCGGGGTGACCGTGCCCAGGTTGAGCGCGGTGAGGTCGCTGTGCACGGTGACGTTGTCCTTGAACGTCACCAGGCCCAGCTTGTAGTCGTTGCCGGAGTTGGTCTGCACCGCGGTGGCGATGTTGCCCAGCTCGTTCTTGATGGTGGTCAGGGCCGGGCCCATGCTGCCGGTGTCGTCGATGACGAACGTGACGTCGAGCGGCCCGCACGGCGACTGGGCCGCGGGTGCGGCGGCCGGGGTGGCCGCCGCGGTGAACACGGGCAGGAACGTGGCCGCGACGGCGACCGCGAGCGCGGCCACGAAGGGTCTGCGGCGCCGGTGGCGCAGAGTGGTGGTCATCCGGGTTTCCTCCACGGGAGTCGGGGGCGGGACTGCCCCGAGCGTCGCCCCGTGTGGTTGTGAACGGGTTGTCGCTCTCCCGCAGATCAGCTGGTTGGCTGTTTTCGCACCGCATCCGCGTGGTTACGCTCGCTGAGCCGTTGTGGCGCGCGGGAAGGAGCTGGGGGGTGTCCCAACCCGGGGAACTGCGCGTGCTGGGCCCGGTCGAAGCCGTGGGCCCGGCCGGGCTCGCGACGCTGCACGGAACGCGGCAGCGGGTCGTGCTCGGGGTGCTGGCGCTGCACGCGGGCACGGTGCTGCCGATCCCGCGGCTCGTCGACGTGCTGTGGGGCGAGGACCCACCGCGCACGGCCGTCAAGACCCTGCACAGCCACGTCGCGCGCCTGCGCCGGGCCTTGGACGTCTGCGGCTTCCCGGCCGTGCTGGTCACCCGCGAGCCGGGCTACCTGCTGACCGTCCCGCCGGTGACGGTCGACGCGCACCGGTTCGAGCAGCAGGTGCGCGCGGCCGCGGCGGACCTCGCGTCGGGCGCCGTCGAGCGGGCGGCCACGACCCTGCGCGCCGCGGTGACGCTCTGGCGCGGGGACGCCTTCGCCGACGCGGCGCTGTCCGGCTGGGGCCTGCGCGAGGTGGACCGCCTGCACGAGCTGCGGCTCTCGGCGGTGGAGGACCTCTGGGACGCCGAACTGCGCCTCGGCAACCACGAGGAAGCCGTCCGCGAGCTGCCGCGCCTGCTTGCCGCGTTCCCGACGCGGGAGCGGCTGACCGGCTTGCACATGCTGGCGCTGTACCGCTGCGGCCGGCACACCGACGCGCTCGACACCTTCCAGCGGCTGCGGCGGCGGCTCGCCGACGAGTTCGGCGTCGACCCCGGTCCCGAGCTGCTCACCCTGCACACCGCCATCCTCCGCCGGGACCACGAGCTGGCCCCGCGGCCCGCCGAAGCCGGACCGTCCCAGCTTCCCGCGGGCGTCGGCCACTTCACCGGACGCGACGACGAGCTCGCGTCGCTGGACGCGGCACTCGAGCAGAGCGAACGGCCGGTCGTCGTGATCTCGGGCGCCGCGGGCATGGGGAAGACGGCGCTGGCGCTGCACTGGGCGCACCGGATCGCGCCGGCGTTCCCGGCCGGGCAGCTGTTCCTCGACCTGCGCGGCCAGGACCCGGCCGAGGCGATGCCGGGGGCCCGGGCGCTCGCGCACCTGTTGCGCGGCCTGGACGTGCCGGAGGAGAACATCCCCGGCGACCCGGCCGAGCGCGCCGCGCTGTACCGCTCGCTGCTGCACGGGCGCCGGTGCCTGGTCGTGGTGGACAACGCCCGCGGGCTCGACGACGTCCTCCCGCTGATCCCCGGCACCGGCCCGGCCCTGCTCGTCGTCACCAGCCGGCAGACCCTCGCCGCGCTGAGCACCCGCCACGCCGTGCACCCGGTCGCCCTGGACGCCTTCGCGCACGCGGAGTCGCTCGCCTTGCTGAACCGCGTGCTCGGCGCGGAACGGGTGCAGCGCGAGCCGGGGCCGGCCGCCCGGGTGGCGCGGCTGTGCGGCGGGATGCCGCTGGCGTTGCGCATCGCCGCCGCCCGGCTGGTGGGCGCGCCGAAGCGGCCGCTGGCCGAGCTCGCCGCCGAGCTGGCCGGCGCCGGGCGCCTCGACACCCTTGCGGTGGAAGGGGATTCACGCACGGTCCGGGCCGTGCTCGCCACCGCCTACCTCCCGCTCGGCGACGCGCAGGCCCGGTTGTTCCGCCGGGTCGCGCTGAGCCCGGGGGCCACGTTCACCACCGCGCTCGGCGCGGCGCTGTGCGGGATGACGTCCGATGCCGGGGAACGGGCGGCCGCCGGGCTCGCGGCCGCGCACCTCGTCACGGCCGCGGGGGAGGACCGGTTCCGCTTCCACGACCTGATCCGCGAGTTCGCCCGGCAGTGCGCGCGGGCCGGCGAACCCGCGGCCGCCCGCGCGGCGACCGGCGACCGGCTCGTCGACTGGTACCTGCTGGCCGCGGCCGCCGCGAACCGGGCGCTCGACCCGAACCGCGACCTCGTGACGCCGGTGCCGCGCTACGCCGCGCCCGCGGTCGACGTCGGGGCCGACCGGCACGCCGCGCTGGCCTTCCTCACCGTCGAGCGCGACAACCTGCTGCCCGTGGTGCGGTTCGCCCGCGAACACGGCCGCCCGGAAGCCGCCTGGCAGCTCACCTACCTGCTGACCAGCTTCTACGACACCGCCGGTCACTGGCACACCCGCGTCGAGCTGTGCCGCCAGGGTGCGGCCGCCGCGACCGAACTCGGCGACCCGCTGGCCGAAGCCGAGATGCTGCGGGCGCTGGGCGTCGCGTACTTCATGACCCGGCGGCTGCAGGAGGCGCTCGACACCAACGCGGCCGCGTTGCGGACGGCCCAGGCCGCCGGGGACGTCCAAGGCGAGGGGCACATCCACAACAACACCGCCAACGCCTACGCCGAACTGCGCCGCTTCGAGGAGGCCATCGCGTCGCACCGGCTGGCGGTGGCGCGCAACGCGGAGGCGGGCAACGACCTCGGCCACGCGCTGTCGCAGCGCAACCTCGGCCACACCTACGTCCGGATGGGCCGCGCGCAGGAGAGCCTCGACCCGCTGACCGAAGCGCTGGCCACGTTCCGCGAGCTCGGCAACGCCCGTCTGGAGGCCGCCACCCTCGACACGCTGGGCGAGGCGCACCTGCAGCGCGGCGACCACCGGACCGCGCTCGCGCACCTCGGCGAGGCCATCGCGGTCAGCCGGGCGATCGGCGACCGCTGGCTCGAATGGGAGTCGCTGCTCGACGCCGGCCGGGCCCACCTCGGGCAGGGCGACCACGCCGTCGCGCTGGCGCACTTCGGGCAGGCGCTGGACCTCAGCCGCGACGTCGGCGACCGGCACGGGGAGGCGTCGGCGCTCGAACACCTCGCCCGCGCCCGGCTCGGCGCGGGCGACCTGGCCGCCGCGCGGGAGCACCTGGAACGCGGGCTGGCGCTGCGGGCCACGGTGCCCGACGGCTACGAACAGGCGCACCTGCACCGCGACCTCGGCGAGCTGGAGGCCCGGCTCGGCCGCCCGGCCGACGCGGCCCGGCAGTGGGCCACGGCCGCCGCGTTGTACACCCAGGCCAACGCGACGGCCGAGGCCCGCGAGGTGGCTAACCGCCGGGCTTGATCGTCACCTCCGTCCGCGCGTTGCCGAGCGTGCCCGCCGAGGGCGAGAACAGTTCGAGCACGAACTTGGCTTCCCCTTGGGGTGTCAGGAGTTTGACCACGGCGTCGCCGCCGCTCGCCCCGGCCGGGATGGTGAGGAGCGCGTCCTTGACCGGCACGTAGGCCGGTTCGCCGGCACCGACCGGCAGGGTCCGGTAGTGCACGGTCACCGGCGCCTTCGCGGGGGTGCCGAGGTGCACGCCGACCGCGCAGACCTTCCAGCAGATCTTCCCGCCGTCGGTCGAGACCACCACGGGCGGCCCGTCGGCCCCGTCGTCGTCGAGGACCCCGCCCGCGGCCAGGTCGTCGGCGAGGTTCAGCCCGACCGGGTCGTACAGGCGCAGCAGGAAGGGTTCGTTGGGCTCCGGGACGGCGTCCTTGAGCACGTCGACCGAGACGGTCCGTGGGCTCGCTTCGCCGTTCCAGCTCAGCTGCCCGTGCACCGGGACGTAGTCGGCCGCGCCGGTCGCGCCGGGGGAGCCGTCCTCGGTCTTGTAGGAGACGGTCCCGGTCGGCGCGCAGCCGGTGACCGAGACGGTGAAGGTGAAGGTGGTGTAGGCGGAGTCGCCGGGGGCCGGGGTGCCCTCGTAGAGCGTCCGATCGGTGACCGACACGGAGGCGGAGGAGCACCCTTGGGCCGGTGCGGCCGCCGCCGCCACCGCCACGGGCGCGGGTGCCGAGCCGAGCAGGAGCACGACCGCCGCGAGCACCGCTGATCCCATGCGAGCCACCCCTCGAGTCCGGGCACGCGGGAGCAGCGCGCCGCCGGGTATTGGCGTACCGCACCCCGGTTGTGACCGGGTTGTGAGAGCCGGCAGTTGTGTCGTGAGGGGCACCCTCAGGGACCTGGAGTCCCTGAGGGTGCCCCTCACGACATGAGCGTGGTGTCAGGCCGGGTGGTAGGTGGTGACCGTGCCGCCGTGGCTGAACGTCCGGGTCTCGGCCGGGGTGAACGGCCGCGGCCGGAACGGGCCGCTGAACGCCGGGAGGCCGTGGCCCGCGACGACCGGGTAGCGCTTGAACACCAGCTCGTCGAGCTCCGGCAGCAGCTCGCCCGCGAGCCGGGCGCCGCCGCAGAGCCAGATGTCCGCGCCGGGCTCCTCCTTGAGCCGGCGGACGGTGGCCACGGGGTCGGTGATCAGCTCGACCGCGGGATCGGCGATCTCCCCGAGCGTCGTCGACGCCACGTATTGCCGCAGGTGGGTGTAGGGGCTGGTGACGCCGGCGTCGAGCCCGGGCCGGTAGGCGCCGCGGCCCATCAGCACGGTGTCGAACCGCTTGTTCGGCGCGCCGTCGAGGCCGATGTGCGGCCGGATGTGGCTCGGCATCGTCTCCGGGAACTCCGCCCGGAGGTACTCGACCATGTCCGGCGCCTCCGGGTAGAAGTCGAACTCGCCACCCGGCCCGGCGATGAACCCGTCGATCGAGACGGCGATGTAGTAGACGAGCTTGCGCACGCGACCCCCGGAATAACTCGAGTTGTAGTACTTTGCCTGTAGTGGTTTCACGATAACACTACAGACGGAGTGGTCTCAAGCGATGGCGCGACGCAATCCGGAACGACGGGCGGCCCTGCTCGACGCGGCGATCGAAGTCCTGGCGGCGGACGGCGCGCGCGGACTGACGTTCCGCGCGGTGGACCAGCGGGCCGCGGTGCCCACCGGCACCGCCTCCAACTACTTCGCCGGCCGCGAGGAGATCCTCACCGGCGCGGGTGAGCGCGTCTACGAACGCCTGGTCCCGGACGCGGCGACGCTGGCCGCCCCGTTCGACGGCCCGCGCGACCGCGCCCGCCTCGCCGAGCTGATGCACGACCTGGTCGAGCGCGTGGCGGCGTTCCCGACGGGGTTCCTGGCGCTGCTGGAGCTGCGTCTGGAAGCGGCCCGCCGGCCGGAGCTGCGGGAGGTGCTGACGAAGCGGATCCGCGCGGACCTCGACTTCAACGTGGAAAACCACCTGAAGACGGGCCTGCCGGGCGACGCGACGACGGTCAAGCTGCTGTGGCTGGCCTTGAACTGGCTGATCATCGAGCGCCTGACCCTGCCGGACCTGCTGGCCCCGGAAGAGCGCGACGCCCTGGTCGACGCCCTGGTCGAGCGCCTCGCCCCCGGACCCCGGCCCCCAAGTCCGTGAAGGCCTGGCGGATTCACGCGGTGGTTGCAACACCTGGTGTCTGCTGATCCAACAGTAACGCCGTGAGGACCTCGGCTGGTGTTCGCCAGCCGAGGGTCTCCCGCGGCCGTCCGTTCAGCTCTTCGGCCACCCGCACCAACTCCGCCGCGTTGTGCTGGGACAGGTCGGTGCCTTTCGGGAAGTACTGACGCAACAGGCCGTTGGTGTTCTCGTTGCTGCCCCGCTGCCACGGCGAATGCGGGTCACAGAAGTAGATCTGCAACCCGGTGTCCAGGGTGATCTTCTGGTGATGGGCCATTTCCTTGCCCTGATCCCAGGTCAGCGAGCCCAGCAGCAACGGCGGCAACGCCGCGATCATCTCCGTCATCGCCGCCGCGACGGTGGCGGCGTCCCGTCCGTCGGGTAGGTGCAGCAACATCACGAACCGGGTCTGGCGTTCCACCAGCGTCCCGATCGCCGACTTGTTGTCCTTGCCCAGGATCAGGTCCCCTTCCCAATGCCCCGGAACGGCCCGGTCAGCGACCTCAGCCGGCCGTTCACTGATGTTGACCATGTCCTGGATCCGGCCCGAGGGTCGTTCCCGGCGGGCCTGGGCTTGACGTCGTGGCATTCGCAACGCCCGCCCGGTCCGCAGCGCGGTGGTCAGTTCCCGGCGTAGCGCACCCCGGCCCTGCACATACAGCGACTGGTAGATCGTTTCGTGTGACACCCGCATCTCCGGCCGGTCAGGAAAATCCAGCACCAGTCTCTCGGAGATCTGCTGGGGTGACCACTTGCGGTCCAGCCCCGCCTGCACGATCTTCCGCAGCACCGGGTCGGCCCGCAGTTTCGCGACCTTCGGTCGTTTCGCGCGGTCGTCGGCGCGGTGCTGGGCCGAGCTGGCCCGATACGCGCCGGTCAGGCCAGTGTTGCGGGCCAGCTCCCGTGACACCGTCGAGGCCGGGCGTCCGATCGCCCGGCCGATGGCGCGGGGGCCGTGGCCTGCAGCTTTCAGGCAGGCGATCTCGTCCCGTTCAGCGATACTCAACCGGAGCGGGCCGGGCTGGCGGGGTGCATTGCTGATCACCCCGCCAGCTTGACGGAACAGCCGCACTCCGGTGGTCGGGGCGAAGCCGGCCGCTTGCGCGGCCGGCTTCGCCGCTGTCCCGGCCCGGACCTGGTCCCAGAACTCCAGCTGCACCGACCTCGGCAGCCAGCGATGCACTCGCGCCATCTGCAACCCCACCCTTCATCGAGGTGGTGTTGCGATGACCTCATGACTCCGAGCCTCCTTGAGGGACTCAGAGTCCCTCAAGGAGGCCTTCACGGACTTGATGTCGCGGGACGCCCCGGGACTCAGGGGGCCGGGTGCTGGAGGCGCAGGACTTCTGCTCGGGCGTGGGCGACCCGGTCGGTCTCCCGGCCGCCCGCGTGGGCGATCTCCCGGGCGAGGTCGCTCGCGGCCGCCATCCGGTGTCTCGCCGCGCGGCGGCCGTGGACGTGCTTGCGGTAGGCCTTGCGCTGCTTCCGGAGCCCGCTGACCGCGTCGAGCAGGGCCGGGTCGAGCACGCCCGCCTCGGCTTCCGGGCCCAGCAGTTCGCGGGTCCACGTCCGCTCGCGGCGGGCGGCGTGGCGCAGGACGGAGAACAGGAACGTGAGCTCGACGGCCGCGATCACGAACGGCAGCACGGCGACCAGGGGACCGTTGCCGCCCAGGCCGTTCATGTCGTCCCACGCGAAGTGGAACACCATCGCCACCAGCATGGTCAGCACGCCGCGGACGACGTCGCGCTCACCCGGCACCCGGCCCAGGACCCACATCAGCCCGGCGCAGAAGATGGCGCTGAACAGCGCGTGCGACACGATGCCGGACGCGCCGCGGACGAGGAACACCTGCAGCGACGCGCCGATCTGGTCGGTGCCGAAACTCTGGGCGGCGCCGTTGTAGACGTAGAGGAGGTCCTCGAAGACCTGGAAGCCCAGGCCGATGAAGGCGCCGATGATGGCCCCGTCGTAGACGCTGCGGACGAGCCGGGGCGCGAGCCCGATCAGCAGGACGAGGCCGAGGGCCTTCGCGAACTCCTCGTCGATCGGGGCGGTGAGCCCGGCGGCCCAGTCGGCGGCGAAGGCCGTGCCGCCGAGCTTCGTCCACAGCTCCAGCAGGGCCGTGTTGGCCGGGAGCGCGATCCAGAACGTCGCGGCGATCCCGCCCCAGGCGAACGCCGTGGTCAGCAGCCGGCCCGGCTGCGCCGTGTAGCGGTTCTGGTGGCGCAGCAGCACCAGCCAGGGCACGAGGTAGAGCCCGAACAGCAGGATCCCGCCGGTCAGGGCCGGGGTGTAGAAGCCGCCGTCGCCGCCGAAGAAGCGGAACATCCCGAGCGCGCCGCCGCCGACGCCGACGAGGTACACCCAGAACGCCAGGTTGTGCGGCTGGAAGAAGCGGAACGGCAGGCCCCAGCCGGACTGCTCGATGGCGGCGAGCTGGGTCGTCTTGGTCTCGGACGTCGTGGTCACCGGCCCGCTCCCGGGGTGATGCTGCGCAGGACGCCGCCGATCTCGTCGCGGTACCGCTCGAACTGGCCCGGCGCGGTGCGCACCCGGAACAGCAGCGCGGGCGCGGTGTCCGCCGCCTGGCCGCGGCCGGCCACCTTGAAGGCGACGTCGAGCCCGTCACCGCTCGGCGACGTCGTGCTCTGCGCGACGCCGGTGAGCCCGGCGGTGGTCGTCACCGTGCCCCGCGCGCTGTCGATCGCGGGGGCGTCGTCGCCTTCCGAAAGCCGCACCTGGTCGAGGAAGGCCGCCGCGGTGCCGTCGTAGGGCGCGCCGCGCAGTTCGATCGTCGCGCCGCCCGTGGCCAGGACGACCTGCAGGGTCGCCGGGTTCGCGACGGCGGTGCCGGTCAGCGTGCCGTTCTGCAGCTGCCAGCCCACCGGCGGGACGGCGGTCGCGCCGTCGCCGAGGTCGAGCAGC
This sequence comes from Amycolatopsis sp. NBC_00355, assembly GCF_036104975.1. Taxonomy (GTDB): domain Bacteria; phylum Actinomycetota; class Actinomycetes; order Mycobacteriales; family Pseudonocardiaceae; genus Amycolatopsis. Next base: position 2,630,321 of record NZ_CP107982.1, on the reverse strand, counting down.
TCACCGGCGCGGATCTCGTTGTGCCAGGGGATCGCGGCGTTGAGCGCCGGCAGCCCGTACGCGAGCACCAGGGCGATGGCGAGCGCGATCAGGGCCGGGGTGAAGGTCCGGCGGTCGAGCCCGAGGAGCCGGTGCTCGACCGGGACCCAGCCCGGCGGTGGTTCCGGCGCGGTGACGGTCAACGAGCACCTCTCTCCCATGGTCGGATTGCGGTCATCAGAACACGCACCGGCCCACCGCGGCGATCACCGCGGTGGACCGGGTGAGGGGTGCACCCGTGCGGGTGAATCCGGGTCAGAGCTGCCCGGCGCGCTCGTACAACGCCCGCACCGGATCGGTGAACGCGGCGCTCGTGAGGTCCTGGGTGACGCCGTCCTCGGTCATCGTTCCCCGGCTGGTGACGCCGAAGACGGTGCCCCTGCCGGTGGCGGGGTCGAAGTTCCGCAGCCACGGGCCGCCGCTGGAACCGCCGGACAGGTCGCAGTCCGTCTTCCAGTCCGACAGCACCGAGTTGACCTCGAGGGTGGCCGGCCGCGCGCAGGACAGCAGCGCCTCGCCGCCGGCCAGCCGCGAGACCGGGTAGCCGAGGATCGTGGTGTCCACAGGGGACGGTGGCTGCGCGAACGAGACGTCCTGGGTGCCCGCGACGTCGGCGGCGTGCCGGCCGCCGACCGGATCCAGGGCGAGCACGGCGTCGTCGTCCGTGCCGCTCATCGGGCCCGAATAGGTGGCGGACCAGGCGAAGGCCCGGACCGGGAACACGCCGTACGGCGCCTTCCCGCGGTCGTAGCCGGGGACGAACACGACGTTGACGATCTTGATCGGGTTGTCGAAGCGGTCCAGGCCGCCGTTGACGCAGTGCCCGGCCGTGAGCGCGACGTCCTTGCTGGAGCTCGGGACCACGGTCGCGGTGCAGGACTCGTCGACGCCGGGTTCGGCGGTGAAGAACAACCGCCCGACCCCCGCCGGCACCGGGCCGTCCCACAGCCGGCCGAGCTTTTCGGCCGGGGGCAGCCAGTCCTCGCCGACCCACTGGCGCATCCGCTCCGGTGTCCAGTGGGCCAGCGCCGCGGCCCGGTCCGCCGCGCTCACCCGCGTCACCACCTGGTCGACTTCGGCCGCCGTGGCCGGGGCGGCCAGGACCGCCGCCGCGGTGCCGGCCACCGCCAGCAGGGTGACGGCTCGGGAAAAGGCGCGGCGCGGGTTCGTGGTCATACCCGGTGGACGCCCGCCCGCCGGTGGGGTTGTTCGCCGAGCGGGTGATCTTGAAACCGGGCTCAGGGCGCGACGGAAGCGTTCCGGTAGCTCAGGATCCCTTCGACACCGAGCAGGAACGTCTCGCAGATCGGCGCCGGGTCGGTGAGGCAGCCCGCGGCCATCGCGCCGTCGCGGAGCATGACGAAGTGCCGGGCGGCCGGCTCCGGCGGCGTCTCCCCGGTCTGCGCCAGCAGTTCGGTGACGGTGTCCAGGAACCACTGCCGGTGGGCGAGGACGGCCTGGTGGACCGGGTGGGCGGGATCGGGGTACTCCGCCGCGGCGTTGAGGAACGCGCAGCCGCGGAACCCGGGGGAGCGGATGCCGTCGGCGATCGACCGGGCGACCGCCCGGACGACGTCGGCCGCGGCGCCGCCACCGGCCCGGGCGGCCTCGGCCTGGGCGCGGATCGCCTGGTCGGCGGCACTCAGGTAGGCGACGAGCAGGTCGTCCTTGCTCGCGAAGTGCCGGTAGAGCGTGGCGCGGGTGACCGACGCTTCGGCGATGATCCGGTCGACGCCGACGGAGTGGAGCCCCTCCGTGTAGAACAGCCGGGTCGCGGTGCTGAGCAGCCGCGCTCGTGCTTCGGACACCTGAGATCCACCTCCTGGTTCGTGACCTCCACGGTAGCAGATAGAACGGTCGGTCTTGACGGCTCGGCCGTCCGCTGCCATAGTCGTCGGCAGCAAGACCGATCGTTCTATCTACCTCGCAGTGTCCGAAGGGGAAAACATGACCACCACCGTTCCCGCCGCCGACGTCGCCTCGTCGTTGCGGCGGCTGTACTTCGTCCGGTTCGGCTTCGCCGTCGTCTGGGCCGCACTGGTGTTCGCGACCGGGTCGGACCTCGGGCCGGCCGGTGTCGCGCTGCTGGTGCTGTACCCGGTGTTCGACGTGGTCGCCGCCGTCGTCGACGTCCGCGCTTCGAAGGCGGCCCAGTCGGTTTCGGTGCTGTACGTGAACATCGCGATCAGCCTGCTCGCCGCCGTCGGCCTGGCCGTGGTCGGCTCGGGCGGGATCGCCGGCGTCCTGCGGGTGTGGGGGAGCTGGGCCGTCGTGGCCGGCGCCGTCCAGCTCGTGGTTGGGGTCCGCCGCCGTGCTCTGGGTGGTCAGTGGCCGATGATCCTCAGTGGTGGCATTTCCGTGCTGGCCGGGGCGTCGTTCGTCCTGCAGTCCACAAAGGACGGAGCCTCGCTGACGAACCTGGCCGGGTACGCGACGCTCGGCGGGATCTTCTTCCTCGTCTCCGCGCTGCGCCTGGGCCGTGCTCGGCGACGCGCCGAACTTGCCTGACTAAATTTAGTCAGTTAATGTAGTGGTATGCGCACCGACACCTTCCCCGCTCCGGCCACCGTCAGCGAGCAGGCACAGGACTGGCTCGCCCTCGACCAGGGCGAACTGACCTACCCGGCCCTGGACGACACCGCCGGCTGGCTCGCGCTGGCCGAGGAGGCGAACCGGTCCACGGCCCGGCGCTTCCCGGTCGCCGAGCTGCCGGTCACCGTCGAGGACCTCGACGTCGACGGCGTCACCGTGTACGCCGCGAGGCCCGACGGCGTCGGGAAAGCGGCGGACGAGCCCGTCTTCCTCTGGATGCACCCCGGCGGCCTCGTGGTCGGCGGCGGGGACGCGTGCCGGCTGACGACGGCGCGGACCGCGTCGGGCACGGGGCTGCTCGTGTGGGGCGTGGACTACCGGCTGCCGCCGCGGCACCCGTACCCGGCCGGGCTCGACGACGCGCTCGCCGTGTACCGGCACCTGCTGCGGGACCACGATCCGTCGCGGGTGTTCGTCGGCGGCGACTCCGCCGGCGGGAACATCGCCGCCGCCCTTCTGTTGCGCGCCAAGGACGCCGGGCTGCCGATGCCCGCCGCCCTGGTGCTCAACACCCCGCAGGTCGACCTCACCGAGTCGGGTGACACCTTCCGGACCCTGGCCGGCGTGGACAACGTCCTGCGCAGCCTGCGGGTGCCGAACGCGCTCTACGCCGCCGGGGCCGACCTGCGGGAGCCGTACCTCTCGCCGGTGCTGGGCGACCTGACCGGCTTCCCGCCCACCTTCCTCCGGAGCGGCACCCGCGACCTGTTCCTCTCGAACACCGTCCGGATGCACCGCCGGCTGCGCGACGCCGGGGTGGCGGCCGAGCTGCACGTGTTCGAAGCCATGCCGCACGCCGGGTTCGGCGGCGACAGCCCGGAGGACCGGGAAGCCGTCGCCGAACAGCGGCGCTTCCTCGGCCGGCACGGCGCGACCGCGCCGGAGAAGGAGGACGCGTGAAAGCCGCGCGGTTCAGCCGGTTCGGCCCGCCGGACGTGCTCGAAATCGTCGACCTGCCCGACCCGCGCCCGGCCGCCGGGCAGATCCGGATCGCGGTGCGCGCGGCCGGCGTCAACACCGGCGACTGGCTCAAGCGGCAGGGCCTGATGGACCGGGAGCTGCCGCAGACGCTGGGCTACGAGGCGGCCGGGATCGTCGACGAACTCGGCGAGGGCGTCACCGGGGTGGCCGTCGGGGACCGGGTGTTCGGGCTGTCCGAGGGCGGTGCGGCGCAGGCCGGCCGGACCGTGCTGTCCTGGTACGCGCCGATCCCGCCGTCGCTGGACTTCGCGTCGGCGGCCGCGTTGCCGGTCGCGGGGGAGACGTCGGCGCGGGCGCTCGACCAGCTCGGCGTCGAGGCCGGCGCCACGCTGCTGGTCAACGGCGCCTCGGGCAGCGTCGGCACCGCCGCGGTCCAGCTCGCCGTGGCCCGCGGCGCCCGCGTGATCGGCACCGGAAGCGCGGCCACGCACGACTTCCTGCGGTCGCTCGGGGCGGAACCCGTCACGTACGGCGAAGGCATGCCGGAACGCGTGCGCGCGCTGGCGGCCGACGGCGTGGACCTCGCGCTCGACGTCGCCGGCAACGGCGTCCTGCCCGAGCTCGTCGAGCTCGCGGGCGGCCCGGAGCACGTCGTCACGGTCGCGGACCTCGCCGGCGCGCAACAGCACGGGGTGCGGTTCAGCCGAGGCGACGCCGGACGCGCGTACTACTCGCTGGCGGAGATCGGGCGGCTGGTCGAGTCCGGGCGGTTCGTCGTCCGGGTCGGCGAAACCTTTCCGCTGGCCGGGATCGCCGAGGCGCACCGGGCCGGCGAGTCCGGCCGCGTACGCGGAAAGCTCGTACTGCTGATGGGTTAGCGCGCCGGACAGAAGCGGACAGGATCTTCGCCGGCCCTCTCCCCGGCCGGGATTCCGTGGTGCAATGGGCTTTCGGTCCGGCGCGGCCCGGGGCCGGGGAAGGTGCACGGCATGAGCCACGCACGCAAGACCGCTCTCGCACTCCTCACGCTGGTGACCGCGTGCGGCGGCGTCGCCGGTATCGCGCCGGCGACCGCGGATCCGGTCACCACGCCCACGCTCGAGTTCGCGAACCCGGACAGCCAGGCCCTGTTCGGCAACGCGTACACAGCCGCGCTGGACAACCTGCTGCGCACCAACACGATCGGCTACGACGCCAAGTACGACAAGAGCGGCCTGCTGGACCCGGCCGTCGGCCTCGTCCGCGCGGGTGGCGGGTACGACCAGCCGTGGACCCGGGACGCGTCGGTGAACAGCTGGAACGCGACGAGCCTGCTGGCCCCGGCGCTGGCGGAGAACACCCTCTGGGCGGTCGTCGACAAGGACGCGGGCGGCGCGCTGCGCGTGCAGCAGGACGACCAGCAGTGGGACCAGGTCGTCTGGGTGACCGCCGCCTGGCACCACTACCTGGTCACGGGGGACCGGCGGTTCCTCGGCGACGCCTACCGCACCGCCGGCGACACGCTGGCCATCCGGGAACACGCCACCAGCGCCGGGTTCAACGCCACGTACGGGCTGTTCACCGGCCCGTCGTTCTTCAACGACGGCATCGCCGGTTATCCCGCGCCGCCCGCCGACGCGACCGAGTCGGTCAGCACCGGCAGCTCGCCGTGGCCGGGCGTCGCGAGCGGGATGTACCTGAGCACCAACGAGGTCTACTACGCCGCCTACGTCAACGCCGCGAACATGGCCGGGGAGCTCGGAAGTCCGTCGGAGGCCGCCGGCTACCGGGCCAAGGCCGCCGCGCTGAAGGCGTCCATCAACAACCACTTCTGGAACGGCGCGACCGGCCTCTACGACTACCAGCTGCTCGCCGACGGCACGAGAGGCGCCTACCAGGAGGGCACCGGGCTGGCGTTCGCGATCCTCTTCGGCGTCGCCGATCCGGCCCAGGCCCGCTCGATCCTCGCCCACGCCCGCGAGATGGCCTGGGGCATGCCCGACACCTACCCGCACTGGGACCGTTACTCCGCCGCCCAGCCCGGCCGGCACAACGCGATCGTCTGGCCCCTGGTCCAGGGACTGTGGGCGAAAGCGCTTGCGGCGCAGGGAGATCAACGCGGATTCGCCGCGGAAACAGCGCGGCTGGCGAAACTGGCCACGGGCAACAGCGGGTTCTGGGAGATCTACAACGGGGACACCGGGGTCGTCGACGGCGGCTGGCAGCGCCTCGGCGACACGGTGAAGTTCCACTGGGGGTCCGAGCCCGACCAGACCTGGTCGGCCACCGCGTTCCTCGACATGGTCCACACCGGACTGTTCGGCCTGACCTTCGCCGACAGCGGCCTGACGTTCACCCCGGACCTGCCGGCGGGCTGGGGTGACGTCACCCTCCGGAACCTGCGCTACCGCGACGCGGACCTGACGATCGCGCTGCACGGGGCAGGCACCCGGATCGGCTCGTTCACGCTCGACGGCCGGCCCGTCGCCGGCAACGCCGTCCCGGCGACGTCGAGCGGCGCGCACCGGGTCGAGATCACCCTCACGGGCGCGACCGCCGGCGACCGGGACGGCGACCACGTGGCGGACGCCGCCGACCGCTGCGCCGACACGGCCGGGACCGTTTCCGGTTGTCCCGCCCCGGGTCACCTCGAAGCCGAGGACGCGCACAACACCGGCGGGGTCAAGACGAACGTCAACCACACCGGGTACGCCGGCCGCGCGTTCCTCGACGGGCTGTGGGCCCAGGGCGCCGCGTCGTCGTTCACGCTGCACCGGACGTCGGCCGCCGCCGCGACCGGCGCGGTCACCGTGCGGTACGCGAACGCCAACGGCGACGCGCGCACGATGACGCTGTCGGTGGACGGGAAAGCCGTGCGGCAGGTGAGTTTCCCGGTCGTGTCCGGCAGCTGGGACGACTGGGGCACGGTGACGTTCGCCGGCCTGCCCGTCACCGGCCGGGACCCGGTCGTGACGTTGTCCTACGCGCCCGGTGACACCGGCTCGATCAACCTCGACTGGCTGGAGTACCGCGGCTGACTACCCGTGGTAGCCCAGGTTCAGCACGAGGTCCGCCACCGCGAGGGCCAGGAACACCACTCCGCCGACGAGCTGACGGGAGCCCACGCGCAGGTGGGCGATGAGCGCGCCGACGAAGTACAGCACCAGCCCGCCGGCGGCGAGGAGGCCCAGCAGCGGCACGGCGAGCCCGGCCAGCAGGCCCGCCGCCCCGGCCGCCAGGGCCGCGCCGAGCCACGGCAGCCACGACCGCGGGACGCCCTTCATGTCCGCCTGGGCTTTCGGGTAGTCGTGGCCGATCAGGTAGAACACGGCGGCGCTGCCGGTGAGGACCGCGGCGACGAGCGTGACGATGAGATAGGCGGCGGACATGGCCTCCCTTTCCGGTGGGGTGTCCGCCGGGGGACGAGGCAGGCCCGCGGGATGTGACAGGCCGGGGCCCGGGCCCGACTCGCCACCGGGTGCGGCAGCCGGCCCGGGAGCGGGTCAGCCGGTGACGAGCGGCCAGAAGACGTCGTCGACGATCGAGCGGATGCGCTCGGGGGAGACCGGCTTCAGCGTCATCAGGATGTCGTGGCGCATGAGCTGGAACGGCAGGTCGAGGACGTCTTGCGGGATGCGCGAGAGGTCGATCTCGCCGCGGTCGTGGGCCCGGCGGTACACCGGGTCGGACCGCTTCGGGCCGTCGCCGAGCACGGTGAGCCGGACCTCCTCCGGTGTGAGGCCGGCGCTGTCGTGCAGGCCCGCGAACGTCGCGCCGACGAGCGTCGCGAGCTCCGTCCGGCCGGCGTTGATGTTCCGCATCAGCTCGAACAGGTCGTCGCGCAGGCTGCCGGTGTCCGGGATCTCGACCGGGTGGGTGTCGCCGAAGTGCCGGATGGCGGCGAGCACCAGGGCGTTCTTGTCCGGCCAGCGGCGGTAGAGCACCGCGATCCCGGTCTTCGCGCGGTCCGCGACGGACTCCATCGTCAGCTTCGCGAAGCCGGCTTCCGCCAGCTCCGCCCAGGCCGCGTCGAGGAGCGCGTGCTCCAGCTCGGTCCCTCGGCGGCGGCGTTTGACCGTATCGGACGTCGGCATGCGTCCAGGATAAGAGAGACTTGCATTCCTTCGCCAGTCCTCCTACTCTCGCCAATAAGAAAATAATCCCTCTCTTATTGGGGTAGTGATGACAGCGGACACACCGGCGCGCGACGGCGTCGACCCGAAGGTGCTGAAGACGGCGTTGATCCTGGTGGTGGGGGCGCTGGCGGTCGTGTTCGACACGACGATCGTCAGCGTCGCGCTGCACCGGCTGGCGACCAGCCTCGACGTGCCGGTCTCGACGATCCAGTGGGTGACGACCGGCTACATGCTCGCGCTCGGCGCGGCGGTCCCGCTCAGCACCTGGGCCCTGACCCGCTTCGGCGGCAAGCGCGTCTGGATGTTCGCCCTCACCGTCTTCCTCGCCGGCTCGGTCGGGTCGAGCCTCGCGTGGGACGCGGGATCGCTCATCGGCTGGCGGGTCCTGCAGGGGCTCGGCGGCGGGCTGATGCTGCCGGTGATGACGACGCTGATCATGCAGGCGGCGGGCGGCCACGCGCTGGGCCGCACGATGACCTGGGTCGCGTTGCCGGGCCTGCTCGGTCCGATCCTCGGCCCGCTCGTCGGCGGCGCGATCATCACGGACTTCAGCTGGCGCTTCATGTTCTGGGTCAACGTGCCGTTCTGCGTCGCCGGTTTGATCCTCGCCGGCCGCTACCTCGCGAAGGACACCCCGGACGCCGCCGCCGCGCGGCCCCGGCTCGACGTGTGGGGGCTCGTGCTGCTCGTCCCGGGCATCGTCGCCGTGCTCCTCGGCCTCTCCGACGCCGGCGCGGCCGGCTTCGGCCGGCCCGGCGTCCTCGCGCCGCTCGCGATCGGCGTCGCCTTCCTCATCGCCTTCACGGTCCACGCCCTGCGCCGCCGCGACCCGCTCGTGGACGTCCGGCTGCTCGCCGCGCGCTCGGTCGGGTCATCGACCGCGGTGCTGTTCCTGTCGGGCTTCTCGCTGTTCGGGGCCATGCTGCTGCTCCCGCTGTACTACCAGGAGGTCCGCGGCGTGACCGCGCTGACCGCCGGGCTGATGCTCGTGCCGCAAGGGATCGGCGCCCTGCTCAGCCGCCAGATCGCCGGCCCGCTCACCGACCGGATCGGGGCGCAGTCGATCGCGATCGTCGGGTTCGTCGTCGTCGCGGCCGCGACCGTGCCGTTCGCGTTCGTCGACGCGACGAGCGACGGCTGGCTGCTCGCGCTGTGGCTGCTGATCCGCGGCGTCGGGCTCGGCGCCGTCACCATGCCGGTCATGACGGCCTCCTACGTCGGGCTCGCCCGCGCCGAGATCGGGCACGCGAGCGTCCTGACCCGGATCGCGCAGCAGGTCGGCGGGTCGTTCGGCACGGCGGTGCTCGCCGTCGTCCTCGAGCAGGCCGTCGCCGGAGACGGGCCGGGCGCGGTCGTGGCGGGCTTCCACGTCGCGTTCTGGTGGGCGACGGGATTCTCCCTCCTCGCGACCGCGTTGTGCGTGTGGCTGCCCGGAAGCAAGCAAGTCCGAGCCGCTGCCGCCGCAGCGTCGGCGGCCCCGCCTCAGCCGGTCAAGTCGGGGAAGTCCTCCGTGTAGCCGAGGAACAGGAACGGCCGCTCCGGGAGCAGGGCGGCGAGCAGTGCCCAGGCGCCGGACGCGCCGTAGAGGTGCTGCAAGTCGGCGACGACCGCGCGGACCTCCTCCTCGGACGGGGCGGCCGTGCGGTCGAACCCGAGCAGCGACGCGCCGATCCCCACGTGACGGTAGCCGTGCCCGGCCAGCCGCCGGATGATCGCGTGGTTCTGGAAGACGTTCCAGTCGGCGGTGAAGTAGCCGTTCGGGATCCCGGCGATCGCGAGGTCGTCGCGCGGCACGGGCACCCGCTGGACGAGCACGACGTCGTCGAGGAAGGCGTCCGGGTCCCGGTTCACCTCGACCAGGGCCGCGACGTCGGCTTCCCCGCCGAGGCGCTCGCCGGGCAGGTCCTCCCACGCGACCCGCGACCCGGGATCGTCCAGGGCGGCGGCGATGTGGGCGGCGCGGGCGTCGGCGTCGTCGCTGTCCGGCCGGAGCCGGTCGTCTTCGCTCGCGTGCCCGCTCGTGTACGCGCACTGGTCGACGTCGTCGAGGGTGCAGAGGAGCCGGGCCGGAGCGTGCTCGGCACGCAGCGCGCCGAGCACGTCGAGCAGTCCGGTGAAGCCGGCGACCTCGTCGAGCCGTGCGACGGTGTTCGTGTCCAGCCGGCCGCGTCCGGCCTCTTCGGACGGTCCGTAACGGGTCACTCGCATGCCCGGCATCCTGCCACCCGTGGCTGACGACCTTTCACCCCGTGATCACCTCTGCTCCCGTGTGAAGCGGCCCCGGGCACGGCGGCCGACGCCGTAGGCGGGTGTGCCAAAATGCGGGCTCGGTCCGGGGAGGGTGGGCATGGTGGAGGTCATCGGCGCCGGGTTCGGCCGCACCGGCACGATGTCGGTGCGCGGCGCGCTGGAGGCGCTGGGTTTCGGGCCGTGTCACCACATGGCGGACATCCTCGGCGACCCGGTCGCCGCCGTCCGGTGGACGGCGGCCCTGCGCGGCGACCGCGAGGCATTGCGCGCCGCCGTCGCCGGATACCGGGCCACCGCCGACTTCCCGGGGTGCCTGCTCTGGCGTGAACTGCGGGAGCTGTTCCCGGACGCCAAGATCCTGCTCAGCGTCCGCGATCCCGAGCGCTGGTACCGCAGCGCCGCGGAGACCATCTTCGACCCGCTGATGGACCAGGTCTTCGCGAAGCTGGGCCCCGAGACCGTCGAGCTGATGGCGGCGCTGGCCGAGCGCGGTTTCCGCCACACCAGCCGGGAGGCCGCGATCGCGTGGTTCACCCGGCACAACGCGGAGGTCCGGGCCACGGTCCCGTCGGAGAAGCTGCTGGTGTACCGGGTGAGCGAGGGCTGGGCACCGCTGTGCGCGTTCCTCGGCGCCGAGGTGCCGCCCGAGCCGTTCCCGCGGATCAACGACGCGGACGACTTCACGGCCGCCGCCGACAACTTCCTCGGCGGCGCCTGACACGAGCCGCCTCGCCAGAGCTGCCCGACAGTGCAGCGACCAGACGGGGGTGTCCGGCTTCCGCGGAGCCGACGTGTTCCGGCCGGTCTCTGTGCGGAGGCTTTTCCCGACCGCGGCCGGGACTGTCAGCCGGTCGCCGTCTGCTGGTGCTCGTCGCGACCGTCCTCATCGGACTTCCGGTCGCCGCCGCGACGGCGGGTGATCAGGGGCTGCAGGGCCAGCAACAGCAGGACGTAGTACCCGAACCCCGGCCGGATGCAGGCGACGACCACCGCGAGGGCGAAGATGCCGGTGCTCACCACGAAACTCCGGGTCCACTGGGCGGACACGGGTTCGGCGTCGCCGTGGACTGCGGGGTCGCGGCGGACGATGAACAGCAGCGCCGTGTGGCACAGGCTGCCGGCGAGCAGGGTGCCGAGGTAGAACAGCACCGTGAAGCGCTGTGACTGGTAGGCGCCGATGAGCTGGGTCGGGAACGGCAGCACCGCGATGGTGAGCAGCCAGCAGAAGTTGACCACCACGAGCGGGCCGTTGAAGGCGCGCACGTGCTCGAAGATGCGGTGGTGGGTGAACCAGAACCGGCCGATCACCGCGAAGCTGAGCAGGAAGCTGAAGATCTTCGGCCAGTTCCCGGTCACGGCCTCCGTCGCCGGCTTGCCGGCCGCGATCAGCTCCGGCACGAGTTCGGTGAGCGGCAGCACCAGCAGCGTCAAGGCGATGGCGACGACGGCGTCGCTGAAGAAGACCAGCCTCTCGGGCGACCTCTGCCGTTCCATGGAGAGCTCCTGTCGGTGATCTTCCGCGGCCGGTGCCTCTTGGCCGATTTCGAAAGCCGTGAAGGGCACCTTCAGGGACTCTATGTCCCTGAAGGTGCCCTTCACGGCTTTACCGCCTGGCGCTACCGGCGGCCGGCCGACTGTCCTCGCGGTCGAGGGAAGCGGGGGTGCCGCACTGTTCGTGGCCGCCGGTGAGGTCGTCGCGGACCAGGATCAGCAGGCGGGTCAGCTGCGCGCGCTGGGCCGGGGTGAGCGCCCGGAAGACGTCGTCCTCGACCTCCTGCTGGGCGGCGCCGGCCTTCTGCAGGCGTTCGCGGCCGAGGGCGGTGAGCAGGACGACGTGGCGACGGCGGTCGTGGGGGTCGCGTTCGCGGGAGACGAGGCCGTCCGCTTCGAGGGGGTTGAGCTGCGTGACCAGGATGCTGGCGGCGGTGTCGACCGCGGTCGCCAGGTCGCTCTGGCCGAGCGGGCCGCGGTCGTGGAGCAGGCCGAGGATCTGGAACTGGCGCGGGCTCAGGCCGTTCGCGGTGTGCGCGTCCCGCAGGCGGCGCATGGTCTCGTTGCCGAGCAGGGCGAACATCAGGCCGGGACTGTCGCGGTGGCCGGCGGGCGGGACGGTGGTCACGTACGCACTGTAGCGGACTATATCGTGTAGCCTTCTAAACGGTATAGTCCGATCAACCACTTTCGGAGGACAGCCATGCTCGAAATCCGCGACGACCTGGGTCTTGCGGGTGCGCGTGCCGTCGTCACCGGCGGTACCCGGGGGATCGGTGCCGCCGTGGTCACCCGCCTGGTCGCGGCCGGCGCGCGCGTGGTCGCCATCGCCCGCACCCCGGCCGAAGTGCCCGACGGCGTGCACCTGGTGACCGCCGACCTGACCGTGCCGGCCGAGATCGAGGCCGCCGCCGAAGCGGCGCTCGGCCACCTCGGCGGCATCGACGTGCTGGTGGCCAACGCCGGCCGCAACCGGCACGTGCCCGGCGGCGTGCTCGCGGCGACCGACGAGGACTGGCAGGCGAACCTCGACGCGAACCTGCTGTCGGTCGTGCGCCTGGACCGGATCCTGGTGCCCTCCATGACCGCGCAGGGCAGCGGCGCCGTCGTGCACGTCTCGTCCGGCGCCGCCCGCTACCCGCAACCGTCCGGCATCCCTTACGCGGCCGCGAAAGCCGCGCTCAACGCCTACAGCAAGGGCCTCGCCACCGCCTGCGGCCCGCACGGCGTCCGGGTCACCGCGGTCCTGCCCGGCGTCGTCGAGACCAGCGCGCTCGACGACACCCTGCGGCGGCTGGCCGAAGACTCCGGCCGGACCGAGGACGAGGTCCGCGCGCAGTTCCACGCGTCGCTGTCCGTGCCGCTCGGCCGGCCGGGCCGGGCGGACGAGGCCGCCGACCTCATTGCGTTCCTGGCCTCACCGCGCGCGTCTTACGTGACGGGCACGGCCATCACGCTGGACGGCGGCCTGCTCCCGACACTGTGACCGCGAGGCCGGCTCGGATTCTCGGTACGGCGCCGGGTGACGCGCACGCCTTCCGCGGCGACCTTCAGTCCGATCCCGGACGACGCACCGCCCACGATCGCCGACTCGCCCGACAGTCCCGGACCCATGACCCGACGTCAGTCGACGGTGAGGACGATCTTGCCCCGCAGGTGCCCGCGCGCGGCCCGCTCGTGCGCCGCGGCCGCCTTCTCCAGGGGGTACGTGCTGTCGATCGCGACGCGGAGCGTGCCGGCGTCGAGCAGGCGCGTGAGTTCGGCGAGCTGGGCGCCGTCCGAGCGGACCTGGGTGGCCGTGACCGTGACGCCCAGCCGCTCGGTCTCCTCGTCGTCGAACTCGGCGAGGTACACCGGGTACAGGGCGCCGCCGCGCTTGAGGGTGCGCAGGAAGCGCCGGCTTCCCGGGCCGCCGACGGTGTCCAGCACCAGGTCGAGGTCGTGCACGGACTCCTCGGGACGGACCTTCGTGTAGTCGATGACCTCGTCCGCGCCGAGCTCGCGCAGGAACGGCTCGTGCCCGCCCGAGGCGACGGCGACGACGCGGGCGCCCCGCCACTTCGCCAGCTGCAGGGCGAGGTGCCCGACACCCCCCGCGGCGCCGTTGACGAGCACCGTGGTGTCCGCGCCGAGGGGCATCGGCTGGTGCCGGGCTTCCTGGAACGGGGAGGGGTGGTCGTGGCCGAGCTCGATCAGGAACTGCCACGCGGTCAGCCCCGCCATCGGCAGCCCGGCGGCGGTCACGTGGTCGACACCGGCCGGCTTGCGGGCGAGGTCGGTGACCGGCGCGGTCACGTATTCGGCGTACGCGCCGCTCTGGAGGTCGCCCGGGAAGCGGACGAGGCCGAGGACTTCGTCGCCGGCCGCGAACTCCACGACGTCGTCGGCGACCGCCTCGACCACGCCCGAGACGTCCGTCCCCGGGATCAGGGGCAGGGTCAGCGGCGGCAGCATCCCGGGCGGCACGCCGGGCATCCCTTCGCGCACGTACCAGTCGGGGGGATTGACGCCGATCGCGTGGACCCGGACGAGCACCTCACCCGGTCCCGGCTCGGGCACCGGCACGTCGTCGTACCGCAGGACCTCGGGCCCGCCGAACTCGTGCAACCGGATCGCCTTCATCGTCCGTGGTGACACGGCCTTCTCCTGTCTGCGCAGCGGGTACGCTGAACGGATCAACGATCCACTTATGTGGACCACTGATCCGATTATGCGGATCAGTGGTCCGGATGTCAAAGGAGGCGGAGATGCGGGCGGACGCCAAGGCCAACCACGACCACCTGCTCGTCGTCGCGGGCACCGTCATCACCGAGCACGGCGTCGACGCCTCGATGCGTGACATCGCCCGCCGGGCCGGGGTCGGGCTCGCGACGCTGCTGCGGCACTTCCCGACGCGCGAATCGTTGCTGGAAGCCTTGCTGCGCACCAGTTTCGACGAGCTGACCGCGAGAGCGGACGCGGTCGAGGCGACGAGCTCCCTCGAGGACGCGCTGCTGGCGTGGCTGCGCGACTTCGTCGCGTGCACGACGAACTACCGCGGTGTGGTGACCTCGATGATGAACGCCATCGAGGACCCGGAATCCGCGCTGCACGACTCCTGCGTCACGATGCGCGCGGCCGGCACCCGCCTGCTCACCCGCGCCCAGGCCGGGGGCGTGGCCCGGACCGACATCGACGGCGCCGACCTGTTCGCCCTGGCCGCGTCCCTGGCCTGGCTCGGTGACCAGCCCGCGTTGGAGCCCCGCGTCGAGCACCTCTTCGGCGTCGTGATGGGCGCCGTCCTGGTCAAATCGGGCTAGCCCGTCACGAGTGGGTCCAGTGGCCGAGCCAGGATTCGCGCCACGCCACCGTCAGCTCGCTCACGCCGTCCACCCCGGACCGGTCCACGTGGGCCTTCCACGCCTCCTCCAGCGACGCGCAGAGCTTCGACGCGGGTAGTTCGGCGCCACCCGAAGCGAACTGGCGCAGGGCCGACTTGGGCACGGCCAGTTTCGCCTTGCCCCGGATCACCGACTGCTCGGTGGCGCGGCAGATGAGGTACTCGACGGTGGTCAGCTCGGCCGCCGACGGCAGGGAGTCCGCCGGGGGCGCGATCTGGGCCAGCGCGCGGTAGAGGCAGTCCAGCGGGGCGGCGAGCCCCTGGTGCTGGCGGGCGATCTCCCACGAAACCCACACCGCCATGCAGTCGGGCATCTGGTACGGCCGGTAGGCGAACGCGGGACCGGCGAAGGTCTGGTAGTCGCCGGTCGGGTCCGGCGCGGCCGAGTCCGGCCCGTCGGGATCGGGCGGCAGGCCGAGCCGCTTGAACAGCTCGCGCAGCAGCCGGTACGGCCGGGCCGGGGTCGTGGACTCGCCGAGCAGCTTGCCCAGGATGCGGTTCAGCCGGTCGGCGGCCACGCCGTGGATCGCCAGCTGCAGGTGGACGAACGCGACGTCCGACAACGTCGTGCCCGCGCAGCCGACCACGCCCACCTGCGGGTAGCGCTGCAGGAACGAGACGATCGCGTGCGTGGAGCCGATCCGCGCCGGTCCGACGAACGTCACCGGCAGGCACGTGCCGATCCGCTGGCGGGACCGGAGATCCCCCTTGTACAGCGGGGAGAACTCGCCGTCGGCGTGGTAGACCTCGAACCAGTTCCCCTGCCGGTGCCCCGGGCGCGTGTCGGCGAGCCAGAAGCTGTACCCGTTCTTCTCGCACAGCTCCCGGAACCGGTCGGCCAGCTCGAACCGCGCGGCCGCGGACGCGTCCCGCAGCGCGATCGTGAACCGGACCGCCAGCGACGCGCACGGGGGCGCGACCTCCTTGCGGGTGCGGAGATCGTGGTTGCGGGTCTTCACGAGCGTCGGCAGCTGCGCCGGGCTCTGCAACGACAGCAGCGGCGCGTCGATCAGCGCGGCCGCGGCGTCGGAGATCTCGCTCGCCAGGTCGCGGATGGCCAGGCCGTGCCACTCGCACACCTCGCGCGCCGCCGGGTCGACCGCGATCAGGCCCTCGAAGGTCTGCGCGGACTCGTAGATGAACGTCGGGTTCGGCGACGTCGTCTGGTGGAACACCCAGGCGCCCGCCTGCTGTTGCGGGCGCTCCGCCGGTTGCCGGCCGTCGACGCGTTCGACGACTTCGGTGCCGTCCGGCGGTTTGCGGGTGCGGGTGCCGATCACGACGCCGGCGCCGTTCGTGGCCGAGCAGAGCGTCTCCAGGAAGATCGCGCCGCCGGAGTCCGCGGACACCAGCTCGCGCAGGTAGCCGTGGCGGGCCGCCGCGTGGTGCACCTCGAAGTCCACTTTGGTCACCGGCTGGCGCGCGATCTCGAAGCCGGCCCGCGCGAGGTCGGCCACGTTCCGCACGGAAATCCTCTGGTTGCGCACTTTCACCATCCCCCGGACGAGTCGAACCGCACGTCGGCTTCCAGCGGTTCGCGGCGGTCCCAGGCCCCGGCGCCCGCCCACCGCGGCGCCCCGATGCGCGAGAGCGGGATCGCCGATACGCGCCACGACACCTGGCTGAACAGCACCAGCGCGGCGAGCACCGGCAGCCCGACGGCGATCGTGAGCGTGACCTGCACGACCTCGCCCCGGCTCTGCGTCGCGACGGCCGCGGCGAACCCGGCGACGGCCGCGATGCTCAGCTGCACGAGCGCCTGCGGCAGCGTGCCGAGGTAACCGAGCACGGTCCGCCGCGGCGGCAGCGACAGCCGGCTGTAGAGGAAACCCGGCAGCAGCAGCAACATCGTGATCACCGACTGGCCGTCGCCGATGTGGCCGAGCGACTCGGTGGCGGCCCGCCCGTAGAACCACGGGCTGCCGACCAGCATCCAGCCGAGCACGAACGAGACCGTCGCGACGGCCAGCGCGTAGAAGGTCACGTTGAGCGGCCCGGACTTCGTGGAGTCCTTGAGCACGAGCGTCGCGCGCACCCGGACGTGGTCGCCGCGCACGTCCCGCCCGCCCGAGCGGCGCCAGTACGCCCGCGCCTCGTTGTCGGCGATGCCGTTGACGAGCACGAGGTCCTGCCCGAATTCCCGCTCGGTCAGCTCCCGCGCGGCCTCGCGGAGGTTCGCGGCGGTGAACTCCGGGTGCCGCCGCAGCGAGTTGTCCAGCTCGCCCGACTCCGTCCGCACCGCCTCGCCCGTCGTGGCCGCGGCGGCGAGCCGGTGACAGGCCGGCAGGCTGCGCGGGGACAGCTCGACGCCGGACTGGCCGGCCTCCCACTTGCGGCGGCGCACCAGGTCCGCCAGCCGGCGCAACACGGTCTGCGCCTGCAGTTCCAGGATCTTGTGCCGGGCGCCGCCGGCTTCCTGCAGCGGGGCGGCGTCCTGCCGTTCGGCCAGCGAGACCAGGTCTTCGGTCAGGCCGTCCACCTGGTGCTGGTCGGCGTCGGTGGACAGGTACATCCGGGAGATCTCCGCCTCGGGCGCGGTCCTGGCCACCAGGTGGTAGGACTTCAGCGTGGCCGGGATCATGGTCTCGTAGCTCACGACGTACCCGCGGCGGCTGGAGGCCAGGCGCCGCCACTGCTCTCGCGCCACGGGCTGGCGCGCGTCGACGTGCAGCGGCGTTTCGTAACTGAGCCGGTGTTCCTCGACCGAGTCGTCGAGCGCCACCACCAGCATGTAGTCCCGGACGGCGACGTTGAGCAGGTAGGCGTATTCGACGAGCAGGTCGGCGCAGCCGGTGAGGATGTCCAGCGCCAGTTCCCGGCATTGCCTGCCGTACCCGGGAACCGTGCCGCCGGCCGGGGCCAGCGCGAACTCCTCTTCGGGGTGGTTCCGCTCGGTGAGCAGCGTCAGCAGCGCCTGCTGGATGAGCCAGCGCGGTTCGTGCACCTGGAACAGGAAGGTGTTCAGCTCGTGCTTGGCCGTCTGCGCGTTCTCGTCGCCGGCGAGGATCCCGCGCAGCAGCCGGTAGAGCCCGGCGGCGACCAGCCGGGACGCCTCGTGCTGGGTGAGCCGCGGCAGTTTCTGGCCGGCGCTGTCGAAGACGTCGATGGGGGAGACGTCGCGGCGCGGCAGCCGGGCCAGCGGTACCCACAGGGACCGTTGCCGCGCCGGCCTCGAGGTGGCCCGCTCGCCGTGTTCCTGGCCGATCAGGTCCTGCAGCTGCGCGGTGGCCTGGCGCTGGCCCTCGTCGAGGAGCTTGAGGCTGACGTCGACTTCGGTGCTGCGCCGCGCGGTCCCGTGCTCGACGACGGTCAGCCGTTCGGTCAGCCGGCGCACGTGGTTGAGCCGCAGCGAGGTGTCCAGGAGGGCCAGCCCGACCGCCGCGCCCTGGCGGGACAGCCGCGGCGGGGCGCCGGGAATGGGAATGGTTTCGATCGCGTGCCGGAGACTGTCGATGCCGTCCACCCCACTGAGAGTAGGAGGTGGGGCGCGTTGATACGAGAAAACGCCGGTACCCGGCGGAACTCAGTCCGCGGTCAGGTGCGCGAGCGAGGTGACGACGCGTTCGGCGATGTCCGGCGGCCACACGAAATTGGGGGACACCCCGCGCTGGTGGGCCAGCCCGTGCACGCCGAGCCACAGAGCGACCGTGTCGGCCGCGAGGTCGGTGCTCGTGGCAAGACCGGCTTCGACGCAGTCCGCGAGAGCGTCGTGGAGCAGTTCCATGCTCACCCGGCCGAGCGTGGACAGGTCGGTCTCGGTCACGGAACTCTCGGTCAGGTCGGGCATCCACAGCCCGCCGAACATCGTGCGGTAGCGCCCCGGGTGGGCCTCGGCGAAGGCCAGGTAGCTGTCGCAGACGGCGAGGAGCCGCTGCCGGGGGCCGGGGGCGGCGTCGCGGGCGGCGCGGAGTTCGACGTCCAGTTCGGCGAAGGCGTTCTGCACGACGGCCAGCATGATCGCGGGCTGGTCGGGGAAGTGGCGGTAGATCGACGGCGCGGCGATCCCGACGTGCCGCGCGACGGAGCGCAGGGTGATGGCGCTTTCGTCGCCGGTCTCGTCGAGCAATGCGACAGCCGCCGCCACGATTTCGTCGCGCAGGCGGGCGCCTTCCCCTCGGCGGTTGCGGGTGCGCGTCGCGCTCTTGTCGTCGTCCACACCGTGAGCTTACAGCACGAAACTTATGCGCGTTAACTCTCGTGAAGGCCGGCGAAACCGCGTCTGACCGCTCCGCTCCCTGACAACCTCCGGTCCCGGCCTGCCTGTTCCGAAAGAACCCGGGACCTGCCGCCGAACCCTTGCGCCGGGTCACTCGTTGGGCGAGTATTTCCGCATTCTGCACGTGCAGGCGCGCGAGCAGCGGCACGGGCAAGGGCACGGGCAAGGGCATGAGCAAGGGGGAGTGGTGACCGAGGTGGTACCGGCGGTGGCCGGGACGAGCGAAATCCCGGACGACGCGGTCCTGATCGAGGCGGTGCGCGGCGGGGACGTCGCGGCGTACGGCGAGCTCTACGACCGGCACCTGGTCGCCGCCCGGCGGGTGGCGGCCGCGATCGCGGCCGACGCGGCGGAGCGGGACGACCTGATCGCCGAAGGATTCACCCGCGTACTACGGATTCTGCGCTCGGGAGAGGGGCCGGACGAGGAATTCCGGCCTTATCTGCTCACCACGATCCGGAACACGATGATCACCTGGCGCCGGCGCGACTCGGCCGTCTCGGTGGTCGCCGAGGTGCCGGACGTGCTGCCGAGCGTGGGAAGCGACGAACAGGTGGGCAGCCGGCTGCACGCCACCGTCGCCGCGGCGGCGTTCGCCGGTCTTCCCGAGCGGTGGCGGACGGTGTTGTGGCGCACCGAGATCGAGGGCGAGTCGCCGGCGCGGATCGCGCGGGACCTCGGGATGTCGCCGAACAGCGTCGCCGCGCTGGCCTACCGCGCCCGGGAAGGGCTGCGCCAGGCCTACCTGGACCAGCACGTCCCGGCCTCGCAGCGCCGGAACTGCCGCGACGTCGGCGGCCAGCTGGGCCGCTGGGTGCGCGACGGGATCGGCCACCACAAGGCGAGCCGGATCCGGATCCACCTCGACGCCTGCGCGGACTGCCAGGAGCTGGTCGCCGGTCTCCGGCGGCTCAACGAGGAACTGCCCGCCGTCGTCGCGCCCCTCCGGCGCGCGGAGGCCGCGGCCTGACCGCGATCCGCGGCACCCGAAGGAAATAGCGGACACCTGCTGGCCGCTACCCGTGCGACGGTGCGTCCATGAAGACACGTCCCCTAGGCCGCGGCGGCATCCGGGTCAGCCCCTACTGCCTCGGCACCATGATGTTCGGCGGCGCCGGCAACGCCGACCGTGCCGAATGCGTCCGGATGACCCACCGGGCGCTCGACGCCGGGATCACCTTCATCGACACCGCCGACGTCTACGCCGGCGGCGAGTCGGAGGAGATCCTGGGCCTCGCGCTGCGGGACCGGCGCGACGACGTCGTCCTGGCCACGAAGGTCAACGGCCCGATGGGCGCGGACCCGAACCGGCGCGGCGGCTCCCGCCGCTGGATCGTCACCGCGGTGGAGGAGTCCCTGCGGCGCCTGGGGACCGACTACATCGACCTCTACCAGGTCCACCACCCCGACCCGGACACCGACATCGAGGAGACGCTCTCGGCGCTGACCGACCTCGTCCGCGGCGGCAAGGTGCGGATGATCGGGTCGTCCAGCCTGCCGGCGTCGGAGATCGTCGAGGCGCAGTGGGTCGCGGAACGGCGCGGGCTGCACCGCTTCCGCACCGAGCAGCCCACGTATTCGATCCTCAGCCGCGGCGTCGAACGCGAGGTGCTGCCCGTCTGCCGGCGCTACGGCATGGGCGCCCTGGTCTGGAGCCCGCTCGCCTCGGGTCTGCTCAGTGGCCGGTACCGCGCGGGGCGCCCGCCCGCGGCCGGCACCGAGCGGATGCGCTGGGTGCCCCGCTACCTGACCGACGAGCGCAACCTCGACGCCGTCGAGCGGCTGGCCGTCCTCGCCGACGAAGCCGGCCTGCCGCTGGTCCGGCTGGCGATGGCGTTCGCCGTCGCGCACCCGGACGTCACGGCCGCGATCATCGGCCCCCGCACGATGGCGCAGCTGGACGACCTGATCGCCGGCGCCGGAACGACGCTCGAGGACGACCTCCTCGACCGGATCGACGAGATCGTGGCCCCGGGCACGGACGTCGCCCCGCTCGACATCGCCTACCACCCGCCGTCGACCACCGAACCGTCCCTGCGACGCCGGTCCCCGGAGTCCCGCGCGGCCGCGTGAGCCGGGCCCGGCGGTGGACAGGAGCACCGCGGACGTGCTGGGGTTGGGGGCGAAGCCGGACTGGGGCGGTCGGTGATTTTCCGCCCCTCGACGCCCGAGGAGCGCGGCACTGAGCCTTTCGGAGTACCTCCGCGAGAACTGGATCGACGTCGTGAACGACGCGATCCTCCACGTGGACCTCACCCTCGCGGCGATGGCGCTGGCCGTGCTGATCGGGATGACGCTCGGCCTGCTCACCTACCGGCGGCGGTGGCTCGGCTCGATCGCGACCACGACGACCGCGGCGTTCCTGACCATCCCGTCGATCGCGCTGCTGGGCATCCTGATCGGCCCGTTCGGGCTCGGGCTGACGAACGTCCTGTGCGCGCTGGTGCTCTACGCGCTCCTGCCGATCACGCGCAACACGATCGTCGGGCTGCGCGGGGTCGACCCGGCCGTGGTGGACGCGGCGCGCGGGATGGGGCTCGGCCGCGCGCGGCTGCTGTGGCGGGTGCGGCTGCCGCTCGCGTGGCCGGTGATCCTCTCCGGCATCCGGGTCTCGACGCAGATCACGATCGGCATCGCGGCCATCGGCGCGTACGTCAAAGGTCCCGGGCTGGGCAACGAGATCTTCGACGGCCTCGGCCGGTTCGGCTCGGTCAACTCCCTGAACCAGGTGCTGACCGGGACGCTGGGGATCGTCGTGCTGGCGCTGCTGTTCGACCTGGCCTTCGTGGTGCTCGGCAAGCTGACCACACGGCGGCGTCCGCGCAAGCTCGTGATCGCGACCTCGGACGAGACGGCCGGGACCGCCGGCCGGACGATCGAGCTGCGGGAGCTCCGCAAGCAGTACCCCGGGCAGGCGGGGCCCGCGGTCGAGCGGCTCACGATGCGGATCCCCGCGGGCGAGATCGTCGTGCTGACCGGCCCGTCGGGCTGCGGCAAGACGACGACGATGCGGATGATCAACCGGCTCGTCGAGCCCACCTCGGGCGCCGTCACCATCGGCGGCACCGACGTCGCCGCGCTCGACCTCGACGAACACCGGCGCCACACCGGCTACGTCATCCAGCAGATCGGGCTCTTCCCGCACCTGCGCGTGGCCGCCAACATCGGCGTGGTGCCGCGGGTGCTCGGCTGGACGCGGCGGCGCGTCGCCGCCCGCGTGGGCGAGCTGCTCGACGTCGTCGGCCTGACCCGCGAGCACGGCGCCCGCTACCCGCGTGAGCTGTCCGGCGGTCAGCAGCAGCGCGTCGGCGTGGCGCGGGCGATGGCCGCGGATCCGCCGGTGCTGCTGATGGACGAGCCGTTCGGCTCCACCGACCCGATCACCCGCGCCCGGCTGCAGGACGAATTCCTCCGCCTGCAACGGGACGTGCGCAAGACGATCGTGTTCGTCACGCACGACTTCGACGAAGCGCTCAAGCTCGGCGACCGGATCGCCGTGCTGCGGCCGCGGTCGGTGCTCGCCCAGTACGACACCCCCGAGGCGATCCTGGCCGCGCCGGCCGACGACTACGTCGCGGCCTTCGTGGGCTCGAAGCGGAACCTGAAGCGGCTCGCGCTGATCCGGGTGGCGGACCTCGAACTCGGGCCGCCGCGGGACGGCCTGCCCCCGATCCCGCGCGAGGCCACCCTCCGGGACGCGCTGGACACGATGGTGCGCACCGGAAGCACCGCGGTCGCCGTCACCGGCAACGGCC
Source organism: Amycolatopsis sp. NBC_00355 (assembly GCF_036104975.1). GTDB lineage: Bacteria > Actinomycetota > Actinomycetes > Mycobacteriales > Pseudonocardiaceae > Amycolatopsis. The sequence continues at coordinate 2,607,563 of NZ_CP107982.1, read as the reverse complement.
ACGCGCTGGGGGTGTGCGACGTGCCGCGCCTGGTCGCGGCGCTCCGGCCGGCCGACGGCACGCCGCCACCCGCGGTGCCGGACGCCGTCGAAACGCCTGGCGTGGACCGGGTTCCACCGGCCCGGCCCCGGCGCCGGTCCGGGTTGCTGGTGCGCCCGGTCCTGCTCACCCTCGGCCTGCTGGCGCTGTTCCTGATCGTGCGCGCGCAGCCGCTCGACTCGATCGAACAGCGCTACCTCAACGCCGGCGAGATCTTCACCGAACTGGGCGCGCACCTGCGGCTCACGCTGATCTCGACGGTCTGCACCATCGTCATCGCCCTCCCGCTCGGCATCCTGCTCACGCGCGCCGGCGCCCGCTGGGCCCGGCCGATCGGCCTGGGCCTGGGCAACCTCGGGCAGGCGATCCCGTCGATCGGGCTGGTCGTGCTGCTGGCGCTCTGGACCGGCACGGGCACCGCGACGGCGGTGACGGCGCTGGTCGTCTACGCGACCTTGCCGGTGCTGCGCAACACGATCGTCGGGCTCGACGGCGTCGACCCGGCCCTCGTCGACGCCGCGCGGGGGATGGGCATGACGAAGACGGCGATCCTGTGGCGGATCGAGCTGCCGCTGGCCGTCCCGGTGATCCTCGCCGGGATCCGGACGGCGCTGGTGCTCACCGTCGCGAGCGCGACGCTGGCGACCTTCATCGACGGCGGCGGTCTCGGCGGCGGGCTCGTCGCCGGGATCGGCCTGTACCGCCCGATCCTGAGCCTGACCTTCGGCATCGTCGTCGCCGCGCTGGCGCTCTTCGCCGACTGGCTCGGCCTGGTCGCGGAGGAGGTCCTGCACCCGCGCGGTCTGTAGCTCTTCCCACGATCCCAGGAGGACCGACCCATGCTCCAGCGCACGACAGCCGCTGTGCTCGCGTTCGTCGCGGCGGCGGCGCTCACGGCCGGGTGCACGATCGGCAAGGACGACACCGGCGCCCAGGTGGGCGCGGGGTCCATCAAGAAGATCGACGCGCTGAGCGGCGCGCAGATCCGCGTCAGCTCCAAGGAGTTCGACGAGCAGCTGCTGCTCGGCCAGATCGCGCTCGTCGCGCTGCAGGCGGCCGGCGCGAGCCCGCAGGACAAGACCAACATCACCGGTTCGAGCAACGTCCGGCAGGCGCTGACCAGCGGCGCGGTCGACCTGTACTGGGAGTACACCGGCACCGCCTGGGTCAGCTACCTCAAGCAGACCAAGCCGATCGTCGACCCGCAGGCGCAGTACGACGCGGTGAAGCAGGCCGACGTGGCCAACAACGTCACCTGGTGGGCGCGCTCGCCGGCCAACGACACCTACGCCATCGCCGGGAACCCGGCGACCCTCGCCAAGACCGGCGTCAAGACGATCTCGGACTACGCGGCGCTCGCGAAGAAGGACCCGGCGGCGGCCTCGACGTGCATCGGCCCGGAGTTCAAGAGCCGGGACGACGGCTTCCCCGGCGTGGAGAAGACCTACGGGTTCACCCTGCCCGAAGCCCAGGTGCACGTGCTCAACGACGCCGTCGTCTACCCGAGCATCGGCAAGGGCGACCCGTGCGGGTTCGGCTCGGTCGCCTCCACCGACGGGCGCGTGGCCGGGCAGAAGCTGACCGTGCTGGACGACGACCGGCACTTCTTCCCGACGTACAACCCGGCCATCTCGATCGCCTCGGCGGTCGCGCAGAAGTACCCGCAGCTGGAACAGGTCTTCACGCCGATCGCCGCGAAGCTCGACACCGCGACGCTCACGGACCTGAACAAGAAGGTCAGCGTGGACGGCCGGAAACCCGCCACGGTGGCGCACGACTGGCTCAAGGCGGCGGGCTTCATCAGCTGACCGGCATCCGGGTGAGTGGATAGTCATCCACTCACCCGGACGGTACTGCGGTGGTCGCGGCGCGACGGTACGGTCGTAGGGCAGCGGTTCCGCCCGGGAGCCGTCGCACCCCGAACCCGCGGCCCCGACCTGGGCCGGCGTGGGACCGGACTGGTGCCCCTGTGGTTTGGCCTCACGGTCTATCCGAGGAGGCCGTCCGTCGTGTCCGAAACCCGGCCGCACGACCCGTCCGGATCGACCGCGTGCTTCCGCATCACGACCAGCGCCGGCGCGACCGTGCTGGCGGCGGCGGGCGAACTCGACCTGACCGTCACCGACCGGCTCGCGGACCTGCTGGAGCGCGAACTCGGCCTGCGGCCGCGGGCGCTGGTGTTCGACGCGGAGTCGGTGACGTTCTGCTCGGCGCGCACGATGACGATCCTGGTGAAGACGGCGACCGACGCGAAGGCGGCCGGGATCCCGTTCGTGATCGTCACCCACCGGAGCGCGGTGCTGCGCCCGCTGACCGCGCTGGGGCTGGAACAGGACCTGCCGGTGCACGGCGACGTCGCCGGGGCCCTGGCGTGGCTGGAGTTGCTGCCGCAGCTGGCGGAACCGGTGACCGAAAGCTAGCTCGGTGCCCGGCCGCCGCCCGGCCGGCCGTGGTCGCGGACCAGAGCTTCCGTCATCAGCCGACCGCATGTAGCTGCCGGGAGGGGCGGCGAGGCGCGCACCCGCCTGCAACGGGTTGGCCAGAGGCGGGATCAGAAGAGCGAAGTGTCGTGGTCACCGGACGCGCGGCGTTGCCGGGCCTCGCCGATCGCCTGGACGAGCAGGTCGCGCACCTCGGCAGGCTCAGCGATGCCCGCCAGCACCAACGGCAGGTGCCGGCGCTTGACCCGGTGACCGAACCTCGCGTGCGCCAGCAAGTACGGCTCGAGCTCGCCGAAGCTGATCGTACCGGTGCCGTTCCGTTCCGGGTGCACGACCGGGGGTTCCAGGTCGGCGAGATACACCGTACGCACGACCGGCCCCAGCAGGCCGCCGGTGGCCGTCACGCGGTGGTCGGTGATCGCGTAGGTTGTCCGCCGCAGCCGGACGATCCGTGCGGCGGGCTCCAGAAACACCAGGGCGCCGAACGCGATCGTCGCGGCCAGCGTCGTCGCTCGGTCGGCGGGCGTCTGGTCCGCGCGGCCGAACCAGGTCGTGACCCCGATGAGCGTACCCAGGACGAGGACGGCCATCGTGTGGTCGTAACGGTGGAAGATCGGCCGGTTCACCGGCTTTCCCGTCCACAGGACGTGTTCCCGCATGCCCCGTACACGTCGGGACCGGTGCCCGGGTTGCCTCGGACGCCGTCAGCGGAGCCGGACGTCGTGGCGGTGGCACCGGCGGCGCGCCGCCGGGATCCGGGCCGGGTCCCGGGCCGCCGTCAAGCCGGATGTCCTGGACGGCCTTGCGCCCGTAGCGGGCCGGCACCGTCACGGCTGCCGGCCGGTGCCGGCCGGTGGCCGACCGGGCGACGTTACGTCGGCGTCGATCCCCGCCCGGTCCGGCGGCGAGTTCCTTCCCGGCGCGCACGTGAGGGCCTCACCGAAGGCGAAGCCCGTCGAGCGCGGGCTACCGGTGAAGATCGTCGAGAAGGCCGTCGCGGACATCGCCGGGTTGCCGCGCGCCAAGATCGTCGGCCGAGGTCAGGCGGCGCGTTCCACGTCGTCGCCCTGGTACGGGCCGGGCTTCGGGCGCGGCTTCCCGCCCGGGAACGCGAGCCGCAGGATCGTGCGGTGCACCGTGCCCAGCTGACGGGAGAACGGCCCGGTGTTGTAGGGCAGGCCGTAGCGGCGGCAGATCTCCCGGACCTGCGGGGCGATCTCGGCGTAACGGCTGCTGGGCATGTCCGGGAACAGGTGGTGCTCGACCTGGTACCCGAGGTTGCCGCTCATCAGGTGGAACAGCGGGGAACCGGTGATGTTCGCCGCACCCACCAGCTGCCGGACGTACCAGCCGCCGCGGGTTTCGTCGCGGACCTCGTCCTGGCCGAACGTGTAGGTCTGGTCCGGGAAGTGGCCGCAGAAGATGATCGAGTGCGCCCACAGGTTGCGGATGATGTTCGCGGTGAAGTTCGCCCAGAACGTCGCGGCGAACGTGCCGCCGCCTTCCGCGCGGACCGCCTCGAGCTGGGCCCGCACCGCGCCCTTCCGGCGCCGCCCACCGGCCCGGTCCGCCAGCACCCGCAACCGGGAGCGGGGTTCGGGCTTCAGCAGCCGCCCCACCGCCGTGGCGGCCAGCGCGCTCACGAGCGGCCACCCGACGTAGTCCTTCAGGACCTGGTCGCGCGCCTTGCCCGAGATGCCCTTGATGTCGTGCCACACGTCCTTCATCGGCTTCTCGCCGGCGCGGATGGCTTCGACGTCGAGGTCGTGGACCGCGACACCCCACTCGAAGAAGGCCATCAGCAGCAGGTTGTACAGCGGTTGCGCCAGGTAGGCCGGGTGCCACTTCTGGTGCGGGTCGATGCGCATGATCTCGTACCCGAGGTCTTTGTCCTTGCCCCGGATGTTGGTGTAGGTGTGGTGGATGAAGTTGTGGGAGTGCTTCCACGCCGCCGCCGTCGAGGCGGTGTCCCAGTCCCATGTGGACGAATGGATGTACGGGTCGTTCATCCAGTCCCACTGACCGTGCAGCACGTTGTGCCCGATCTCCATGTTCTCCAGGATCTTCGCCACCGCCAGGCAGCCGGTGCCCGCCAGCCAGGCCGGCTTGGACCGGGAGCCGAGCAGCAGCGCCCGGCCGGCCACCGCGATCTGGCGGTGCATCCTGATGACGCCCTTGATGTAGCGGCGATCGCGCTCGCCCAGCTCACCGTGGACCCGGTCGTGGATGGCGTCGAACTCGCGGGCGAGTTCGTCCAGCTGAGCCGCGCTCAGGTGCGCGAACGGGTGGGTGGCTTCCTGGGACAGGGTGTTCTGCGTGGGCATGAGGTCCTTTCCTCGCTCAGAGTTCGACCGTGACCGGGCCTTCGGCGCCGTTGACGCAGGTGCGCACGATCTCGTTGTTCAACTGACTGACGACGTTGGTGCGCAGGTCGCGGATCCGGCCGTCCCGGATCGGCAGCACGCAGGTGTGGCAGACCCCGACCCGGCACCCGAAGGGCATGTCGACGCCCGCGTTCTCGCCCGCGACGAGGATCGGGGTGCCGGGCGGGCACTCCGCGTCGACGTTGCGGTGGGCGAACCGCACGGTGCCGCCCGAGCCGTCGGCGGAGTCGCCGCCGACGATCGGCTGGAACCGTTCGTGGTGCAGCCGGTCGACGTCGCCGTGGCTCTTCCAGTGCGCCTGCAGCGCGTCGAGGAGCTCGCCGGGACCGCAGGCGTAGGTGTCGCGGTCGCGCCAGTCCGGGCACAGGGCGTCCAGGTCGGCGGGGGAGAGCCGGCCGTCGCGGCTGGTGATGCGCAGTTCGAGGCGGAACCCCTCGTGCTGCTTTTCCAGTGTGGCCAGCTCTTCGCCGAAGGTGACGCCGTCCGGCTCCCGCGCCGAGTGCACGTGGACGACGTCGCGCAGGCCGGGCCCCGGGCCCAGGTGACGCAGCATGCTCATCACCGGCGTGATGCCGCTGCCCGCGGTGACGAACAGCAGGCCGCGCTCGAGCCGGTCGGGCAGGGTGAAGGCGCCTTCGACCTCGCCGAGCCGCACGACTTCGCCGGGCCGGGCCCGCTCGACCAGGTACGGCGAGACGATCCCGCCGTCGACCTTCTTGGGGGTGACCGAGATGAGGCCGTCCGCGCGGTCCGGGCTCGACGTCAGCGAGTACGCGCGCCAGTGGTGGACGCCGTTGATGACCACACCCAGCCGGACGTACTGCCCGGGCCGGTGCCCGACCCAGTCGAAGCCGGGCCGGATCAGCACGGTGGCGGCGTCGCCGCGCTCGGGCTCGACCCGCTCGACGCGGCCGCGCAGCTCCCGGGTCGACCACAGGGGGTTGATCAGTTCCAGGTAGTCGTCCGCCCGCAAGGGGGTGAACAGCCAGCGCACCGCGCGCAAGGCCCGGCGCCGCAGCGGCGACGCCGGGGGGCGCATTCCCACTTCGGCCATCAGGCACCGCCCCGCTCACGGCCGGCGGTCACGACCTCGTGGACCCAGCTGGTGACGATCATGCTGATTGAGTGTACAGGCGTGCACTCAACTCGCAGCCTGAGCGGCGATCAGTACGTGTAGCGGCGCACCGTCTCCGGGTGGATCACCAGGCGAAGCTGGTCGGCGGCCAGGATCCCGGCGAGGTCGGCGGCCCGCGCCGGGTCGTCGAGGTCCCAGTAGCGGGCGGCCAGCCGGCGGGCCAGGTCGTGGGCGCCATCGGGTTCCAGCGTGGTGCGGCCGGCGACCGAAACCCACCGCTCGCGTTCACCCACCGGCGCGGCGACGACGAGCGAGGCGCGGGGGTCGCGGCCCAGACGTCGCACCTTGAGCGCGTCCGGCTCCGTGAACAGCTGGAGCGTGCCTTCGCCGGTGGCCTCGAACCACACGGGCCGCGGCTGTGGCGGGAGCGGGGTCGCGGCCACCGTCAGGAAGCCGTGCAGGGGCCGGCGGAGGAACTCGAGGTCCGGGGCGGTCAAGGAACCGGTGTCGCTGCTCATGACGTCGATTCAACGCGGCCGGCTCGGACAATCCCATAGGTGAAAGCCCGGATCGCCTGTCCATTCGTCTAACCTCGGTGCGGTGGACGTGTTCGACGACCTGATCCGCGGGGTGCGGGCCCACGGCTCGCTGTTCGGCAGCTCGACCCTGTCCCCGCCCTGGGCGCTGGAGTTCGTGGACGGCGCGCCGCTGACCCTGTGCACCGTGCTCGGCGGCGCGGGCTGGATCGTGCCGGAGCACGGCCCGCCCGAGCGGCTGCGCGCCCGCGAGACGGTCGTCGTGCGCGGCCCCGCGACGTTCACCTTCGTCGACGAGCTCGGCACCCCGGCCGAGCCGGTCGCGTGCGGTGAGTTCTGCGCGGCGCCCGAGGAGGGCGGCACCCGGCACCGGCGCGGCTGGACCGACGACAGCGGCGGCGCGACGACCTTGATCGTCGGCGCGTACCCGGTGCGCGGCGAGATCAGCCGCCGGCTGCTGGAGGCGCTGCCCGTCGTGCTGCGCGCGGACAGCGGGGGCACCGGGGACGCCGTGCTGGACCACCTCGCCGCCGAGGTCGCCGTGGACGCGCCGGGCCAGCAGGTGGTGCTCGACCGGCTGCTGGACTGGATGCTCGTCTGCACGCTGCGCGAGTGGTTCGACCGGCCCGGCGGCGAAGCCCCGGCCTGGTGGGCCGCCCAGCGCGACCCGGTGGTCGGCGACGCGCTGCGCCTGCTGCACGCCGAACCGGCGGCGCCCTGGACGGTCGCCGCGCTGGCCGGCCGGACCGGCGTCTCCCGGTCGACGCTGGCCAAGCGCTTCGCCGAGCTGGTCGGCGAACCACCGCTGACGTACCTGACGCGCTGGCGCATGACGCTCGCGGCCGACCTGCTGATCGAGCGGGAGACGGCCACCGTCGCCGACGTCGCCCGCGCGGTGGGGTACGCCGATCCGTTCGGGTTCAGCGCGGCGTTCAAGCGGGTCCGCGGCGCCAACCCGAGCGAGTTCCGGCGCGCTTCTCCGGTGGTGCCGAGCGCCTGAATCCCGGCCTCACGGCCGGTGCGTGGTCTTGCGTACCCGGATGCCGTCGTCGTAGGCCGGGCGGTCCGACCGTCCACTGTGGCCGGCACGGGACGGGCCGCCGCGGCCCGGGCGGCGCGGGGCCGGCCCGGTGAGGGCGACGGCCGGGGCGATCGACGGGTGTCGCCGTCCAAGAGGCGTACCAGCCGGCGGAGGGGAGGTCGCCGGCGGGCAGGCCCGGTCGGCGCGTCGCGGGCCGGGCGGACCGGGCGCGGCGCGGGTGTCGGTAGGGTCCGGCACGGTGCACCGGGCGACGAGGGTCCTGGCTGCCTGCTCGGAGGGGAACGTCATGGCTGATCAGAACCCGGCCGCCGATCCGGTGGCCCCGGCGCCGGCCCGGCGCGAGACCGTGCGGCTCGCGGTGGTCGTCGGCGCCCTGGGCGTGGTGTTCGGCGACATCGGGACCAGCCCGATCTACACCCTGCAGACGGTGTTCAGCCCCAGCGACCCGCACCCCGTCCCGGTCAGCACGGACAACGTGTTCGGCGTCGTCTCGCTGATCTTCTGGTCGGTGATGATCATCGTCACGGTCACCTACGTGCTGCTGGCCATGCGCGCCGACAACGACGGCGAGGGCGGCATCATGGCCCTCATCACGCAGCTGCGGCGCTGGAGCGGCCAGCGCGGCGCCCGGACCGCGCTGGTGCTGTCCGGCGTGGGCATCTTCGGCGCGTCGCTGTTCTTCGGCGACAGCATGATCACCCCGGCGATCTCGGTGCTGTCCGCGGTCGAGGGGCTCAAAATCGTGCAGCCTTCGTTCGACGAGCTGGTCGTGCCGATCACCGCGGTCATCATCGTGGTGCTGTTCTTGTTCCAGCGCAAGGGAACCGCGACCGTCGGGCGGCTGTTCGGGCCGGTGATGATCCTCTGGTTCGTCACGATCGGGGTGTTCGGCATCGGCGGCATCGCCGGTAACCCGGAGATCCTGAAGGCGCTCCTGCCGACGTACGCGCTGGGCTTCCTGGCCGGCCACTTCGGGATCGCGTTCTTCGCGCTGGCCGCGATCGTGCTGTCGGTCACCGGCGCCGAGGCGCTGTACGCCGACATGGGCCACTTCGGCCGGCGGGCGATCACCCGCGGCTGGCTGTTCCTGGTGCTCCCCGCGTGCGTGCTCAGCTACCTCGGGCAGGGCGCGCTGATCCTCAAGGACCAGGCCAACGTCGCCAGCCCGTTCTTCCTGCTCGTGCCCGGCTGGGCGCGGCTGCCGCTGGTGCTGCTGGCCACCGCGGCGACCGTGATCGCGTCCCAGGCGGTCATCACCGGCGCGTACTCGGTCACGGCGCAGGCCGCCCGGCTCGGGTACCTGCCCCGGTTGCGGATCCGGCACACCTCGGAGTCGGAGATCGGCCAGATCTACGTCCCGTGGATCAACTGGCTGCTGCTGGTCTCGGTGCTGACGCTGGTGTTCGCGTTCCGCAGTTCGGCGGCGCTGGCCTACGCGTTCGGCATGGCGGTGACCGGCACGATCACCATCATGACCCTGCTGTTCTTCTACGTCGCGCGGGTGAAGTGGGGCACGCCGAAGTGGCTGATCGGCGTCGGCGCGACCGTGCTGCTCTCGGTGGACCTGCTGTTCGTCGCGGCCAACCTGACCAAGCTGGTCCACGGCGCGTGGCTGCCGCTGCTGATCGCCCTCACCGTGTTCACCGTGATGATCACCTGGCAGCGGGGCCGCCAGATCGTCACCGCGGAACGCGAACAGCACGAGGGCTCGCTGCGCGAGTTCATCGACGACCTGGAGAACAACAAGCCCGCCACGCAGCGCGTGCCCGGCACGGCCGTCTTCCTCAACCGCGGCAAGGTGACCGCGCCGCTGGCGATGCGGGCCAACGCGGAGCACAACCACGTCCGCCACGAGCACGTCGTGATCGTGTCGATCGAGACGGAGCCGGTGCCCCGGGTGCCGGAGGACGAGCGCACCGTCGTCGACGACCTCGGCCACGCCCACGACGGCATCACCCACGTCAGCGCCCGGTTCGGGTACATGGAGCGCCCGGACGTCCCCGCCGCGCTGCGGTCCCTCGAACCGGCGGAGACGGAGGGCCGGCTCCAGGTGGACGACGCGTCCTACTTCCTGTCGAAGATCGAGCTGCAGCTCGGCAAGGAGCCGACCATGGCAGGCTGGCGCAAGCGGCTGTTCATCGCCACGTCGTACATCACCGCGGACGCGGCCGAGCAGTTCGCGCTGCCCCGCGACCGCACCGTCGTGATGGGCTCGCACATCGAGGTGTAAACCGAGCGACAGTCCGCGGGGACACCCAGGTCCTGGTGGGCTACACGAAGGTCCGCCACAAGCCGGCCGTGCGGTGGTCCACCGGGTCTTCCCGGACCGCAAGCACGCCGAGACAGCGTTCCAGCCCTGCGTGCCCTGCGTGACAGGTCCGTCTTTGCCGCGACCTGGGAGGGGGAGCAGGACGGACCCTTGACTGACTGACTCGCTCAGTCAATACTCACCGCATGCGTGGACGGGTACAGCCGCGGCCGTTGGGTGAGATCGCGGCAGCCGCGGCGCGGGTGTTCACCGGCAAGGGCTACAAAGCGGCCGGGATCTCCGACGTGGCCGCCGCGCTCGGTCTGAGCCACGGTGCGCTCTACACCTATGTGGACAGTAAGGAAGCCTTGCTGTATCTGGCTTTCCTGCACCTGGCCGAGCCGGAGACGCTGGCCGGGCTGAGCATTCCGGTGACCTCGCCGGGGCAGGCGGGGATCGCCGGGATCGACGCGCGGTCGGTGGCGTCGGCCGGGTTCCCGGCCCTGGACGCCGCCCTCGGCCGGCGCACCGGACCGGTCGCCGAGGAGCTCGGCGGGATCATCGACGAGCTGTACGCGTACATCGAAGGCCACCAGGGGTTGCTCGCGCTGGTCGAAAGCTGCGCGCGGGACATCCCGGAGCTCGCCGAACTGCACTTCGTGCGTGGCCGGCGGGTCGTTCTGGACCGGCTCGGCGACTACCTGCGGCGGCGGATCAGGTCCGGGCACCTGCGCCCGGTCCCGGACGTGCCGACCTCGGCGCGGTTCCTCGTCGAATCCGTCGCCTGGTTCGCCTGGCACCGGCACGGCGACCCGGACTCGCTGATGCTCGGGGACGACGACTGCCGGCGCACCGTGCGCCACCTGCTGCTGGCGGCGTTCCTGCCGGCACCACCTCCTGGGGGAAATGACGATGACACAGAAGGTTGAGGACACCGGGGAAACCGGAACCGGCGTGGTGTGGCGGCCGGTCCTGCTGATCGCCGGTGTGGTCGCGGTGATCCACCTGGCGGTGGCGGCCCGCTACGGCTGGCACCGCGACGAGTTCTACTACGTGCTCACCGGCCGCCACCCGGCCTGGGGTTACGTCGACCAGCCGCCGCTGACCCCGGCGCTCGCGCGGCTGGCCGCCGCGTCGCCCGGCGGTGTGCTGCCGCTGCGGATCCTGGCCGTCGCGGCCGAGGTCGGATGTGTGCTGCTGGCCGCGAAGCTCGCCGCCGAGCTCGGCGGACGGCGCCGGGCGCAGCTCATCACGGCCGCCGCGGTGGCGGCCTGCCCGGCGTTCGTGGCCGCCTCGGTGCTGTTCGGCACCACCGTCGTCGACCAGGTGTGCTGGCTCGCCGTGCTGGTCGCGACGGCGCGGGCGCTGCGGCTGGGCACGATCCCGGCGTGGCTGCTCGCGGGCCTGCTCGCCGGGCTGGGCCTGGAGAACAAGGACACGATCGCCGCGCTGCTCGTCGGCATCGCGCTCGGCCTCGTCGTCACCCGGCGCGCGGTACTGCGCACGCCGGGGCCGTGGCTGGCCGCGGTGACGGCGTTGCTGATCGCGCTGCCGAACATCCTGTGGAACGCCTCCTACGGCTGGCCGTGGCCGGCCGTGCGGATGGCCGGGGTGCTGTCCGGCCGGGCGGGCAACGCGCTCACCCAGGTACCCGAACTGCTGGTGCTGCTGACCGGCCCGCCGCTGCTCGTCCTGGGTGTCATCGGCGTGCGCCGGCTGTGCGCCGTGGCCGGCCGCCCGCACCGGTGGCTGCTCGTGGTCGCGATCACCGCGGTGGTGTTCATCGCCGTCACCTCGGGCAAGTCCTACTACGCCGCCCCGATGCTGCCCGGCCTGTTCGCGGCCGGCGCGGTGCGGGTGGCGGAGGCGGACACCCGCGACGGCCGGCGGTCGTGGCCCATCGCGATCGCCGCCACGGCCGTCTTCGCGATCGTCGTCGGGCTGCCCGTGTTCCCGCCGAAGGTCACGAACAGCATCGGCTTGAGCAGCACGGTGATGGAGACCTACGGCTGGCCCGAGTACGTGCGCCAGATCGTCTCGGTCGCGGACCGGTACCCGGCCGGCACGGTGATCTTCACCGGCAACTACGGCGAAGCCGGCGCGCTGAGCCTTCTCGGCCCGGCCGAGGGCCTGCACAACCCGGTCGGCAGCGGCCACAACGCCTACGGGTTCTGGGGTCCGCCGCCGGGCGGTGACGACACCGTGTTGTGCGTCGGCGAGTTCACCCCCGAGTACCTGCGCCGGTTCTGGTCCCAGGTCACCGAGATCGCGCCGCTCACCCTGCCGGACGGGCTGTCGGACGAAGAGACCCGGCAGGGCGCGGCGATGTACCTGTGCCGGCAGCCGCACGGCACCTGGGCGCAGCTCTGGCCCGATCTGGCGCACCTGGACTGAGCGGATTCAGCGCTTTTCCGTGCTTCGCCAGCCCTGCCAGCCGCGGCACAGGAAGTAGGAAGCCACGAGGATCACGACGAGGCCGAAGTCGACGTAACCGGCCTCGCCGGCTTCGGGCACGTCACCCAGCACCACGGCGATGACGACGAGCACGGACTTCTGCGCGAAGAGCACCTCCCACACCCCCCGCTGCGCCCGCGGTTTCCAGGCGAGCAGCGCGAACAGGCCCGCGACAAGCCAGAACGCGGTCATGCGCCAGTTTTCGATCCAGATCCGGTCGTCGGCCACCCGGCCGACGTACACCATTCCGCGGATGGCCGCGCCGACGGTGGCGAGCGCGGCGACGGCGAGCAGCCCGCGCCCGATCAGGTCCCGGGGCGACGTCGTGCCGCGGGTGCCGGGCGTGGTGTCCGTGGTGGTCATGGGTTCCTCCTGGGTGCTGGACGGATGTCCACGGTCGCACCGGAGGGCGTTCGTTCGCGTCGGCGGGAATCACCTAGGTAACGTGGCGCGAGGTTCGGTGACCGCGTCGCCTGCGGCCCCCGGCCCCGCTAGCATCCGGGGGATGCGGACGCCGGTGGACTCCCGTGGACCGCTCTTCGGCCGGCGCGCCGAGATCCGGCGGATCGACGAGCTGACGACCGCCGCGCGGGCGGGCGCGGGCGGGGCGCTCGTTTTCCGCGGTGAGGCGGGGATCGGCAAGAGCGCGTTGCTGGAGTACGCCGGGCAGGCGGCCGGCTTCCGGGTCGTGCGGGCCTGCGGGGCGGAGTTCGAGTCGGAGCTGCCGTTCGCCGCCCTGCACCAGTTGTGCGTGCCGGTGCTGGCGCGGCTCGCCGACCTGCCTGATCGGCACCGCGACGCCCTGCGCGTCGCGTTCGGGCTCGCCGACGGCGTCCCGGACCTGTTGCGCGTCGGCCTGGCGACGTTGGCGCTGCTGGCGGCCGCGGCGGGGGAGCGTCCGCTGCTGTGCGTGGTCGACGACGCGCAGTGGCTGGACTCGGCGTCGTCGAAGGCGCTGGCTTTCCTCGCCCGCCGCGTCAGCGCCGAGCCGGTCGCGATGGTGTTCGCGGTCCGGTTGCCGGGCACGAGCGAGCTGGCCGAACTGCCGGGGGCCGTCGTCGGCGGGCTGGCCGACACCGAGGCGCGGGAGCTGCTGGCGGCGCAGAGCCACGTGACGCTCGACGAGCGGGTGCGCGCCCGGCTGCTGGCCGAAGCGCGCGGGAACCCGTTGGCGTTGCTCGAACTCTCGACGTCGGACGGGTTCCCTTCGCCGGACGCGTCGTCCGTGCCGTCCCGGATCGAACGCGGGTTCCAGGCCCGGCTGGCGGACCTGCCCGCCGGCGCCCGGCTGCTGCTCACCCTCGCGAGTGCCGACCCGACCGGCGATCCGGGGCTGTTGTGGCCGGCCGCGCGGCTGCTGGACATCGACGTCCCGGCCGCCGGCGAGGCCGCGGCCGCCACCGGGCTGGTCGAGTTCGCCACCCGCGTCCGCTTCTGCCACCCGCTGGCGCGCTCGGCGGTCTACCAGGCCGCCGAGGCGAGCCGGCGGTACGCGGCCCACCGGGCGCTGGCCGAGGTCACCGACCCGGCCGGGGACCCGGACCGGCGGGCCTGGCACCGCGCCCAGGCCTGCGCCGGTCCCGACGACGACGTCGCCGCCGAGCTGGAACGGTGCGCGTCGCGGGCCCGGTCCCGGGGCGGTGTGGTGGCCGCAGCGGCCTTCCTGGAGCGCGCGGCCGCGCTGTCGCTGGACGCCGGGAAGCGGCTCGAACGGACGATCGTGGCGGCGCGGGCCGCACTCGACGCCGGCGCTCCCGACGCGGCGGCGGAGCTCCTCGCGGTCGTCGAACCCGCGGCGCTGGACGAGGTCCGGCACGCGCAGGTCGATCTCCTCCGCGGTCAGGTCGCCTTCCAGCGGCACCACGACGGCGACGGCCCGATGTTCATGGTGCGGGCCGCGCGGCGGCTCGCGGACCTGGATCCGGAGCGGTCGCGCGAGTGCTTCCTGGACGCGGTCGAGATGGGTCTGCTCGTCGGCCGGCCCGGCGGCGTGCTGGACACCGTCCTGGCCGCGGCCCGGTCCGCCGGGCCCGTGCCGCGGTCGCCGGACCTGCTCGACGTACTGACGCTCGTGGCCGAAGGAGACCATCGGGCGGCAGTTCCCTTGCTGCGCAAGGTATTCGACGACGAGGAGACTCCGATGTGGACCCGGCGTCCGGCGCTGGCGACCATGCTCGCGTCGGAGATGTGGGATCCGCACACCCAGACGGCGATCACCGAGTGGCTCGTGAAGACCGGCCGCGAGTCGGGCTCGCCGCTCGTCCTGCGGCTCGGCCTCGCCCAGGTGGCCTCGCAGGGCGCGCTGACCGGCGACTTCGGGCCGGCGATCGCGGCCATCGTCGAGGAGGAGGCGATCGCCGACGCGGTCGGCGGGCCGCCGATGCTGTACCCGCGGCTGCACCTCGCGGCGATGCGCGGCCGCCGCGACGAAGCCCTTCAGCTGTTCGAAGCCGCCACGGCGACCGCGACCGCCCGCGGCGCGGGGCAGCTGGTCGCCAACGTGCACTGGGCGTCGGCCGTGCTGCACAACGGGTTGGCCGACTACCCGGCCGCGCTGGCCGCCGCCCGGCAAGCCACCGCGCACGGCGACCTCTCCCTCGCCGGCGCGACCCTGCCCGAGCTCGTGGAGGCGGCCGTCCGGGCCGGTGAGCCCGGCGAAGCCGCCGCCGCCCTGGCGTCGTTGACCGAACGCACCGAGGCCAGCGGAACCGGCACGGGCCTCGGCATCGCGGCGTACGCCCGGGGCGTGGTGACCGGCGTGGAGGACCACTACCGCCAGGCCGTCGAGTGCCTGCGGGAGAGCCCGCTGCTCCCGTACCGGGCGCGCGCCCATCTCCTGTACGGGGAGTGGCTGCGCCGCGAAGGCCGCCGGCGCGACTGCCGCGAGCACCTGCGCACCGCCCACGAACTCCTGTCGGGTGCCGGGCTCGAGGCGTTCGCCGAGCGCGCGGCGAAGGAGCTGCGCGCCACCGGCGAAACGGCCCGGGCCCGGTCGGCGCGCACGGCCGACCAGCTCACCATGCAGGAGACGCACATCGCGCGCATGGCCGCCACCGGCGCGACGTCCAACGAGATCGCCGCGCAGCTGTTCCTCAGCCCCCGCACCGTCGACGCCCACTTGCGCAACATCTTTCGCAAGCTCGGCATCACGTCCCGCCGGCAGCTGCGGAACCAGCCGGGCCTCGACCGCTGACGCGCCGGTGTCCCGCGGGGAGCCGCACCGGCAGCGGGAACCTGTCGAATCCATCTCCGGTTTCGCGGCCGCCGCCCACCGGATTGACGCCCGAGATACTTGAACGAGCAACCAGATGCGAGTAGTAGTGGCATCAGGACCTCCATGATCCGTTCGTTCTCCAGGGGAGTCATTGATGCGCATTGGTTTCAGCCTTCCGGTGTTCGGCAAGGCGGCGGCCACGCCCGGCGGGATCGCGCGGTACGCGCGTGCGGCCGAACAGGCCGGGGCGGCGAGCCTCTGGGTCGGCGACCGGCTGTTGTCGCCGGTCCGCCCGGTGGTGCCGTACCCGGGTTACGAGACCATGCCCGAGGAGTTCCGGACCGCCCAGGACCCGTTCACCGCGCTGGCCGTCGCCGCGGCGGTGACCGAGACCGCGATCCTCGGTTCCAGCACCATCAACGCCACGCAGTACCAGCCCGCCAACTTCGCGCGGCTGCTGACCAGCATCGACGTCGCCAGCGGCGGCCGGCTGCTGCCCGGGCTGGGCATCGGCTGGTCGCCCGACGAGTACGACGCCGTCGGCATCCCGATGTCCGAGCGCGGCAAGCGGCTCGACGACCTGCTCGACCTGCTCGACACCTGGTGGAGCAAGGACATCGTGTCCCACGAAGGTGTCGGCTACAGGATCGCGGAGTCGCACGTCGGCCTCAAGCCCGTCCGGAAGCCGCCGATTCACCTGGCCGGGTTCGGCGAGAAGTCGCTGCGCCGGGTCGCCGAGCGGGCCGACGGCTGGCTGCCGGTCTGGTCGGTGCCCGAGGCGTTCCCCGCGGACGTGCTCACCTCGACCCTCGCCAAGATCCGGGCCGACGCCGAGCAGGCCGGGCGCGACCCGCGGGCCCTGGGTGTGGCGCTGCGCGTGAACGCCGCACCCGGGACCAAGCCGGAGGACATCGCCGAGTCGGTGGTGAAGATCGTCGCGCTCCTCGAGCCGGACCACACGTTCATCGACATCAGCTACCTGACCGGAAGCGTGGACGAGCACCTCGACCTCACCGGCCGGCTGCTCGAGCTGACCGCCGAGGGCTGACTCGCCGGTGGCGGCTCGCCTCGAAGGCGAGCCGCCACCAGGGCGATCCCGGCGAGTTTCGGTTGTCTGCGTCACAGGTGCGGTGATAAGATAACTTGAAACGTTTCAAATCAGCGAAGATTTGACGTCGGCCGGTTGCGGCCGCGAGTGGAGCGTCCATGTCCGGTCACCCCGCACGAGTCGCGCTCGTTTTCCTGTGCGCCTTGCTTTCGACGCTCTTCGTGGACACCTCCGCGCTCGCGGGGGACCGCGGCGCGGGCATCGAGGCCTACGACCTGCGTGCCGACAACGTTGTCAACCCGCTGGCCACGTCCGGCCCGCCGGCCCTGAGCTGGAAGCTGCGGTCCACCCGGCCCGATGCCCGGCAGACGGCCTACCGGATCCTCGTCGCCGGCACGCCCGGCCTGCTCGCGCAGAACCGGGCCGACGTCTGGGACAGCGGGAAGGTCGTGAGCGGCGACTCGGTTTCCGTGCCCTACCGCGGTCCGGCCGGCGCGGCCGGGAAGCGGAGCTACTGGACCGTCGAAGTGTGGGATTCCCGGGGCGGGGTGACAAAACCGGCCGTGCCCGCGTGGTGGGAGACCGGGCCGGCGGACTGGGGGAGCGCCGCCTGGATCAGCCCGGACGCGGGAAGGGCCTACGCCTGGCAGGACTTCTCCCTCGACCTCGACTTCACGATCAAGGCGGGCGCCGCGAGTGTCCTCTTCCGCGCCGCCGACGCCGACGACTTCCTGATGTGGCAGATCAACGCGGCCACGACGCCGGGCAAGGTGCTGCTGCGGCCGCACGTGAAGAGCCACGGCGCCTTCAGCCTCCTCGGCGAGGTCGACCTCGCGCCGGTCATCACCCCGGCCACCGCGACCGCGCCGCACCACCTGCGTCTCGACGCCCGCGGCGACACCGTGGTCACCTCGATCGACGGCACGCAGGTCGACTCCCGCACCGTCGGCGCGGTGACCACCGGCACCCTCGGCTTCCGGACCTCCGTCAGCCAGGGCACGGCCGAGGTCGCCCGCTACGACACCATCGTCGTGCGCGCGCCCGACGGCTCGCCGCTGTTCTCCGACGACTTCACCGCCGACCCGGACCCGCGGTTTCCCGGCGCCACCATCACCGACGGCCAGCTGGAGCCGCGAGGTGATCCGGTGCTGCTGGCCCAGTCGCCGGACGCGCCGTTGCTGCGCCACGAGTTCGTCCTGGACAAGCCGGTCGCCGCGGCGCGCGCGTACGTCTACGGCCTCGGGTTCTACGAACTCCACCTCAACGGGGAGAAGACCGGGGACCAGGTCCTCTCGCCCGCGAGCACGCCGTACGACCAGCGCGACCTCTACGACTCCTTCGACGTCACCCAGCAGGTCCACGCCGGGCGCAACGCCGTGGGCCTGTGGCTCGGCAACGGGTACGGCCCGCGGTTCAGCCAGTACGGCTTCCGCTGGACGGGGCCGAAACAGGGCATCCTCGCGCTCGACGTCACCTTCACCGACGGGACGCGCCGGACCGTCACGACCGACGACACGTGGCGGTGGTCCGACAGCCCCGTGACGGCCAACGACCTCTACGCGGGGGAGAGCTACGACGCGCGTCTCCAGCAGAACGGCTGGGACCGTCCCGGCTTCGACGACGCGTCCTGGCACGCGGTGCGCACGGTCCCGGCGCCCGGCGCGACCCTGACCGCCACCACGGCGCCGCCGATCCGCGTGGTCCAGACCCTGCGCGCGGTGTCGGTGAAGCAGCCCCGCCCGGGCATCCACGTCTACGACTTCGGGCAGAACTTCGCGGGCTGGGCGCAGCTCCGCGTCGCCGGGCCGGCCGGGACGACCGTGCGGATGCGCACCGCGGAGGAGGTCGGCGCCGACGGGATGCTCGACACGGCCACCAACCGGAACGCCGCGTCGACCGACTCCTACACCCTCGGATCCGCCGCGGGGACCCAGGTCTACGAGCCGCGGTTCACCTACCACGGCTTCCGCTACCTCGAACTCACCGGCTTCCCGGGCACGCCGGACCTCGGCAGCGTCACCGGCCGCGTCGCGCACGCCGACGTCGCCGCGACCGGGCACGTCGAGACGTCCGATCCGCTGCTGAACACGATCTGGGCGAACAACCGGCGCGCCGTGCTGAACAACTCGATGAGCCTGCCCACCGACAACCCGGTCCGCGACGAGCGGACGCCGCCGGGCATGGACGTGCAGGCCTACCACGGCGCGTCCGTCCTCGACTTCGGCATGGACGGCTTCTACGGCAAGTACCTGCTCGACCTGCCACCCGGCACCGCGCTGCCCAGCGACGCGGGCAACGCCCAGCTGCCGGACATGGGCGGCGGCTCGGTCGAGCTCGCCTGGTCGCTCTACGAGCAGTACGGCGACCTCGGCCGCCTCGCCGCGGTCTACCCCAAGATGAAGGCGTTCGTGGACACCAACGCGGCCGCCTACCCCGGCCGCATCTGGCCGGACGACCGCGGGTTCGGCGACTGGTGCCCGCCCGACCGCGGCCCGAACGCCAACGGCGGCCAGGGAAACCCGTCGGCGGGCGACTGCTTCAGCGAGCGGTCGATCGTCAACACGGCCTTGTCGTTCCGGCAGGCCGGCGACGTCGCGAAAGCCGCGCGGGCACTGGGGAACACCGCGGACGCGGCCCACTTCGCCGGATTGGCGACGTCGATCGCCGACGCGTTCAACGCGCACTTCCTCAACGCGGCCGGCACCACCTACGGCGACGGTCGCCAGACGACCAGCATCCTGCCGCTCGCCTTCGGCATCGTGCCGCCGGACAAGGTCGCCGCCGTCGGCGCGCAGCTCGCCGACACGATCCTGACGAAGAACGGCGGCCACCTCGACACCGGCATCTTCGGCACCCGGTACCTGCCCGAGGCGCTCGCCCGGGCCGGCCGGATCGACGTCGCGCTGACGGTGCTCGACCAGAAGACCTACCCCGGGTTCGGCTACGAGATCAGCCGGGGCGCGACGACGCCGTGGGAACAATGGACGTACCAGTCCGGCATGGAAACCCACGACCACGCGATGTTCGCGGGGGTCAACGCCGCGCTGTACACGCAGTTCGCCGGGATCACCCCGGCCGCGCCCGGCTACTCCGCGATCGCGTTCGCGCCGCAGGTTCCCGCCGGGCTCGGGCACGTGTCGGCGTCGATCGACACGGTCCGCGGCCCGGTCTCCTCGGCCTGGACGCAGTCCGGGTGCCGGCTCGACCTGACCGTCACCGTGCCCGCCAACACAACCGGCACGGTGACGGTCCCCGGTACGGGCGTGACGGCGCCTCCGGGTGCGACGCCGTTGCCGGGGGCGAACCGGTACTCCGTGGGCTCCGGCACCTGGACGTTCACCGCCCGCCACTGCGACTGACTGGGAGTGCTTGTGAAGCGAATCCTCTTGGCCGCCTTGGTGGCCGCCGGTCTCGTCACCCCGGTCGGCGCGGCCGGCGCGGCCGTCAGCTACCCGGGTCTTGCCGCCGCCTTCGACAACGTCGGGGTCAGCACGGCCGCCCAACCGGGCGCGGCGGACCTCGACGGGAGCGGGCACAGTCTCGTCGCCGAAGACCTGGCCGCGGCGGGCTGGGCTCCCGGCCGCACGATCACCGTCGACGGCGCACCGCTGGCGCTGCCCGCGTACAGCCCGGGCGCACCCGACAACGTCGTCGCCGCCGGGCAGCGGATCGAAGGCTCCTTCGCCGGTGCGGCGCTGTCGTTCCTGGTGACGAGCACGGGCACGGCGTCCAGCGGGACCGGGACGATCGACTACGCGGACGGGCACGTCCAGACCTTCCGGCTCGGCGCGCCCGACTGGTACTTCGGGCCGGGTGACCGGATGACCGTGTCGTTCCCGCGGTGGAACACCCCGAGCGGGCCGAACGCCTTCTCCGCCAAGCTGTACACGGTGTCGGTCCCGCTCGACCCGGGCGCCTCGGCCACCGCCGTCACGCTGCCCACGATCGGCTCGGGCGCGGCCCTGCACGTGTTCGCCCTCGGCGTGCGGCCCGCGGCCGGACCGTGGGCGGGAACGTGGGCCGCGGCGACCGACGACGGTCTCGCCGCGGGGCCGTGGCCCGAGCGGACGTTGCGCATGGTCGAGCACACCAGCCGCGGCGGCTCGCAGGTGCGCGTCCGGCTGGACAACGCCTACGATCCCGGCCCGCTGGTCGTCGGCCACGCCACGGTCGCGGTGCGGCAGGCGGGCGCGACGCCGGTGAGCACGCCGGTCACCCTGACGTTCGGCGGGCAGCCGGAGGCGGCGCTGCCGGCGGGCGGCCAGGCCGTCAGTGACCCGCTGCCCTTCGCGGTGCCCGCGGACGCCGATCTCCTGGTGAGCCTGTACCTGAAGGGGACCGTGACGAACGCGCCCGCGCACAGCGTCGGGCTGCAGGACATGTACACCACCGCGGACGGCACCGGCGACCACACCGCCGACACCGGCGACTTCCCGTCAGCGGGGACGTTCGGTTTCTGGACGATCCTCGCCGGCATCGACGTCGCGGACGCCGACACCGCCGGCACGGTCGTCGCCTTCGGCGATTCGATCACCGACGGCTACTCGTCGACCCCGAACACCAACAGCCGCTGGCCGAACTTCCTGGCCCGGCGCCTGCTCGCCGGTGGCCAGGCCGGCACCCCCGGGGTGGTCGACGAGGGCATCGCGGGCAACCGCATCCTGCAGGACGCGTTCAGCGGCTTCCCGGACGGCCGCACGGCCGGCGTGAGCGGCCTCGCCCGGCTCAACCACGACCTGATCGGCCAGCCCGGGGCGCGCACCGCGATCGTGCTGGAGGGCATCAACGACATCAACAGCGACGCGAGCGCCGACGACGTCATCACCGGCCTGAGGCAGATCGCCACGGAGCTGCACGCGGCCCACATCCGGGTGCTGGCCGCCACGCTGACGCCGATCAAGGGCTGCTCGTGCAGCAACGACGCGCACCTGGCGGCCCGGGATCAGGTGAACACCTTCATCCGCACGAGCACCGGGGTGTTCGACGGCTGGGTCGACTTCGACGCGGCGGTCCGCGACCCGGCGGACCCGGAGTCGATGCTGGCGGCCTACGACTCCGGCGACCACCTGCACCCGGGTGACGCGGGCTACCGGGCCATGGCGGAGGCCATCCCGCTCGACGCCCTGTGAGCGGGCGCCGATGACTGTCGCGAAAGGACAGTCATCCGTCTTCGTCCGCTGAGCGCCGGACCCGGCGCACGTCGGGGACGGCGAGGACCGCGGCCGTCGCGGCCGCGATGGCGCCGGCCGCGAACCACAGCGTGCGGTCCAGGCCGATCTTGTCCGCCGCCGGGCCGGCGGCGGCCGCTCCCAGCGGGGTGAGCCCGAAGGAGCCCAGTGCTTCGTACGCCGCGACGCGGGAGAACTTGTCGTGCGGGATTTCCTGCCGCAGCGTCGTCATCCAGTTGACGCTGAAG
Source organism: Amycolatopsis sp. NBC_00355 (assembly GCF_036104975.1). Taxonomy (GTDB): domain Bacteria; phylum Actinomycetota; class Actinomycetes; order Mycobacteriales; family Pseudonocardiaceae; genus Amycolatopsis. The sequence goes on along the minus strand of NZ_CP107982.1, from coordinate 2,585,666 downwards.
ATCTCCCCGCCGACCCCGGCCAGCAGCGATGCCGCGCAGATCACCAGCAGCGGCGCGTCGGCCGCGAACGCGGCCAACGGCAGCGCCAGCAGCAGCGCCAGCAGCAGCGCCGCGGACGTGCCGGACACCAGCAGGCGCTGCGGCCGCAGCCGCACCATCAGCAGCCCGCCGAGGATCATGCCGACCGCGTCACACGAAAGAATGAAGCCCCAGTCCGCCGCCCCGTTGAACTTCGCGTTGGAGGCCAGCGCGCCGAGGACGGCGAACGCGCCGACGCCGAGGGCGTTGACGACGGCGAACTGCCCCACCACGCTCCACAGCCACCGCCGGCCGGCGAACTCGGTCCAGCCTTCGCGCAGCTCGGTGCTCAGGCCCGTGCGCTTACGCAGGTTGCCCTCGACCTTCATCATCACCCCGAACCCGGAGGCGAGGAGGAAAGTGGCCGAGTCGAGGGCCAGCACCCAGCCCGGGCCGAAGCCCGCGACCAGCACACCGCCGAGCGCGGCGCCGGCGACCTGCGCGCCGTTGAGGCCGGTCCGGAAGATCGCGAACGCCTTGCTCGCGTTCGACATGTCCACGCTGCGCATCAGCAGGCCCTCGGTGGCGGGGATGCGGAAGGCGATGGCGAGGCCGTTGCCGGCGGCGAAGATCACCAGCTGCCAGACCTTCACCGACTCCAGGAAGACCACCAGCGCGAACAGGGCCTGCGCGACCGCGCTGACCAGGTTCGCGGCCACGATGACCAGGTGCCGCGGCAGCCGGTCGGCCACCACGCCGCCGATCGCGAAGAACAGCACCGCCGGCATCGTGCCCGCCGCGGACACCAGGCCCACCGCCGTGCCCGAGCCGCCCGCGTAGATGATCGCGAACGCCATCGCGACCGGCGCTGCGGCCGTGCCCAGCGCCGAGATGACCGCGCCGGCGATCTGCAGCCGGTAGTTGCGGCTCTGCCACACACTCGTGCTCGATCCGGCGATGCCCATCCACGCTCCAGAAGCAGTTTCAACCCGGATAGTGTCAATTTCTTATATGAGGTTTGCGGGTACCCTGGGCGCGTGTCAAGCGAGAAAGCAGGTCCGCCGCCGTCGGGCGCGCAACTGGCCGACGCGCTCATGCGCACCACCCACGCGCTGCGGCGGTTCGCCGGGCAGCCCTACCAGCAACGCGGCTGGTCGACGTCCCGGGTGCTGCTGATGCTCGCCGTCGACGAAGCCGGCGCGCCGCGGATGGGCGAGCTCAAGGACCGGCTCGGCGTCACCGGCCGGTCCATCACATCCCTGGTGGACGGTCTGGAGGCCGAAGGACTGTTACGCCGCTACGGCGACCCCGGCGACCGCCGGTCGACCCGGCTCGAGATCACCGCGAAGGGCCGCGAACACCTCGCCGAGATCAAGGCGCTGCACGACGCGCACGCCGAACACACCTTCGGCATCCTCGGTGACTCCGAACGAAACGCTCTGCTCGACACACTGGGCCGGCTCCGCGACCACGTCGCCGGACGGCTCTCCGCGTCCGACGACGACGTGTCCTGAGGGATCCGCCGCGAACCGTCGCGCTGCTCGCGTCGCAGTTCAAGGGCTGAGTCGTCGCAGAACCGTTGCATGAACGCCGGCTGAGTGCGTCGCGTGCGGGATCGGCGAACGGGGCCCGGGTACTGCATCGATTGTGAATCGGTTGTACCGTCGTGGGTGCAGCGGTTCAACCGGGAGCCGCCGCACCCCACACCCGTGATCCCCGTCCGGGGCCGGCGTGGGACTGGACTGGTGCACGCCGCGGTTTGGCCTCACGGTGAAGAAGGAGGCCACCCGTCATGCCCGCTGTTCCGCCGCCTCGTCATCGCGGCACGTTCGCGTCGGTGACGCCGTTCGACGTGTCGACCTCGGCCGAGGCCACGGTGCTGGCCGTGGCCGGTGAGCTCGACGCCTCCGTCGTCGACGCGCTCGCCGAGTCGCTCGACCGCGAGCTCGCCCTCCGGCCGCCGGTGCTCGTGGTCGACGCCGCGGCGGTCACCTTCTGCGCGGCGCGAGCGCTGACCGTGCTGGTGAAGGCCGCCGCCGACGCGCACGCCGCCGGCGTCGCGTTCGTGATCGTCACCGAGCAGCGTTCGGTGTTGCGCCCGCTGACCGCGCTGGGGCTGGAGCGGGTGCTGCCGGTGTACCGCGACGTCGCCGAGGCGCTCTCGTGGCTGGCGTTGCTGCCGCGGCTGACCGAGCCGGCGCCGGACTGCTGACCGTCGCGCACCGGTAGCCGGCGCACTACCGAGCCGCGGTCGTCGAACCTCGGACGCGTGACACCGGCCGGTCAGGCTTCCGTGCAGGGGACCCGGCCCCAGACGGTCTTGCCGTCCTCGTCGTCGTCCACTCCCCAGTCCCGGCAGATCCGGTCGACCAGCACCAGCCCGCGGCCGCCGTCGTGGGCCGGGGTGCGCAGGTGGGGCACGCCGTCGCCGTGATCGGCGACGGCCACCGTGACCTCGCACGGGTCCTGGACCTGGTGGAGCCGCAGCCGGATCGGCCCGGTCGCGTGGTGGTAGGCGTTGTCGAGCAGCTCCCCGACGACCAGCATGGTGTCGACGCGGTGCGCTTCGCCGAGGCTCGCGAGCCGCGCTTCGGTCCACCGCCGGGCCGCGGAGAGGTCGGCGAGATCGTGGCCGGTCAGGTCCAGGACCTGCCACCCGGTCCGATCGGTTTCGCGCCAGGTCACCGGCATGAACAACTCCTCACGCAGACGTCCGTCACGCCGGGGAGCAAATGTGGCCGACGTCGTTCTCCGGTAGGTACCCCGAGCCGCCGGGCTTACCCGTGACTCGCGCTCCTTTTCGCCGGCGCCCCGACCGGCTGAACCGGGTTTGTGCCTTCCCTTCGCGGGAAACCGGGTAGTCCGTACTCGCAGAGGAGTCCCATGAAGGCAGTGACCTGGCACGGCAAGCGTGACGTCCGCGTCGAAGAAGTGCCGGATCCGAAGCTCGAAGAACCCACCGACGCGATCGTGCGGATCACCTCCAGCGGCATCTGCGGCTCTGACCTGCACCTGTACGAAGTGCTCGGGGCGTTCATGACCGAGGGCGACATCCTGGGCCACGAGCCGATGGGCGTGGTCGAGGAGGTCGGGGCCGAGGTGACCGGCCTGAAGCCGGGTGATCGCGTGGTGGTCCCGTTCAACATCTCCTGCGGCCACTGCTGGATGTGCGACCGTGGGCTGCAGTCGCAGTGCGAGACCACCCAGGTCACCGATCAGGGCAAGGGCGCCGCATTGCTCGGGTACACCAAGCTCTACGGCCAGGTACCCGGCGGGCAGGCCGAGTACCTGCGGGTCCCGCAGGCGCAGTACGGGCCGATCAAGGTCCCGGACGGCCCGCCGGACGAGCGGTTCGTCTACCTGTCCGACGTCGTCCCGACCGCCTGGCAGGCCGTCGAGTACGCGAACGTCCCCCGCGACGGCACGGTCGTGGTGTTCGGCCTCGGCCCGATCGGGCAGATGGCCTGCCGGATCGCCCGCCACCGCGGCGCCGGCCAGGTCATCGGCGTCGACCTCGTGCCGGAACGGCTCGCCCGGGCGCGCGAACACGGCGCCACCGCGATCGACACCCGCGACCACAAGGTCATCGGCGACGCGATCCGGCAGCTGACCGGCGGCCGCGGCGCCGACTCGGTGATCGACGCCGTCGGCATGGAGGCGCACGGCGCCCCGGTGGGCAAGCTCGCGCACAACCTGGTCGCGATGCTGCCGCAGCCGATCGGCGCGAAGATCACCGAGAAGGCCGGCATCGACCGGCTGAGCGTCGTCTACGCCGCCATCGACAGCGTGCGCCGCGGCGGCACGATCTCGCTGTCCGGGGTGTACGGCGGCATGGTCGACCCGCTGCCGCTGATGGACATGTTCGACAAGCAGCTGCAGCTGCGGATGGGCCAGGCGAACGTGCGCCACTGGATCGACGACATCATGCCGGTGCTGACCGGCGACGGCGACCCGCTCGGCGTCGAAGGGTTCGCCACGCACAAGTTGCCGCTGTCGGACGCGCCCCGGGCGTACGACATGTTCCAGAAGAAGCTCGACGGCGTCCAGAAGATCCTGCTGCAGCCGGTGTCCTGACCGGGACGCCGGTTGGGCCGTCCCCCGGCGGGTACCCGCCGGGGGACGAAGGAGGCTGCCCGTGTCGACCGACGCGATCGTGATGCTCAAGGACGATCACAAGACAGTCGAAAGGCTGTTCAAGCAGTTCGAGAAGGCGGGCGAGCAGGCCTTCAAGGAGAAGCGGAAGCTCGTCGACGCGATGATCGAAGAGCTCACCACCCACACCTACATCGAAGAAGAGATCTTCTACCCCGTCGCCCGGGAAGCCGTTCCGGAAACCCGCGACCACGTGCTGGAAAGCGTGGAAGAGCACCACGTGATGGTGTGGCTGATGGCCGAGCTGCGGACGCTCGACCCGAAGGACGAAACCTTCGACGCGAAGGTCACCGTGCTCACCGAAAGCGTGCGCCACCACGTCGAAGAAGAAGAGGAAGAGTGGTTCCCGGAGGTGCGCAGGGCGTTGGGGCGCAAGCGGTTGCAGGAGATCGGGCTGACCATGCTCGACATCCGGCCGAAGGCCCCCAAGGACCCGCTGAAGATCCGCAGCGCGCACGCCTGACGTGCCTCGCGTGGACCGGCCCGGACGCCCTTCGCGTCCGGGCCGGTCCCGTCACCGCAGCCAGCCGAGCAGCGCCTCGTAGACGACGTTCTCGTGCAGCAGCGCGAAGTGGTTCAGGCCGCCGAGCCAGACGATGTCGGCGTCCTCGGTCAGGTCGGCGCGCTCGATCGGGGTCACGAGCAGGTCGCCGAAGAGCCGGCCCCACGTGCTGTCCCGGGTGCCTCCGGTCCGCCCGGACGGTCATGGCGTCCCGGCCGGGCGCGGCCAGGCTCGCGCCGAACATCCCGTGGGCGACCCCGGTGGCGTAGTGCCCCGCCGAGGACTCGAGCACCGAACCGGCCCAGCTCCGCCACGCGAGGAACGCCGGCAGCTGCGCGGGGACCCGGCCCAGCAGGTCGTGCAGCGCCGAAGCGGCCGTTTTCGTCATGGTGCTACTTCCGTGCTTCGCCGCCGCAGGACCGGCTGACCTCAGGTGGGGGACTACCCGCCGGGACGCCCGCTACGCGGCCGGACCCGGAGCGCCGGAGTGACGTCCGACGCACTGCCGCAGCAGGGCGCCGGGCGGCGAAGTCAGGACCGGGCGCGCGGTACGTCCGGCGTTCGCCCACTTTCCCGTCCTTCGGGTGGATGAAGTGCGCCGTGGCGCGTTTGACCGCCAGCTGCCGGCCGGCTGTGACGGCGTCGGGCTTGTCGGGTTTGGCTTCGGACTGCAGCAGCAAGGTGTGATGGAACACGGTGGTCCGTCCGGGGAACTCGGGCCCAGGCCGTTTCATCGTCCTTGATGGACACTGAAATCGTCCGTCAGGAACTCGGTCCGTACGTTTTCCGCTCTTCGACGTCTCCCGCGGCGTCGTGGACGAAATGCGTGACCCGTTTCCGGCGCGCCATCGTGCGCCCGAACGACAGCGCGTCGCTGCGGCGCACCGAGGTGTTCGAGGCGCGGACACCGCCTTCGATCCGGTTCTTCCACAGTCCGTCTTCGTAGTACGTGTGCACGTCTCCCCGGGTCACGCCGACGCCTTTCACCGTGGGTGGGCCGTCCTACCCGGGGTGGGTGCCCTTCCCGGTGCGGCACAAACGCGGTGCCGCCCATCGATGGCTCAGGTGCCGCCGGGGGTGCCCGAGTCGAGCACGGTCACGACCCGGTCGATCCCGGCGAGGCCGATCACCCGCCGGACCCGGCGCGGTGCGAGCACCACGAACGTCGTTCCCCGGTCGGCGCAGCGCAGCTGAACGGTCATCAGTGTCGAGATGCCGGCGGAGCTGAAGAAGGTCACGGAGTCGAGGTCGAGCGTCAGCCGGCGCGGGCCGCCGGCGAGCTCCGCGGTCAGCGTGTCTTCCAGGACGGGGCTGGTCGAGGCGTCGACCTCGCCGGCCGCCCGCACGCTCACGTCGCCGTCACCGGCGCTCTGCCTGGTCACCGTGAGCAGGTCGTTCGCGGGGCCGGTGCCCTCCGGGCGCGGCGTCTCCATGGCAGCTCCTCCGCTCGCGTGGCCGGTTCCATCCCACCAGGTCCGGCGGTCGATACCAAGGGCTTAACCCGGGCCGTCCCCGCCCTTCGGGCAGGGGAAGCCGGGTGCCGCGCAGCCGAGACGGCCCCACACGACCTTGCCGTCGTCGTGGTAGCTCGCGCCCCAGGCGAGGCACAGCTGGTCGACGAGCACCAGCCCGCGGCCGCCGTGGTCGTCGGGGACGCGCACCCGCGGCGAGCTGCCGCTGGTGTCGGCGACGGCCACGGTGATCTCGCAGGGGTCGGCGAGCCGGTGGAGCCGGACCTGGGTGGGGCCCTCGGCGTGCTGGTAGGCGTTGTCGAGCAGTTCGCCGATCACCATGAGCACGTCGAGGCGGTGCGCTTCGCCCAGCGTGGCGAGCCGGGCTTCGGCCCAGTGCCGCGCGGACGCCGAGTCGGCCCGGTCGCGGCCGGTCACGTCCAGGATCTGCCAGCCGGCCTGGTCGTCTCGAGCCCAGGTCACCGGCAAAACGACTCCTCCCGAGGGCCTGTCCCCAGAGGTCAGGAACCTGCCTGGGCGGTCGTATCCTCCAGGCAGGTTACCCGCGCCCGGGATCGGCACCCGCCGCGGCCATCGGAGCGTCGTGTTCAGCGCAGCGGCTGCTCGACGAAGTTGCGCAGCACGAGGGCGTTCTGCGCCTGGATCAGGCGGCCGCCTTCGTCGATCCGGCCCAGCTGCACCGCGGCGAAGCCGAGGGCGACAGCGAGGTCCGCGATCCGGTCGCCCGCGGCCGGGGAGTCGGTCGCGAGGAAGACCACCCGCTTGCCCGGCCCCGGGCCGGGTTCGGCCGCGAGGGTCTCGGACGGCAGCTGGTTGAAGGCCTTGACGACCTCGGCGCCGGGCAGCTGCTCGGCGGTGTAGCGGGTGGACAGCCGGCCTCGCAGGATCTCCTCGGCGTTCGGTGTGTAGTAGGCGTTCGTGGTGTCGACGACGGTCTTGCCGGTCCAGTCCGGCCGGGACTTGCCGAACCGCTCGACCGCGGTGAACGGGATCGCCAGGAAGAGGACATCGCTCTCCAGCGCCTCTTCCAGCGTCACCGCGTGCACGCCGGAGCCGAACGACGGCAGCGATTCCGGCCCGCGGGTGTTGGCGATGCTCACCTCGACGCCGGCCCGGGCGAACAGCCGGGCCAAGGCCGAGCCGATGTTCCCGCTGCCGATGATCGCCGGACGTGTGGTCATGGTGCCTCCCGATTTGGTTAACGTGTGAACCAAACTAGGCCGCAACTGGTTCACATGTCAACCAAGCGGTAGGGTCCCGGTCATGGCGGACGCGCGGTGGCTGGACGAGCGGGAAGAGCGGGCCTGGCGTGGCCTGATGGCGATGCAGGACGGCCTCTCGGAGTTCATCGAGCGGCAGCTGCGGACCCGCTGCGGGCTGTCCGGGGCCGACTACCAGGTGCTGGCCCACCTTTCCGAGGCGCCGGAAGGCCGGTTGCGGTCGTTCGAACTCGGCGAGCTGCTGCGCTGGGAGAAGAGCCGCCTGTCCCAGCACCTGGGCCGGATGCAGCACCGCGGGCTGGTGACGCGCGAGCGGTGCGCCACCGACCAGCGCGGGGCGGTCGTCGTCAGCACCCCGCGAGGCGAGGATCTGATCAGGGCCGCGGCCCCGCAGCACGTGGCCGACGTCCGGGACGCGTTCATCGACCAGCTCACCGAGGCGGAGCTGGAGACGCTCGGCACCATCGGCGAGAAGGTCCGCGACCGCCTCGCGGCCCTGGACCGCCGGTGACGGCGAGCGGTATCGCCCGGTGAGGTCGGGGACGCCGCCGGCGGGTGGCTGACCGGCGTCGAAGGCCGGGACGAGACCATGTGGGGCCGCCCGGTCGCGGAACTGGTGCGCTCGGCGCCGAACCGGTGGGCACGAGCCCGTTCGCGCCGGAGCCACCACGTGGTGTCGTTCTTCCACGGCTGTGGCCCTGGCCGCGCTCGACGTCGCCTGCTGGGACCTGACCGGCAGGATCACCGGCGCGGATCCCCGTTGTGCACCAACATGTGCGTGGTCCGCTTCGAGGAGTTCGCGCCGGCCGGGCGCGGTCGACGTGATCCACGGCGACGTCTCCGAGTGGGGCGGGATTTCGGCGACGAAGGCGCCGCCCTACCCGGCCAGCCCGATGATGCCGGCCAGGATCAGGTCGACCCCGGCGAGGAACTGCTCCCGGTCGTCGTGCTCGCGCATCTGCGCCGCGACGGCCCGGCTGAACGGGTACTCGCCGGGGTCGAGCTGTTCCCACGCCGTCGACACGGCGTCGAGGAATCCGGCCCGGTCCATGCCGGGGCCGAGGGCGCGCCCGCTCGCGGTGTTGGCGGCGTTCTGGCCGGCGGCGCCGAAGATGTAGTGCACCAGCGCGGACGTCGCGGTGAACCAGCTGCTCTCGGGTGCGCCCAGCGCGCGGACCTGCCGGCCGAGGCTCTCGAAGATCCGCGGGGTCACCGACCCCCGGAGCCCCTGGGCGGACTGGGTCGAGAGCTGCACGGCGAGCCACGGGTGTTCGTCGATCGCCTCGAACAGGCCGAGGGCGACGGCGCGGACCTCGTCCTCCGGTGAGTCCAGGGGCTTCCCGGGTGCCATGGCCAGGGTGACGACGGCCTCGGTCGCGGCGGCCAGCAGCTCGCCCTTGTTCGCCACGTGCCAGTAGATGGCACCGGCGCCGGTGGCGAGGCGCTCGGTCAGCACCCGGAACGTCAACCCTCCTTCGCCGGCCGCGTCGAGCACCTCGACAGCGGCTTCGACGATGCGCTCGCGGGAGAGCGCTTCTGTGCGCCGCTGGGCCCGGCGCGTCCGTGTGGCCATGCCTCCAGTTTGACACATCTGGAATGGCGTTCCAATATGGAATGACGTTCCAGTGAGGCCGGACGGCCTCGAACTCGGAGGAGTCACCATGAAGACCCAGGTCACGATCATCGGCGCCGGTCTCGGCGGCCTCACCCTCGCCCGCGTCCTGCACGTCCACGGCATCCCGGCCACGGTCTACGAGGCCGAGGCGTCACCGGCCGCCCGCACCCAGGGCGGGATGCTCGACATCCACGAACACAACGGCCAGGTCGCCCTCGAGGCCGCCGGCCTGACCGACGAATTCCGCGGCTTGGTCCTGGAGGGCCGCGAGGCGACGCGGATCCTGGACCGGAACGGGACCGTCCTGCTCGACGAACCCGACGACGGCACCGGCGGCCGGCCGGAAGTGCTGCGCGGCGAACTGCGGCAAGTCCTGCTCGACTCGCTCCCGGACGGCACCGTCCGGTGGGGGCACAAGGTCGGCGGCGTCCGCGCCCTCGGTGGCGGACGGCACGAGGTGACCTTCGGCGACGGCACCACCGTCGTCACGAGTCTGCTGGTCGGCGCGGACGGCGCGTGGTCCCGGGTGCGGTCGCTGCTCTCGGACGCGACACCCGATTACGTCGGGACGTCGTTCGTCGAGACGTACCTGTTCGACGGCGACACCCGGCACCCGGCCGCCGCGAAGGCGGTCGGCGCCGGCGCGATGTCCGCGCCCGAGCCGGGCCGGGGGATCCAGGCGCACCGGGAAAGCGGCGGCAACCTGCACACCTACGTGATGCTGGCGCAGTCGCCGGAGTGGTTCGCCGCCATCGACTTCACCGACGCCACCGCGGCCACCGAGCGGATCGCGCGGGAGTTCGAGGGCTGGGCCCCGGAGCTCACCGCGCTGATCACCGACGGCGAGACCCCGCCGGTGCTGCGCCCGCTCAACACCCTGCCGATCGGGCACCGCTGGGACCGGGTGCCGGGGGTGACCCTGCTCGGCGACGCCGCCCACCTGTCGGTCCCGAACGGTGAAGGCGCCAACCTGGCCATGCTCGACGGCGCCGAGCTCGGCCAGGCCCTCGCCGCGCACCCCGGCGACGTCGAAGCCGCGCTCGCCGACTACGAGCGGACGCTGTTCCCGCGCAGTGCCGAGGAGTCCGCCGAGGCGGCCCGCGACTTCGAACTGTGCTTCGGCGAGAAGACCCCGCACAGCCTCATCGGTCTGCTGACCGGGCAGGAGCCGGCCTAGCCGAAGTTGACAAGCCGGCCTCCTGACACCTAACCTCTAAAAACGAGCAGTACGGTTAGTTGCCTGGCTGGCTCCCGGCGCCGACGACCCGCGTCGCCGCGATCCCAGTATGTGGTTTCTGTCGTACCCGCTGGTTAGGGTCGTGTTCGGCTGGATCATGGGAAACGAGGAGTGTGGGCACGTGCGCTGGAGCCGGAATCTTCGAGCGGCCGCGGTGGTGGCGGTGGCCGTCTTCGGCCTGACCGCGTGCGGCGGCGGGGACAGCGGTGACAAGCCCGCCGCGCCGGGCAAGGGCGGGGCGCCGATCGTCGTCGCGTCCTTCAACTTCACCGACAGCCAGATCCTCGCCGAGATCTACGCGCAGGCCTTGGAAGCCAAGGGTTATCCGGTGACGCGCAAGCTGAACCTGGGCTCGCGCGAGCTGATCTACCCGTCGCTGAAGTCCGGTGAGCTGCAGTTCATCCCGGAGTACCAGGGATCGGCGATCACCACCGGCTTCGGCGCGGAGCCGGTCAAGGACGCGAAGGGGGAGCACGACCAGCTGGCGAAGCTGTTCGAGCCCAGTGGCGTCTCCCTGCTGGACTACGCGCCGGCCGAGGACAAGAACACCTACATCGTGAAGGCCGATCTGGCGAAGTCGAAGGGCATCGCCTCGATCAGCGACCTGAAGAAGCTCGACAAGGTGATCCTGGCCGGCGGCCCGGAGTGCGAGAAGCGGCTGACGTGCTTCAAGGGCTTCACCGACATCTACCAGCTGACGAACGCGTCCTTCCAGACCGTGCAGGAGATCGGGCCGCGGGTGCAGCAGCTCAACTCCGGTGCCGTCACGGTGATCCCGGTGGACTCGGTGAGCCCGTCCGCCGGTGACCCGCAGTACGTCGCGCTCAAGGACGACCTGAGCATGGTGCCGACGGAGAACGTGGTGCCGGCGGTGAACAAGAAGGTGCTCGACGCCCGAGGCGCGGACTTCGCGGCCGTCGTCGACGCCGTGAGCGCGAAGCTGAACACCGACGGCATGCGTGAGCTGAACAAGCGCGTGGACTCCGACGGGGAGCCGGCCGCCGACGTCGCGAAGGACTGGCTGTCGCAGCAGGGTCTCGCCTGAGCCGGCACTATCCGAGGAGTCGTTCCGTGAGCGCGGATCAGTTGCACTTCAACGCCTTCATCTGGCCGAACGGGTACCACGAGTCCGCCTGGCGGGTCGTCGGCGACGACGTCCGCGGCGTGCTCGGGCTGCCGTACTTCGCGGACATCGCGCGCATCGCCGAGCGCGGCCTGATGGACACGATCTTCCTGGCCGACAACATCGCCATCGCCGAATACCGGGCGACCCACCTGCCACAGACGCAGTTCGACCCGATCTCGGTGCTCTCGGCCCTGGCCGCGGTCACCAGCCACATCGGACTGATCGGCACCGGCTCCACGACCTACAACAAGCCGTGGGAGCTGGCCCGCCGGTTCGCGACGCTGGACCACCTCAGCGGCGGCCGCGCGGGCTGGAACATCGTCACCACCATCACGCCGCTGGCCGCGGCGAACTTCGGCGAGCGCGCCCACCCCGATCACGCCGACCGGTACACGCGGGCGCACGAGTTCGTCGACGTCGTGACCCGCGCGTGGGACAGCTGGGAGGACGACGCCGTCGTCGGTGACCGGGAGCGCGGTGTGTGGGCGGATCGCGCGAAGCTGCACGCGCCGCGGTTCCACGGCGAGTTCTACGACGTCGAAGGGATCCTGCCGTTCCCGCGCTCACCGCAGGGGCGTCCGGTCCTGGTCCAAGCAGGACAGTCCCCGGCGGGTATCGCGCTGGCCGCGCGGTACGCCGAGCTGGTGTTCTCCGGGCCGCCGTCGCTGGCGGCCGCGGCCGCGTTCCGGACCGGGCTCCACGCCCAGGCGGCGGCCGCGGGCCGGGACCCGGCCCAGGTGCTCGTCCTCCCGGCGCTGATGGTGACCCTCGGCGGGACCGAAGCCGAGGCCCAGGAGAAGGCCCGGCGGCTGGAAGAGCTGGCGAGCCCGGAGTTCCGCTGGCAGAACATCCTTTACACAGCGGGGCTCGACCCGGACGGTTTCGACCCGGACGTCCCGCTGCCCGCGGAACTGTGGGCCGGCACGGCGAACGTGTCGAGCCGCGCGGAGGAGCTGTTCGCCCTCTCGCGCGCGCAGCCGGAGGCGTCCTTGCGCGAGGTCGCCCTGCAGCTCAAGAGCGGCGCGGGCCAGTCCCACTTCGTCGGCACGCCCGAGCAGCTGGCCACCCACGTGATGGCCTGGCAGGACGCCGGCGCGGTCGACGGGTTCACCATCATGGGCTCGACCCTGCCGTACGAACTGACGGCGTTCGTCGACCACGTCGTGCCGATCCTGCAACGCAAGGGCCGGTTCCGCACCGAGTACACCGGCCCGACCCTGCGCGACCACCTGGGCCTGAACCGCCCACCCGCAGGAGGTGTCACGCCCCATTGACCCGGCTCCCGGTCTGTGGATCTCCGGGTAAGTAGCGGACCAACGGCCTCTTTGTTTCGTCGAACCCATAATAGGCACCGCTGGAGGCTGCGTAATAGTGGCGAATCGTCAGCTGCCGGTCGCATTCGACTGGCGCTGGTGCCACACTCGGGCAACAGCTCGGTCAAGGCGGTCCTGCATGTAGGGCTTGAGTACATAGTCGACGGCACCGAGTTCGAAGGCGTTGACCGCTTCGTCAGCATGCGCGGTCACGAAGACCAGTGCGGGGGACGGTCGCAGGGCGGCGAACATCCGGGACATCTCCATCCCGGATAGCCCGGGCATTTCGATATCGGCGAAGACCGCGTCCACGATCGGCAGCCCGCGGTCCCGGCGATCGCGCATGCGGGGATCATCGGTGGACAAGAGGCGCAATGCCTCGGACGCGTCGATAGCCGGGAAGACCCTCGTCACGTGCGGATTGTGCTGCAGGCAGTGAACGAGTTCGTCGAGACCGTTCGGCTCGTCGTCCACGGCCAGTACCACCAGCTCGGCTGGGTCATCCAGAGCAGCGTCGGCCTCGAGTGGGGTCGTGCCGGCAGGCCGCTCGTCCGGCTCGCCCGAATCCTCGATGGTGTCGCGCAGATCTTCGAACGCGGTCTCCCACAGTTGCCTGAGTCGTTCGACGATGCCGTGATCATCCGGTAGGCGGCCGAGAACTATGAGTGCTTCGACGATGCCCAACGTCGTAGACCAACTCGGCATCGTGGGCTCGACCAGCGCCTTGTGGACTGAGGTGTGGGACAGCTTCGGCCAATCGCCCGGAAACTCCGCTCGATCGGCCCGTTCCTTCAGCCATGCCGAAATTCGGTAGCTACTGACATGGCCGGCGTGCGCATGAAGGCGGTGAAGTGCGGTGTTGAGTTCCCGCAGGGGGCCCTCCGGAAGATCCGGCTGACGCCACCCTCTCATGCGACCCCCCAGTGCGCCTGCCCAGCATCATTTTGCAGCACCGAGTATAAACGGACGTAAACGATCAAGATCCCGCCACGTGCCGTCGCGCTGCCGTTGCCTCCCGGAAACCAGGGGAAACTGCCGCGGAAGAGAGCCTGGAAGAACTGCTCTATACAGACGTAACCAGATGTAATGAGGCATCCCGGGCGACCGCTGACCAGCGTAGACATCTCTCCAGCTTCGAACAGACCGTCTCGAGGCCGACTCGAGGTCAGGTCAGGAGGGCACGTGACGGGGAGCTGGCTGTGGATAGGACCATCAGCCACTGCGATGATCGCGGCGATCGCACGGTGTGTGCTCGCCCGGATCCGGGCGGAGAGCCAGAGGCATGCGCTCGAGATCGCCTTGGAAGGCGCCACCCCGCGGGAGCGCGTGGCGATCATTCGCGAACTTCGTCGTGATCAGCCTGGGTAGCGAGACCCCTTCCACGCCGGTCCTGCCCGCGCCGACTCTCGGCCACCGTGCCGCTGTGGTGCTCTGGCCGTATCTGCGACTGGCTGCTGGGCTGCGCACCTGCATCAGCCGTACCGCCCCGGCCGCCGAATCGCACTGGCTGTGACCGTCGAATCCCCGGGAAGCGGGTTGCGTCCTGCGGCCGTCACGGTCGGGTAAAGGCCGTTGTGCCTGGTCCGCGCGTGTGATCTCGTGATCGGGAACTGTCCTCAAGGGACGCTGAAGGCGGCGTGTCCGAGTGGTGGCGTTCGGTGAGGAGAGGACGTGTCGTTCATCCTTTCCCGCCTGTTCGCGCGCTGGATCCTGCGTGCCGGGTGGACGCTCCCGGTGGTGGTCGTCGTCTTCGTGTTCGTGACCAGCTGGCCGCTGATGGTGCTGGCCGAGCCGGCCGGCAGTGACCTCGTCCAGCCGGGCAACTACTGGTGGTACTTCGTCGTGACCGCGGCGACGGTCGGGTACGGCGACTTCTCGCCGGCGACGGTGGCCGGGCACTTCGTCGGCGGGTACGTGATCGTCGGCGGGATCGCCACGCTCACCACGGTCTTCACCCGGCTCGCGGCGCTGCTGGAGCAAGCGAAGGGACGGCGGATGCAGGGGCTGGAACCGGTGGAGCTGAGCGGCCACGTCGTGCTCGTCGGCTACCTCGCCGGCCGCACCGAGCGGCTCGTGGCGCAGCTGCTGGCCGACGGGATCACCGGCCTGGTGCTGTGCGCGGGAGACGACGTCCCGGTGCACCCGATGCCGGCGCAGCCGGTGGAGTTCGTCCGGGGCGACCTCACCGCGCCGGGCGTCCTCGCGCGGGCGGGGATCGAGCGGGCCGCCACGGTGCTCGTGGACGCCCGGGACGACAACGAAGCGCTGGCCGTGGCGGTCCTGGTCGACCACGCCACGACGTCGGCGCACGTGGTGGTCACGATGCGCGACATGGAGCGCGCCGAGCTGATCGGCTTCGTCGACCCGCGGATCACCTGCGTCCAGTGGCACACTCCGCGCATGGTCGTCGAGGAGGTGGTGTCACCCGGAATCGCCGAGGTCTACGCCGAGCTGATGACCGCCGGCGGCGCCGGCACGTACTCGATCACCCTCCCGGAACGCCTCGGCGCGGTGTCGGTCGAGCGCTGCCAGGCCGCACTGGGCCACGCGTTCGGCGCCACGGTCCTTGCGGTGCGCGGCGCGGAAGGCCTGACCGTGAACCCCGCCCGGGACGGCGACCTCCCGCCCGGCGCGGTGGTCTACTACGTCAACTCCCGCGCCCTCGGCCAGGAGGAGATCGAACGCGCACTCCGCGCCGCCCACCGCTGACCGCTCACCCGATCCCGCCCACCTCGACGGACTCCGCGTTCGCATCGGCCCGCGGCAGACCGCTCGGCCGGCCCCGACCGCTGCGGTAAACCGAGGTCGCCGCCAAGCACCGTGTTGGCCGTTCCCGTGACTGTGTTGACCGCTCCGGTCACGATGGCGGCGGACACGGACCCGTGCGGCCGCACACGAACCGGCCGCCCTAGCGACGGGGATGGTCGACATGGCGTGACCGGAGCGGCCAGCGCGGCTACGGCGTTGGCCGACCTGGCGGCGGGAACGGTCAGCACGGCGACCGGGCGGCCAACCACGATGGCGGCAGTTGGCGGCCCGCGCGGCTGCGCACGAACGGCCGCCACGCGACGGCGATGGACAACACAGCGACCGCAGTGGCCGACACGATGACCGGAGCGGCCAGCACGGCGACCGCCGTGGCCAGCACGGCGGCTCCAGATCGGAGCAAGAGCCCCGCACCGGCCTGGGGACTCGGGCTCAGGCGAGCGTGGCGGGGAGGTACTCGTAACCGCGCAGGATGCGGGTGTCGCGGCGGCGGCTTCCCGGGCGCAGGGCCACGCCCGGGTACCGGTCGAAGATCGTCCGCAGGCCGATCTCGCCTTCCATCCGGGCCAGCGCCGCGCCGAGGCAGTGGTGGCGGCCGGCGCCGAAGGAGACGTGGTCGCGGGCTCGGGTGCGGGTCACGTCGAACGCCTCGGGGTCGGTGAAGACCTGCGGGTCGTGGTTGGCGCCGGCCAGGACCGTCGTCACCAGGGCTCCGCGCGGCAGGGGGACGCCGGCGACCTCCGTGGCGCGCACCGAGACCCGGCCGGTCAGCAGCACGGGCGGGTCGTGGCGCAGCACCTCCTCGACGGCGTTTCCCCACAGCTCCGGCCGCTCGCGCAGGGTCGCGAGCTGGTCCGGGTGGGCCGTCAGCAGGGCGATGCCGCTGCCGAGCAGGTTGACCGTCGTCTCGAAGCCGGCCGCCAGGACCAGGCCCGCCGTCGACTTCAGCTCGGCCTCGGTGAGCCCGACGCCGTCGTCACGGGCCGCGACGAGCCGGCTGAACAGGTCGTCGCCGGGGTGGCGGCGCAGGTGGTCCAGGTGCTCGCCGAGCCAGGTGTCGAACTCCGCCAGCGCCGTCTCGACGTCGCGGAACGTGCGCCAGCCCAGGCCGAGGTCGAGACTCGGCGCCGCCGCCGCGCCCAGCGACAGCACCTTGCCCACCTCGGTGGCCGGGACGCCGAGGATCTCGCTGATCACCGTCACCGGGAGCAGCCCGCAGTAGGACTCGACCAGGTCGACCGGAGCGGCCGGGTCGATCCCGTCGAGCACCTCGTCGGCGATCGCCTGGACGCGGCCGCGCAGCTGCTCGACGGCGCGCGCGGTGAACACGCCGGTGACGAGCTTGCGGTAGCGGGTGTGCTCTGGCGGGTTGACGGCCAGCAGCGACGGCGGCCGCACCGGGTGCAGGTGCTCGCCCGCCGACCACTCCAGCAACCGCCCGAGCGCGGACCCGTCGGAACCCATCACGCCGGTGCGGAAGTCGTCGTTGGACAGCACCTCCCGGACGGCGGCGTGCTGCGTGGTGATCCACCCGAAGCGCGTGCGGGCAACCGGCCCGGCGGCGCGGATCTCGTCGAACAGGCCCGTCAGGTCGCGTCCCGCGGCGGCGTCGTCCACCAGCCGGCCCTGCAGGTCGCCGCGCTTGGCCTCGCGCAGCAGCACGGCCCGCGGCAGCGCGTGTCCCAGCCCCCACCGGACCATCGGCTTCGCCCGCAGCAGGGCACCTCCGACGACGTCTTTGCCGAACCGGGCCACGTTCCCCCCACTGCGCCGCTGGACACGAACTACTCCAGAGTAGATCGTGGCGGCCGCCACGGTGCGGCAGCGGTGCCCGTGATCAGCCGTACGCCTCGAAGCGGGCGATCTGCCCGGCCGGCCAGCCGGTGTTTCCGGTGCACGTCAAGCGCAGGAAGCGACGGCTGGTGCGGGCAACCGTGATCGTGACGCTGTTCCCGCGCGCCGGATCGAAGACGTACCCGGTCGCGGGGGAGAGGGTGTCGAACGTGGAGCCGTCGGACGAACCGGACAGGGCCAGCGTCTGCGTCCGGGTGCCCCACGCGCTCGACGGCGGGAGGGCCACCACGATCCGCGTCACCGCGGTCGCCGCGGCGAGGTCGACCTGCACCCACTGCGGGAACGCGTTGTTCGCGCTTTCCCAGTAGCTGTCGGCGTTCCCGTCGACCGCGTTGCCCGCGCCGTAGTTCTGGGTGTGGCTGCTTTCGGTGGTGGCGCGGCCGCGTGCCAGGTCGGTCGAGCCGCCCGTGGTCAGCGTCGGCGACGTCGGCCGGGTCGCCGTCAACGCGATCTGGCCCTTGAGCATGCGGCCGCCGTCGGCGGTCAGCCGCAGGTAGTAGTCCGACGAGCACGCCGTCCCGTCCTCGTCGAGGGCGAGCAGTCCGGAGCCGGCGGGGGTCATCGAGGCGTTCTCCGCCGTCTTCGCGATCTGGTTGCCTTCGCCGTATTCGTCGAACATCGAGATGTAGATGCCCTGCACGCCGGCGCGCACCATGTTGTAGAACTGGCGCCACATGAAGTCGCCGTGGGCCCGCTGCCGGCCGGAGACGTCGCCGGGCAGCACGCACGGCTGGTAGTCGATGCCGTGGGCAGTGCAGTCGGCCTGGTCGGGCACGGTCAGGTTCTGGTACATCCAGTCCGAGCCCGCCGCGTCCCCGACCGCCCCGACCATCCACGGCGAGATCATGTCGAACGAGCGGTAGACGTCGCCGAAGCCCGGCCGCGAGCCGCCGTCGCTGGTGCGCCACTCCCGCGGCACGCCGCCGATGACGTAACAACCCTGGCCCTTGAACCAGTTCACGACGTCGAGGCAGGTGCCCGCGTCCCACGGGTGGTTGCCGTCGTTGTACCCGAAACCCCAGATGCAGACGACCGGTTTGCCGTTCTGGCGGGCATACGCCGACGACGCCGTGTGCGCGGACATCTTCGCCGTCCAGTCGGTTTTCATCTCCTGCTGCATGTTCGCCCAGCCGGTGGCGTCGTACATGATGTAGAACTTCCGCCCGTGCGACTCGGCGGCGCTGCGGACCTTGGCGGCCATCGCGTCGCGTGTCGGGCCTTCGCTGCTGTTGGGGTTGAAGCGCTGCAGCGCGGCGGTGTCGCAGCCGTTCTGCTGCATCCACAGGAAGTGCGTGTCCACGGTCTGCTGGTCGTAGGACGAGAAGAGCGTCGCCGGGCGGCCGTCGCCGAAGTTGCCGTAGGCGGTCTGGTAAGTGCGGGTGTACTCGCGCATGTCCGGCCACGCCTTGATGACGTTGTTGCCCGTCGACGGCGTCTGGCCCCAGTTCTGGCTCCAGTGCCACCACCCGTTGATCGGCGCGCCGTCGCCGGCGCAGGCGAACCAGCCCTGGTAGCCGACGGTGATCTTGCCGACGACGTCCCCCGGCGGGGAGGCGGCGGAGGCGCCGGGCGCTCCGGCGAGGGAAAGCGCTCCCCACGCCGAAGCCGCCGCGGCCGAACCGATGAACGTCCTGCGCGAGATCGCCATCCCAGTTCCTCTCGGCACCGTTGCACGAGTACGTGTTCCGCGAGGCGACTGTAGGCTTCCGGCCAAGAACTGGCAATAGTCGGACTGTTTTCAGAAATTTACGTACCGAAGTCTGCAAGAATTGTCGGAGAAGGCGGGCGATCAGCAGGTGACGGTGCCCTTCCGCAGGGCGTGACCGTCGTCGTCGCTGTCGTCGGACCAGTAGACGGGTTTGGTGCCGCCGGCGCATTCGTTCGCGCCGGCGAGAGTGAAGCCTTCGTTGTTGAGGTCGGGCATGCCGCTGGGCCGGTTGTAGACCGCGGTCGTCGCGAACACGCCGGAGGAGTTCACGCGCATCGTGCGGTGCTGGCCGTGGCAGGTGTCGTCGCAGACGACCCACAGCCGCGCGGCCTGCGGCTCCCACTGCACCTCCATGACGCCGCTCATCCCGCTGGCGAAGGACGCCACGCGGGTGAACGCGCCCGAGTCCTGCAGGACGTAGCCGTGGACCATGCCGGTGCCCTCGACGCCGACGAAGAACACGCCGCCGCTGTGCGCGCCGTAGCGGGCGGGGTCGTAGGCCGTGCCGGTCGAGACGTCGGTGAACCCGGCGCCGGTCAGGGCCGCGTCGGGAACCCAGGTGACGCCCTCGAAGCCGAGGTTGGCGCCCACCGGCGGCAGGTCCGCGGTCAGGTTCCACTCCTTGGCCGCGGTCAGGGTGGAGCCGGTGCCGCTCACGTCGTAGCGCAGCACGGACGTGCGGCTGCTGCCGGAACCGTTGCGCTCTCTGGCCACGAACGCCGCGCCACCGGTGACCGTCACCCCTTCGCTGTCCGGATTGCCGGAGCCGCCCGGGAAACGCAGTGTCTTCCCCGCCGACCACCCGTTCGCGGTGTCCGGCTTCCAGCCGCCGGAACCGGTGGGCAGCAGGCGCCAGAGCTTCCCGGAGTTCTGGGCGGCCCACAGCACGCCGCCGTCCTGGAACAGGCCGCTGAGGTCCTCGCCGAAGACGTTCGACGCGTCGGCCGTCGTGACCGCGCCGCCGCCGGGCCACGCCACCGGCGTGGGGCCCGAACCGCAGCTGTTCGCGGCGCCGAGCGTCAACGCGGCCGCGGTGAGCGGGCCGGTACCGTCCGGGCAGCGCGACCACGACGGGCCGGAATGCTCGCTCCAGCCGACGCTGTCGACCAGGGTGCTGCCGTCCGCCCGGTACAGCCGCGCCTTGTCCGCCGAGCCCAGGCCGAAGGCGTTGTGGACGTCGAACGCGCGGAACGCGCCGGGCGCCAGCGTGGTCCCCGCGGCGATCTTGTACTTCGAGCTGTCCTGGTCGTCCTTGAGGATCCAGCCCGAGACGTCGACCGCGGTGGTGCCCGCGTTGTAGAGCTCGACGGAGTCGTCGACACCACCCGTGGTCACGACTTCGTTGAGGTGGACGTCCGCGGCCGTCGCGGCGTGCGCCGGGGCGCCGGTGGCCACCAGCAGGGCACCGGCGATGAGGCAGAAGACGCGCCTGCGGGCACGGGATTCGGTCACGGAGTCCGTCCTCGGGTCGGGGGAACAGAGCCGGCCCAGCGTTCCGGTGCGCGCCGAACGAATGCCCTCCGGGAGATGGGTTTCCCCTGAACGATGACGGAACTGTCCGTGAGCGCGCCACCACCCTTCGGCGGTGATCCGCCGTCAGCCGGCGTCGACCGCGCGTGCGAGGTAGGTGACCGACGGGTGCTCGACGCCGAGGTCGTGGAAGCCGAGCCGGTCGTAGAACACCCGGGCCGGCCGGTTCGCGCTCGGCATCACCAGGTGCACACCCGGCACCGCCCGCTCGGCCAGCGCCGCCAGGTACGCCGTCATCAGCGCGCGCCCGTGCCCGCCGCGCTGGTGCCCGGGCAGGAGGTCGATGTGCAGGTGCGCCGGGTAACCGGCGACCTCCGGGCGCACCATGCCCTCCGGGGCGTGCAGGACGGTCAGCATCTCCTCCGACGGTGTGGTCGGCGGATCGGGCGGCGCCGGGAAGCGCCCGGCGACGCGCGGGAGGTACTCGCGCCGGAGCCGGCCGGCGAACGCCGGGGTGTCCGCGGTGCCGACGAGGTACCCCACGGCTGTGCCGTCCCCGCGGTCCAGGACGAAGGCCAGCTCGGGCTCCAGGTCCAGGTAGGGCGCGAGGAAGACGGCCGGCAGGAGGTCCTCGTCGGCATAGACGCCCCGCGCGTCACCGCCGTCGAGGCCGGTCCGGACACACACGTCGAACAGCGCCGCCCGGTCTTCCGGGCGGTAGAGCCTGATGCGGGGACCGGTCATGAACCCGATCATGGCACGGGGCCTGCCAGCCGAGGTCGGTCGCGAGGAAGGGTCCGTCTTCCGGCGCTTCCTTCCGGGCCCGCAGGATCCGCTCCGCGGGGGCGCCGATCGGCCCGCGCAGCGGCGGGTCGGGCTTCTCGATCGTGTCGTCCACCGCGGCGGCGACGTCCTGCGCGATGCTCACCTTGACGCCGAAGTGACGAGCCTCGACGGCCAGGGTTTCGGCGAGCGCTTCCGGCAGCTCGGCCAGGGTCTCCGGACGGCGGGCGGTGGCGATGACCCGGTGGCCCCGGCCCGCGAGTTCGACGGCGAGGGCGCGGCCGATGCCCCGGGACGCGCCGGTGACGAGTACGGACGACATGGGGACTCTCCTCAGGGAGCCGGGACGAAGTAGGGGCCGCTGGTGCCGAACGCGGCTTTGTTGTCGAGCACGAACTGCTCGACGGACAGCGGGGCCCGGCCGCCGATCTTCTCGACGTGGTCGTTCGTGCCCGCGAACACGCCGTCGCGGTAGTCGAGGGCGACGTTGCCCAGGTGCTGCACGAGGTGCGCGGGGAAGCCGCGCTCCGTCATGGACGCGGCGAACTCCTCGACGCTGATCGGCTCGTAGCGCACCGGGATGCCGAGCGTCGCGGCGATGGCCGCGGCGATCTCGTGGTGGTCCAGCTCGACCGGGCCGTGCAGCGGGTAGACGGCGCCGTCGTGCGGCTCGGGGTCGGCGAGCACCGCGGCGATCACGCGCGCCTGGTCGGCCGCGGCGATCGGCGCGTGCCGGCCGTCACCGAACGGGAGCCGCAGATGCCCCTCGCCGTCACGCAGCTCCCACCACGTGGTGAGCCACTCGGCGAAGAACGTCGGCCGCAGGTGCGTGGTGAGCAGGCCGGTCCGGTCCAGCAGGCGTTCGGCGAGCCAGTGCTGCCGTGCCGCGTTGCTCTTCGCCTCCCGCCGGGCGGAGATCTGGGACATGTCGACGACGTGCCGGACGCCGGTTTCCGTGGCGGCCTGGGCGAAGGTGACGGTCGCGTCGAGCAGGCCGTCGCGGATCGGGTAGACGAAGTAGGCGCCGCTGACGCCGTCGAGCGCGGCGGTCACGCTGTCGAGGTCGAGGAGGTCACCCCGGACCACCTCGGCGCCGGCCGCGCCGAGCGCGCGGGACCGGTCGTCCTCCTGGCGGACCATGGTCCGGACGCGGTGCCCGCGTCGCAGCAGCAGTTCGGCCGTCACGCTCCCGGTCTTGCCGGCCGCACCGGTGATCAGGAACAGCCTGTCGTCGTGCGTCATTTCGAGTCCTTCCGGGTGATTTCGCGGACGAAGTCCGCCAGTGCGGTGCCGATCAGGTCCGGGAGCGGGGAACGTCCGCTGTGGACGGTCCCGCCTGGTGCCGGTAGGCCCGGTCGAAGCCGAGCGCGGACGCTCCGGATGCGGCAAGACGGTGCGCCACAGGTATGTCGGCGTCGGGTTGCCGTGGAACGGTGTGGTCAGGGGGTTCCCCCTGCCTTGCCCGCCGAAGTACGGGGCAGGCCGGTGCTCATCGGGCGGTGGCGTTGTCGCCGACGAGGTTGCCCCGCATCAGCCACGTCGGGCCTTCGGCGTACGCGCTCGCCTCGGCGAAGAAGGCGCCGAAGTACGGGCCGCCCGCGTGGGTCTCGAAGGCTTCGAGGTCGGCGTAGACCTCGTTGAGGTAGAAGACATCCGGGTTCTCGGCGTCCACGATGACCTCGAACCGGTGCGAGCCCGGTTCGTGCGCGAGGGAGTCGCGCGCGGTCCGGCCGGCGGCCCGGACGAAGTCGTCGCGGTGCTCCGGCCGGACGGTGAACGAGACGAGGAACTGGTACACGGCAAGGCCTCTTTTGGTAGTTCATTCATTGAACTAGGTCACCGTAGCACGAGTGCAGTTCATTGAGCGAACTGCCGGTGTAGGGTGGACGACATGGCTCTTCCCAGCACCTACGCGGACCGCAACTGCTCGCTGGCGCGGGCGTTGGAGGTCGTCGGGGAGCGGTGGACGCTCCTGATCATCCGCGACGCGTTCTTCGGGGTCCGGCGCTTCGGCGACTTCGCCGCCCAGCTCGGCATCCCGCGCGCCGTCCTGACCAGCCGGCTGAAGTCCCTCGTGCAGGAAGGCGTGCTCACCCGCGACGAAGCCGCGGGCGGGATCGTCGAATACCAGCTGACCGGCAAGGGTGTCGAGCTGTGGCCGATCGTGCGCGCCCTGATGGGCTGGGGGGACGCGCACTACTCCCCGGCCGGGGTGAAGCGCGCGGTCCGGCACGACGCCGACGGCGGCCTGCTCGACCACGACGGCCGCTGCCAGGACTGCGGTGAGGTCGTCCCGGTCCCGGACATCCGCATCGAACCCGGCCCCGGTTACGAGCCGTCGGGCGCGGTTCCCGATCCGCTGTCCGCCGCGATCAACACGCCGCACCGGCTGCTCGAGCCGGTCACGGCGGCCCGTCCGGCGCCCTGACCGAGCGCCGCCAGGCCGACGGGCTGACCCCGCGGACGCGTTTGAACGCGACGCTGAAGGCGAAGGCGTCTTCGTACCCGACATCCCGGGCCACGGCGGCGATCGTGGCCTCGGTGTCGCGGATCCGGTCCGCCGCCAAGGTCATCCGCCAGCCGGTGAGGTAGGTGAGTGGCGGCTCGCCGACCAGCGCGGTGAAGCGCGCGGCGAACGCGGCGCGGGACAGGCCGATTTCGGCGGCGAGCGCGGCGACCGTCCAGCGGCGGGCGGGATTCCCGTGCAGCAGGCGCAGCGCGTCGCCGACGGCCGGCTCGGCCAGCGCCCGGTACCAGGAGGGCGGCGCGGCGCCCGGGCGGGCGCACCACGCGCGCAACGCCAGCACGAGCACCAGATCCAGCAGCCGGGCCAGGACGGCGTCCTGGCCCGGTTCGTCTCGGGCGGCCTCGGCGGCGAGCAGTTCCAGTGGCCCGCCCGTCCGCGGCCCGGCGGGCACGACCGCCAGCGGCGGCAGCATGTCCAGCAGGCGGCTGCCCGCGTCGCCGCGGAGTTCGTAGACGCCGCGGAGCATGGTCGTCGCCCCGGGCCGGCCGTCGCCGTAGGTGCGGGGCGCCCGGGTCCGCTGTACTTCCGCGGCGGCCTCGCTCCCGTCGGTGAGGTGCTTCTTCCCCTGCCGGATCACGAACCCGGCCGGCGTCGCCGGGTCGTCGGCGATCGTGTGCGCACCGGGTCCTTTGACGAGGGCGATGTCGCCGGCGGCGAGACGCACCGGCGCGGGATCGCCGTCGTCGAACCGGATCCACGCGTGGCCGCCGAGCGTGGCCACGACCGTGAGCGGCGGCGGGTCGGCGTAGGTCACCGCCCACGGCGGGCTTTGGACCAGCTGCCGGACCAGCGCAGTGCTCGCGCGGGCCCGGTCCAGCAGCTCGCTCAGGACGTCCATGCGACCTCACGGTAGACGATCACAAAGGTATCCTCGACGTCCTCCCATGGATCGTCTTCGCTGCGGGGAGTTGGCTTCAGGGCATGACGAAGATCCTGATTCTCGGCGGCACCGGCAAGACCGGCAGCCGCGTCGCCCGGCGGCTGACGGACGCCGGCCGGCCGGTGCGGGTGGCGTCCCGCGCCGGCGGCTTCGACCTGGACGACACGACGACCTGGGCGCCCGCGCTCGACGGGGTCACCGCCGCCTACCTCGTGGAACCCGATCTGCGGACGGGCCGCCTCCCGGGGTTCGTGGCCGCGGCGGTTTCCGCGGGCGTGCGGCGGCTGGTGCTGTTGTCGGCCGGCGGTGTCGGCGAGGCCGACGACCGGCACCCGCTCAAGGCCGCGGAGGCGGCGGTGCGCGAGTCCGGGGCCGAGTGGACGATCCTGCGGCCGGACTGGTTCGCCCAGAACTTCGGCGAAGGTCCCTGGCTGCCCGCGATCCTCGCCGGAACCCTGGCCCTGCCCACCGGCGACGGGCGGACGCCGTTCGTCGACGCCGAGGACATCGCCGAGGTCGCCGCGTCGGCGCTGACCGGCCGCCACCACGGCCGGACCTACCGGCTGACCGGGCCGCGGGCGATCGGCTTCGGCGAAGCGGCCGAGATGATCGGCAAGGCCACCGGCCGCGTGATCCACTACGCCGACGTCAGTCCCGAAGTCCACATCGGACACTTGATCGCGAACGGCGTCCCGCCCGGCATCGCCCGGTTGCTCACCGGCATCCTGGTCGCCGTCCGCGACGGCGCGGTTCCCGCGCCGACCGACGACGTGGAACGCGCACTCGGCCGGTCGGCGGGGTCGTTCGAGGACTACGTCACCCGGGCCGCCGCCGCGGGGGCGTGGACCTGACGGCCTACCCCGGGCCCATCGCGGAGAAGAACTCGACGATCTCCCGGGGCGAGGTCGGGGTGAAGATCCACTCGAGTCCTCGCGCGGACCCGTGCGCCGCTTCTTCGGCGCGCGGGAACATCGCCTTCTCGTACTGCGCCAGGGCGGTCTCGACGTCGTCCGGGTGCTCCAGGATCGCGCGGGCCAGGTCGGCGCCGTCGATCAACGCGAGGTTCGCGCCCTCGCCGGCGAACGGGGACATCACGTGCGCGGCGTCGCCGACGAGCGTCACACCCGGGACCCGCTCCCAGCGGTGCCCGGCCGGCAAGCCGTAGATCCGGCGCGGGGTGAGCGTGTCCGCGCTGTGGCGGATGAGATCGGTGAGTGCGGGCGCCCAGCCGGCGAACTCCTTGAGCAGGGCTTCGCGGGCTTCGCCCGGATCGGCCCAGTCGACGCCGCTGGAGGACAGCCAGTCCTCGGGGACGCGCAGCGAGGCGCCGAGTTCGATGTCGTGGCCGCCGTGGCCCAGGAAGCCCTTGTTGTCGGAGAGGGCGAAGATCATGCCGGGGCCGACGAGCTCGGCCAGGTCCGGGTGGCGCGCCGGGGCGTCCGGGATGCGGATCTCGACGTGGGAGATTCCGCAGTACTCCGGCGTCGCGGGCGACAGCAGCGGGCGCACCTTCGACCAGGTGCCGTCCGCGCCGATCAGGAGGTCGGTGGTGGTCGTGGTGCCGTCGGCGAAGGTCAGCTCGTGCCGGCCGTCGCCGAGGGCGCGAACCGCGGTGACCTTGTGGTCCCACACGATCCGGCCGGGATCGAGCGACGTGACGAGCAGGTCGCGCAGCACCGTCCGGTCGATCTCCGGACGGCCGCCTTCGCCGCCTTCCGGCCCGTTGTCGATGAAGACGTGCGCTTGCTTGTCGAGGACGCGCACGTGCTCGCCCTGCGGATGCGTATGACGGCGGAACTCGTCGTAGAGGCCGGCTTCGCGCAGGGCGAGCTGCCCGGTTTCTTCGTGGATGTCGAGTGAGCCGCCTTGGCGGCGTGCGCCGGCGGTGGTGTCGAGTTCGTGGACGGTGGCGGCGATCCCGTGGTTCTGGAGGATGCGGGCCAGGACGAGGCCGGACAGGCCCGCGCCGACGATCGTGACGGAAGAAGTGGTCATGGGAGGTCCTGATCCGGTGCTGGAGGGGGGTTTGCGGCGAGGATGCCGTCGAGCAGGACGTCGAAGGCCCAGTCGCCACGGGAGCCGCCGTCCCCGGAGACGAGCGCGGCGCTGAGCGGGAAGATGTGCGGGTACCGGGCCGCGTCCACGGTGGTGATCTTCGTGGCGAGCGCGGACAGCGCGGCGGCTTTCTCCGTCTTGGACTGGGGGCCGCTGAATTCGACGGCCACCGCGGTGGGGAAGAGCAGGAGCAGGTCGACGCCCCAGGCCGCGGCCCGGCCGGGCACGCCGCCTTCGTGGAGCAGTGCCAGGACGGTGTCGACCAGGGACAGGTAGTTCGGGCCGCTGGGCTGCGTGGACATCGCCATCCGGGCGATCCCGGGGTAGCGCATCAGCAGCTGCCCGTAGCCGGTCAGCAGTTCCTTCACCCGATCCCGCCAGGTGCCGGGCCCGGCGGCCGTCGGCCGGAGTTCGCCGAGAAGCACGTCGAGGATCTGCGCGTGCAGGTCTTCGGTGTTCCGGACGTAGACGTAGAGCGACGCGTGCCCCGAGTCGAGCGCGGCGGCGACACGGCGCATCGTCACCTTCTCCAGGCCTTCGTCCCGCAGGATGCCGAGCGCGGTGTCGATGATCCCCTGCCTGGTCAGGGCCGGTTTCGCCGGCCGCTCACGGCGGCTGGGGGATGCCTGGGTGTCGTCGGCGGAGGGCATGACGCCACCGTAGCACGACCATGGTCGTAACGACCATGGTCGGCGGGTGATCTCCTCGTAGCCGACCTTGTTCGCGGTGTGCCGGCTCTGCCCGGTCACTTCGGTTCTCCAGGCCAGCCGTGCGGGCCCCGGATCCCTTTCGCTTCGGGTGAAGACGACCAGCCGGCGGTCGCGTGACTCGGCGAAGGGCAACTCGGAACGAACCAAGGTGATGACGTCGGCCTCGGGACCGGTGAGGGCCGGGGTCGTGCTCGCCACCGAAATCGCCGGCCATTCGTCGTGCACCCTGCGGATGCGGCCGGCTTCCCGCGGCCCCGCCGGAGCGCGCGGGCGATGCGCGGCGCGAGTTCGCCGGCCGGCCGCGTCGCGCCCTTCAGGTCGTCGACGGGGAATCGCATGGTTCCATGCGTAGGCTCGCGCGTCCGAGCCCCGGGAGTTCCGCGTTCGTGCTCAATCCCGTTGCGGGGCAGTGAATCCCGGCGCTTTCCGGTGTTACGGTCCGCCGCGGCAGTCGAATCCACACCCCGGAGGCGCAAATGGTGGCGAAGCGTTGGTTCCCGGCCCTGGTGGCGGCCGTGCTCGGTCTCGCCGCGCCGGCCACTCCCGCGTCGGCGGCAGTGCCGGCGGTACAGGCAGTACAGGCGGCTCCCGCCGGGTGCACGACGTCCGTCCAGTGGGTGCAGCAAGGCAACAACTACTTCTACGGCCTCGGCAGTGTGCAGTGCACTTCCGGGCGCTACCGGGCGAAGGCGGTCTGCATCAACAACCAGACCGGCGCCGGGTACGTGAACTACGGGACCCAGGTCGTGACCGCCCCGGCGACCACGACTGTGTTGTGCAACACCGGCAACTCGGCGCAGGCCGTGTACGCCGTGACC
Source organism: Amycolatopsis sp. NBC_00355 (assembly GCF_036104975.1). GTDB lineage: Bacteria > Actinomycetota > Actinomycetes > Mycobacteriales > Pseudonocardiaceae > Amycolatopsis. The sequence goes on along the minus strand of NZ_CP107982.1, from coordinate 2,557,440 downwards.
GATCCGGCCGACGCCGGCCTCACGGGCTGCGTCTCCTGGACCGAGTGGGTCAACCAGGGCGGCAACAACCTCTTCTACGGCCGCGGCCAAGCGCAGTGCGACACCGGCCGCTACCGGGTCAAGGCCCTGTGCAAGAACGAGCAGACCGGCGACTACTACATCCTTTACGGCACTCAGGTGGTGACCGCGCCGGCCGCCGTTGCGGTCACGTGCAACACCGGCAACACCGCGCAGATCGTGCAGGCCGTCGCCGATCCGGCCGCCGCGGGCCTGGCCGGGTGCATGACCTGGAGCGCGTGGATCGTGCAGGGCAGCACGCTCTACTACGGCCGGGGCAGCGCCCAGTGCGACAGCGGCCGCTACCAGGCGCGGCTCGCCTGCCACAACCTCCAGACCGGCCAGGACTACGTCGTGTACGCGCCGGTCGTCACCGCGCCGGCGACGTCGACCGGGACGTGCTTGTCCGGCAACTCCGCCACCGCCGTGACGACTGTCGCGGCCTGAAATCGGGCGGACGGGCAGTCACGCGGCGGCGCGTCACCTCGCGGGGTGACGATGACGAGATGGGGATTGCGGGGGAGACGCGACACGCGTGGACGCGGCCTCGCAGGAGCGGCGTGTGCGGCCGCGATCCGGGTCGCCGCGTACCGGTTGTCCGAGGCGCGGCGCACCCGGACGAGCACCGCGGTCCGCTGCGGGATCGCGGCGGCCTTCAGTGTGTTCAACGGGCTGACCGGGTCGTGGCTCAGCCTGCTCGGCGCGGCGGGCCCGGCCGCCGTGGCTGCCCTGGTGCTGTGGCGGCCACGGCGGCCGGAACGTTCCCCGATCCGGCTGGGCCGGACCTGAACCCGGTTCAGAGCAGCGCGAACTTCTGGGCCGCCGAGCCGTTGCAGTCCCAGATCTGCAACCGCGTCCCGTTGCCCGTCGCGCCGCTCGGGGAGTCGAGGCAGCGGCCGGACTGCGGGTTGCGCAGCGAGCCGTCCGCCTGCTGCGTCCACGCCTGGCCGCCGACGCCGTTGCAGTCCCACAGCTCCACTTGGGCGCCGTTGGCCGTGCCGTTGCCGACGATGTCCAGGCACCGGCCCAACGTCCGCAGCGCGCCGCTCGACAGGTGGAACCAGTGCTGGTCCACGGCGAAGGACTGGCAGTCCCACAGCTGCACGGCGGTGCCGTTCACCCCGTGGTCGTCGCCGGCGACGTCGACGCACTTGCCGCCGGGGCCGGTGATCGGGCCGCCGCCGGTGACCGAGAACTTCTGCGCCGCGGAGCCGTTGCAGTCCCAGATCTGCAGCCGGGTGCCGTTGGCCGTGGCGCCGTTCGGCGAGTCGACGCACCGGCCGGACTGCGGGTTGCGCAGCGAGCCGTCCGCCTGCTGCACCCACTTCTGGCCGCCGACGCCGTTGCAGTCCCACAGTTCCAGCAGCGCGCCGCCCGCCGTCCCGTTGCCGACGACGTCGAGGCATCTGCCCAAAGTGGACAGTGACGAGTCGGAGTTGTGCGCCCAGTGCTGGTCGGACGCGTTGGCCTGGCAGTCCCACAGCTGCACGGCGGTACCGTTGCCGCCGGTGTCGTCACCGGCGACGTCGAGGCACTTGCCGCCCGGGCCGGAGACCGTGGCCGCGTAGGGCGGTGTCCCGGTGCTGCCGGAGTAGCCGACGGAGACCACATTGGACTGGACGGCGTCGTCCGCGGCGTCGGACGGGTAGCCCGCGGTCATCACACCTTCGAAGAACGAGCCGATGGACGCGTTGCTGTTGTCCCCGCCGGTGCCGAGCACGATCGAGCCCTCCTGGTGCATCGGCGTGTAGCCGCCCGAGGGCAGCGCGCCGTTGTACCAGGTGGTGAGGCCGCCGCTCTGGGAGTTGCCGCCCTTGAGCGCGAACGTCGTCTGGCCGTTGTTCTTCAGCAGCGCCGTGACGAACGGCGTGGCGTTGCCGCGGTTGGCGGTGTTGGAGCGGTTGCCCTGGAACAGGCCGTTCTCCAGGTCGCCCGCCACCCACGGGCCGATTCCGGTGCACGGCGGGAAGTAGCACGTGGTGCCGAGGTTCACGGCGTCCATGTGGCCGTTGCCGGTGTCGGCGATCTGGGCCTCGACGTTGCCGTAGTCGAAGCAGCAGCCGCCGTTGACGTGCGTGCCGCTGGCGACCATGTACATGCCTTCGGGCTGGCCGTTGACCGCGACGCCGGCGCCGACGTAGTGCCGGTACCCGGTGCCGGGGGAGACGTAGACGCCGTAGACCTTGTGCCCGCCCGCGGTCACCGGCAGCGCGGACGCGACAGCGGCGACGTCCTGGCCGCCCGCGGTGCCCGGCCCTTCGACGGTGAGGTCGTTGTGGCGCGGGGACTGGTCGTAGATCACCGTGATGAGGCACGTCGTGCCCGCGCAGAACGAGTCCTGCGCGGCGGCGTTGGCGTACCCGCCCGCGGCGAGCAGGCCGATGTCCGTTTCGGCGCGGTCGGAGGCGCGCTGCACGCGGTAGAGGTTGCCGGCGTAGGCCGAGTACAGGGCGCGCGTGGTGCTGTGGGCGGCGACGCACTGGGTGCCCGCGGCGCCGTAGATGTCGCAGGGCAGGGAACCGGCGGCCTGCGAAACCGTGGTCAGGCCGAGCATCGTCCCGAGGACGAGCAGCGTGGTGGTGACGGTGGCGAGAAGTCTTCGGCCGGAAACGCGGTGCACGGGGACCTCACTCTCAAGCCGCAGGTCAGTGACCCGGGCGGATTTTACAACGTTGTATTTCCGGGAGAGCAGGAAGAGGCGATCGGGATGTGGGGAGGGTAGGTCGGCGTTCTCGACCGTGTCAACAGTTCACGAGGTGCCGCTGGTCCAGTCCACTGGGACCCCCGGGCAGGTGCACCCGGACGGCCTATCTGGTGGGGATCCGTTTCGTGCCAGGGGATGCGGTCGCCTTGGCGGGATTCGTCCGGTTGGTGGCCTCGACGGGCGGCGCGATCCGGGAAGGTCCCGGTCGTGGCCGGACCGCCTCGCCCGCTACCCGTTCTGCGGGGCCGTCTTCGGCCGGGCGAGCCTGGTGCCGACGGTCGCGCTGAAGCCCACGGCCCTGCGGAGGGCGGTGACGTCCGGGCGCTTCGCGGAGGCGCTTCGGGCCGGGACCGGCGACCGCGCCCAGGAACCGGGCCGGGGCGCTCGGGAATCGCGGTCCGGCGTCGCCCTGATGGCGGTGCTGTGCGGGTTCGTCCTGACGCGCGGACCCCGGACGGGGCGGAAGACGCCGCTGGGCATGGCTGACTCCAAAGTGAGGAGAGGCCCCTGAGCGGGTGGCGGCGACACGCAGGAGGGTCAGGTGAATCGGTTCCGAATATCGCCCGCGGGCCCCGATCTGTCAAGGCTTGACAGGTCGGGGCCGGTGGTATGAACCTTTTCACCGAGCGTCCCCGGCCGGTCACGGATGCACCTTCCCGGCGGTCAGGGGGCGAGCCGGACGACGCCGTCCCCTGACCGGCGGCGGGTCCGCCCCCGTTCCCGGCCAGGGAGGAACCATGCCCACGATCGTTCGGCCGCGGCACCGCCGCGGACCCGGTACCCGGTTGACGACGCTGGCGGCGGCGCTGGTCGTCGCGGCACTCGGCTTCACCGCCCCCGCGGCGCACGCGGCGGATCCACTGATCTCGCAAGGGAAAGCCGTCACGGCGTCCTCTGTGGAGAACGCCGGGACTCCCGCCACCGCCGCGGTGGACGGCAACACCGGCACCCGCTGGTCGTCCCAGTTCAGCGATCCACAGTGGATCCAGGTCGACCTCGGCGGCGCCGCGACCGTCAGCCAGGTCGTGCTGCGCTGGGAGGCCGCGTACGCCACCGCGTTCCAGATCCAGTTGTCCGCCAACGGTTCCAGCTGGTCCACTGTGTACCAGACGACCACCGGCACCGGCGGCGTGCAGACGCTGAACGTGACCGGCTCCGGCCGGTACGTGCGGCTCTACACCACCGCGCGCGCCACACCGTACGGCGTCTCGTTGTTCGAGTTCCAGGTCTTCGGCACCGGCGGTGGCACGACCACCCCGCCGCCCGGGTCCGGCGTGCCGCCCGATTCCTTCTGGGGTGACACGAGCAGCATCCCGGCCGCGCAGAACGTGCTCACCGTGAAGGTGCTCAACCGGACCAACGGCAAGTACCCGGACAGCCAGGTGTTCTGGAACTTCGGCGGCCAGACCCACTCGATCGCCGAGCAGCCCTACATCGACATGCCGGCCAACTCGGCCGGGCGGATGTACTTCTACCTCGGCACCCCGAACGGCCAGTACGCCGACTTCATCGAGTTCACCGTCGGCCCGGACGTCTTCAACGGCAACACCACCCGGGTGGACGCGTTCGCGCTGAAGCTGGCCATGCGGCTGCACGCGCACGACGGCTACGACGTCCAGGTCGGCGACGACTACGGGACCTTCCAGGAGGACCGCGCGGCTACCTTCGCCAAGTTCCAGGCCGAGGTGCCGACCGAGTTCAAGGGCCTGGCGACGGTGAACGCACCGTACCGGATCCCGGCGCCCGGCAGCGCTCCCGACTTCCGCACCGGCGGGCAGTACGCGAACTACTTCACCGCCTACGCCCAGTCGGTCGGCGTCAACGAACCGACGTCCAACATCACCGGCTGCGCCGGCTCGCTGGCCGGTAACCCGAACATGTGCGCGGCGCTGAACCGGCACACCGCGCAGCTGCCGGCGTCGCAGCAGCAGGACCCGGCGAACTACTACAAGGCCGCCCCGGCGAATTACTACGCGAAGTACTGGCACGACCACGGCATCAACCACCTCGCGTACGGCTTCCCGTACGACGACGTGGCCGGCCAGTCCTCGTTCGTCTCCCACGGCGACCCGCAGTGGCTGGAGGTCGCCGTCGGCTGGTGACTCCGCAGGTGACGGCCCCGGCAACCCGGGGGCCGTCACCTCGTCAGAGGGTGAACCGTGCGGCCCTTCAGTCCACTTGCGACGGCCTTGCCGCCGCGGGTCGACCAGTAGGCCGCGTACCCGAGGACGACCAGGCCGATCAGGGCGTTGCGGGTGCTCTTCACCGCGACGGCGACGTCTTGCGCGTGCGGGGAGTAGGCCGCGCCGGTCGCCGTCGTCTCCGCCGTGTTGTCCACGGCCAGGCCCGCCCACAGCCCGAACTGGGTGTCGGTCGGGTTCAGCGCGTGGCCGATCAGCGGGAAGGTGAACAGCGCGACGGCGCCCAGGGCGAGGATCGCGGCGATGGCGTACCCGGAGTCCTCGTCGTCGGCGTCGATGGCGCCCCTGCCGGCGATGATCGCCGAGACGCCGCTGATGGACCATCGGCGTCCCGGCCGTGTTCCGGCCGGGCGTCGCCACCTACGAGTTCTGGCTGAAGATCGGCATCGTGCTGCTCGGCGCCCGGTTCGTGCTGGGCGACCCGGCCAAGCTCGGCGGCCTGAGCCTCGGGCTGATCCTCAGGTCGGGCAGCGCGGTGCCGGTCGCCTTGCAGCAGGCTTGGGAGGTAGCGCAGGACGGGGATCGCCGTCAGGCCACCGCTTCTTGTGGTGGTGCCGGCCGGCGTGGTCATTTGACCAGGAACGTGATCGCCGGCAGCACACCGAAGGCGGCCAGCAGCTTCGCCCTTGACGGCGTCCGGCGGCTCAGGGGAGGGCGAACGCGGAACCGCCGCCGTGCCACCACTTCCGGTAGAACCGCGAACCCTCGACGAGCGCGAGGTAGTCTTGGTCGATCTTGGCGCACACCTCGTCCACGAGCGGCGCCAGCCGCGAACCCGTGCGCCACGCGAGGACCAGGTCGCGCGACAGCGGCGTGCCGGCCAGCGACAGCGTCGCGAGCCCGTCGCGCGCCGTGCCGATCGGGTAGAGCAGGCAGATGCCCCGGTTCTCGGCGGTGAGCGCGAACGCGACGTGCGCTTCCGTGGTGAGGTGCGCGATGCGCTGCTCGAACCCCGCCGACGCGCAGACGCGGGCGAAGTACTCGTTCATGCCGCTGTCGTCCGGATCGGGCATGACCCACTTCTCGCCGGCGAGGTCGGCCAGCTCGATCTCGCCGCGTTCGGCGAGCGGGTGCCGTTGCGAAACACCGATGAAAAAGGGCTCCCGCAACAACAACCGGTGCTCCACCCCTTCGGGCCGGCGCACCGGGAACCCCGAAAACTCGCGCAGCACCGCGACATCCAGCTCGCCGGAGCGCAGCAACGCCGTGAGCGTCCCGGTTTCGCGGATCGTGCGGCTGGTCACCTCGCGGCGCGGCAGCATCGCGGTCAGCGCGTTGACCAGCAAGCTGAACTGCTGCGCCGGGATCCCGCCCACCTTCACCGGCGCCCCTGACTCGCTCGCGGCGTTGACCCGGGCCGTGCGCTGCAGCGCGTCGAACTGGCGCAGCAGGTTGCGTGCGTCCCGCACCAGTTCCGCGCCGGTGTGGGTCGGCACCACACCGTCGGTCGAGCGGATGAACAGCGCTCCGCCGACGAACTGTTCGATGCGTTTGAGCTGTGTGGTGACGGCCGGCTGGCTCAGGTGCAGCCGCGCCGCCGCGCGTCGCAGGCTGCCGGCTTCCGCCACCTCGACGACGAGTTCCAGGTGCCGGATCTCCAGTCGCATCCCGAAACATTATCGCCTGGTGCAATAGGGCCGATCCCGTGACGATCATGGCCGCCCCGGCCGCGGCCCGGTTACGTTCCTCCGCGTGACAGCACTGGCTTGTGTTCCGCTGAGCGGAAAGACGGCGCTCCCCGCCCTGGTCTCCGACGACGTCGTGCGGCGCTTCCTCGACGCCGCGGCCGCCGAGTACGCCTGCATCACGCCCGACACGCCGAGACCCTGCTTCGGCGTGCTGCTGGGCACGGTCGCCGAAGACGCGCTGCTGGTGTCGGACATCGCCTTCGCCCGCAACGCCCGCACCACCGATCCCAGCGCCCGCGCGGAGTTCGCGGCCACGATCGTCCCGCGGTTCGGCTCGGCGTACGAGAACGCCGTCCGCGCGTGGTGGGTCGCGCCGGCCGACCTGCTCCGCATCTCCCGCGACGGCGACGACCGCGGCCTCGACATCCTCGGCTCCATCCACCTGCACCCGGACTGGCACCGGCTCGGCCCGGAGTGCGAACGCGACCGGCCCCTAAGCGACCGGCCGACCCCGATGGACGAGTACGTCTTCCGCGGCGCGGGCTGGCCGCTGAACGTCGTCTGCTACCTGGAAAACCAGCACGGCGGGTTCTACTACTCGCTGGCCGCGTGGGACGGCGAGTGCGCACCGGTTTCGCTGCGCGTGCTCGCCTCGGCGGGGGTGCCCGCGTGACGGACGAGGGGATCCGCGCGTTGTGGGACACGATGACCACCGGGTGGGCGCGGGGTGACGCGGCGCGGTTCGCCTCGGTCTTCGCCGCCGACGTCGACTTCGTGAACGTCCGCGGGGAAGCCCTTTCCGGCCGGGACGCCGTGGAATCGGGTCACGCGCACCTCTTCGCCACGGCTTATCGCGGGACGACGTTGTCGGCGTCGGTGACGTTGATCCGCCGGCTCGCGCCCGGCCTTTCCCTGGTGCACGTGACGTCGGAGATCGCGCCGGCCGGCGTCGTGACGCACGCCCAAGCCGTGGTCCGGCACACCGGCTCTCCCGAAATCACGGCCTTCCACAACATGATCCCGAAGGGAGCCCCACAATGACCCGCCCCCGGCTGCGGCACCTCGCGTTCGTCGTCCAGGACGCCGAGCGGATGGCCGCGTTCTACTGCGAGCAGTTCGGCATGGACCTGTTCCACACGGACCCCGACGGCAGCCACTTCGTCACCGACGGGTACCTCAACCTGGCGCTCGTCCAGCAGCGGCTGGACGGCGACGTCGCGACCGGCTTCAACCACTTCGGCTTCCAGGTCGCCGACATCCCGCCGGTCGCCGACCGCCTCGCCGGGGCCGGCGTGCCGCGGCCCGTCCCGCGCGGTGGTGACCGCCCGTTCGCCGAGTACCGCGCGATCGACCCGGAAGGGAACTGGTTCGACTTGTCCGAGCACGGTTTCCTGCCGCCCGGCGTCGAAGCGGGGTGATCGCACCGGCGCTTCTTCTCACTTCCCGGGGCCCGGCCGGATCCCGTGTTAGAAGTGGAGGATGCTATCCACTTCGATGCGGCTCGCGACCTACGACCGCTACGGCCCGCCCGACGTCCTCTCCATGACGACCGCCCCCGTGCCGCGGCCGCGTCCCGGCGAGGTCCTGGTCCGGGTGCGGGCGGTGTCGGTCGACGGCGGCGAACTCGCCCTGCGGGCCGGGAAACTGGGCTCGTTGCGGAGCCGGAAGTTCCCCAAGGGGGTCGGGGTCGACCTGGCCGGCGAGGTCGTCGATCCCGGGACCACGCGGTTCGCGGCGGGCGACCGGGTCTGGGGCATGCTGGGCCGGCGGCTGGGGTCGGCCGCGGAGTACGTCGCCCTGCCGCCCGGCCAGCTGGACCACCTGCCCGCGGGACTCGACGTGGTGCAGGCCGCGTCGCTGCTCGTCGGGGCCGCCGCGATCACGGCGTTGCGCGACCTGGCCGCGCTCGCGCCCGGCGAACGGCTCCTGGTCCGCGGCGCGACCGGCGGCGTCGGCTACGTCGCCGTCCAGCTCGGGAAGGCGATGGGCGCGCACGTCACCGGGCTGGCGAGCGCGGCCAACCTGGACCTGGCGAAGGAGCTCGGCGCCGACGAGGCGATCGACTACCGCGCGCCCGGCGACCTGGGCCGCTTCGACGTCGTCTTCGACACGGTCGGCACCGGCCTGCCCGCCTTCCGCCGGCTGCTCACACCGCGGGGACGGCTGGTCACGATCGCGCTCGACCTCGGCCGGCCGGCCCGCTCGCTGGCCTACATCGGGGCGAACGCGCTGCGCCGGCGTCGCTGGGTCCGCTTCTTCCCCAGCGACCCGACCGCGCCGCTGCTCGCCGAACTCGGCCGCTGGGTCACCGCGGGGGCGATCCGCCCGCAGGTCGACCGGGTGTTCCCGCTGGCCGAGGTGGCCGCCGCGCACGATGCGCTGGAACGGGGCGGGGTGCGCGGCAAGATCGTGATCGACCTGTCCTGAGCCGGGGCCGCTGCTGAGTTCGGGTCGTGCCCGCCGGACGGGGAGGACGTCGCGCATGCCGGTTCTGGAGATCGACGCCGTGGTGTTCGACGTGCTCGGCACCCTCGTCGACGAACCCGCCGGGATCCGCGCGGGCATCCGCGATCGCGCTCCCGCTCTTGCCGATCCGTCGTCGACGACCTGGTGCGGCGGTGGCAGGACCACATCGAGGCCGAGCAGCGGCGCATCGCCGGCGGCGACCGGCCCTACGTCGCCAGTGACGTCCTCGACCGGGAAGCCGCCCAGGTCGTCGCCGACGCGGCCGGCATCGCCGACCCGGCCGCGCTCGCGTCGTCGGCCTGGCGGCTCCCGCCGTGGCCCGACGCGGTGGCCGGTCTGGCCCGGCTCGCCGGACGGTTCCCGCTGATCGGGCTCTCCAACGCCGGCCGGACAGCGTTGCTGCGACTCAACGCCCACGCGGGATTGCGGTGGCACCAGGCGCTTTCCGCCGAGGATGCGCGGGCCTACAAGCCGGACCCGGCCGTGTACGAACTCGCGGTCGCGGTGTCCGGGGGCCGCCGGAGCGGCTGCTGATGGTCGCGGCGCACGCCTGGGACTTGCGTGGAGCGCGGGAAGCCGGCCTGCGGACGGCCTACGTCGCCCGGCCCGTCGGAGACCCGCCCGCGTCGTCGGATCGGTTCGACTTGCACGCGACGGGGCTCGCCGAGCTGGCCGACCGGCTGGGCGTGCCGGTCCGGTAAACCGGGCGGTGTCGACATGCCGATCCGGCTAGGGTGGGCCGATGAGTTCGGTCAGGCAGGTCCAGATCACCTTCGACTGCGCGGATCCCGAGCGCGTCGCCCGGTTCTGGTGCGAGGTGCTGGGGTACGTCGTCCCGCCGCCGCCGGCGGGGTTCGAAAGCTGGGACGACTTCGACAGCTCGCTGGCGCCCGAGCGTCAGGGTTCGGCCTTCGCCTGCGTCGATCCCACGGGTGCGGGCCCGCGGCTGTTCTTCCAGCGTGTGCCCGAAGGCAAGGTCGTCAAGAACCGGGTGCACCTCGACGTCCGGGTCGGCACCGGGCTCGTGGGTGACGAGCGCCTCGCCGCCCTCGAGGCCGAGTGCGCCCGGCTGGTCGCGCTCGGCGCGGTCCACGAGCGCACGCTGTACGCCGACGGCTTCAACGAATCCTGCATCACGATGCAGGACGTCGAGGGCCACGAGTTCTGCCTCGACTGAGGCCGGACCTCAGGGCGCGGCGGTCCGTTCGATCACCGCGACGAGGTCGGCGAGGTCGGCGTCGAACTCGGCGTCCCAGTCGACCTGGGGGTCGAGCAGGGGACCGAGGCGGTGGTGGGCGGGCAGCTCGTCCGGCCCGAGCAGGGCGCGGCGTGAGCGCATGTCCCGGTTGCCGTCGGAAAACCGGCCCTGGGTCTCGGAGATGACGAACCCGAGCACGAACGTGCTCAGCAGCCGCTCGAGGCGGGCGACGTGGGCGTCGGGGACGCCCGCGTCCAGCAGGGCCTGGTAGATCCGGTCGACGGCGACGACGGCGTCTTCGGTGACCGACGGCCGGGTGAAGAGCAGGTTCACCACCGCGGGGTGTTTCTTCGCGAGGACCCGCACGCCACCGGCGAGCTGCCCCAGCCGGTCGAGCGGCGGCGCCGCCGGATCGGGCTCCGGGAGGAGGCCGAGCAGGCGGCCGACGATCGCGTCGAGCAGGTCGTCCTTGCCGCGGAAGTAGCCGTAGAGGGCCATCGGGGTGAGGTCGAGCCGGCCGGCGACGGCCCGCATCGACACCGCGTCGAGCCCCTTCTCCCCGGCCAACGCCATCGCCGCGTCGACGATCTCGTCGCGCCGGCCGGTCTTCATCTTGCGCACCCGGTCAGTCTACGGTGTAGATTCACGGTCTACACCGTAGACTGGAGGTGGGGGATGCTCGAAGTCACCGATCTGGTGAAGCACTACGGCGCGACCCGCGCGTTGTCGGGGTTCACGCTGCGCGCCGAGCCCGGGGAAGTGGTCGGCCTGGTCGGCCACAACGGCGCGGGCAAGTCGACGTTCGCCCGGCTGGTGGCCGGCCTGGCCGCGCCGGACGCCGGCGAGGTGCGGATCGGCGGCCGGGTGCCGAAAGCGGCCCGGGCCCTGCTCGGCTTCGCGCCGCAGGAACCGGCGCTGTACCCGAGCGCCACCGTCGCCGAGACGCTCCGGCTCTTCGGCGGCCTGGCTGGCCTGCGCCGCCGCGCCCTGGCCGAGGCGATCGACCGGATCGCCGGCGCGCTGCTGCTCACGGCGTTCCTGCACCGGCGGGTCGGCGTCCTTTCCGGCGGCCAGCAACGGCGGACGCAAGCGGCGACGGCGATGCTGCACCGGCCCCGCCTGCTGCTGCTCGACGAACCCACCGCGGGCGTCGACCCGCAGACCCGGGCGGCGCTGCTCACCGCCGTCCGGGCCGCGGCCGCCGAGGGCGCGGCGGTCGTCTACACCACCCACTACCTGCCCGAGCTCACCGAACTGGGCGCGACTCTCGCCGTCGCCAAGGGCGGCCGGGTGATCGCCCGCGGCACCGCGGCGGACCTGCTCGGCGGGCTGCCCGGCGAGATCCTGCTCAGCACCGACGACGGCGAGATCCGGGTCCCCGCCGCCGATCCCGGGGCGGAACTGGCGGGCGTGCTGGCGACGACGTCCGCGCACGTCCGCGACGTCGAACTGCGCCGGCCGACCCTCGACGACCTCTACCGGGCGGTGGCGCATGAGTAGGTTCTCGGTGCTGGTGCGCCACAACGCGGTGCTGCGGCTGCGCGACCCCGGCCACCTGATCAGCTACGCGGTGATGCCGATGGTGCTGATGCTGGTGTTCAAGCCGCTCTTCGCCGCCTCGGTCGCCGACGGCCCGGCCCAGGCCGTGCTCGGCCTGCTGGTGATGTTCACCGTGCTCGCACTGTCCATCGTGGGCACCGCGATGCTGTCGGAACGGACCTGGAACACGTGGGACCGGCTGCGCGCCACCCCGGTCACGGCGGGGGAACTGCTGGTGGGCAAGGCGGTCCCGGTGTTCGCCGTCCTGGTGCTGCAGCAGGCCGTGCTGCTGGTCTTCGGGCACTACGTCGTGGGCATGCCCGCGCCCGCGTCCCCGGTGCTGCTCGGGTTCGCGGTGCTCGTCTGGAGCCTGACGCTGCTGGCGGTCGGCACCGCGGCGGCGACGCTCGTGCGCAGCCACGGCGAGCTCTCGGCGGTCTGCGACGTCGGCTCGCTGGCCGTCTCCGCGCTCGGCGGCGCGTTGATCCCCGCCGCGATGCTGCCGGCCTGGGCGCACACGATCGCGCCGATTTCGCCCGGCTACTGGGCGATGACGATGCTGCGCGGCGCCGTCGAAGGGCAGGCCGGCGACGTCTTCCGCGCGGCCGCGGTCCTCGGCGGGCTCGCCGTCGTCGCCGGGGGCGTCGCCGTGGTGCGGCTGGAGCGCGGCCTGAGCCGGCTGCGGGGGTGACTCAGCCGGCGCGCGCGGCGACGGCCGCCAATGTCGTGTACGGCATGGTGAACCGGCCGCCGATCTCGTCGACGGCCGCGCCGACGGCGGCCAGTACTTCCGCCAGCTTGTCGGCCGGGAGCCGGGTCAGCGCGCCGGTGGTGGGCAGCAGTTCGAGCCATTCGTCGCGCGTGTACGAGTGTTCCCAGCCGAACTGCCACTGTGCGGGCTCGGCGAGTCCCTCCGCCTGGCGCATCCCGTCGGCCGCCGCGGCGAACATCGTCCGGTAGATGTCCAGCGCGGTCCGGTCGTTGCCCGCGACGGCCATGGGGGAGTCGGGGACGACGCGCTTCAGCGCTGTCGCATAGGCCTCCGCGACGCCGGGCGGCATGTCGTACACGTGCCCGAACACGGCCAGCAGGCCGCCCGGCCGCAGGACTTCGGCGGCCTTCGCGGGACCGGCGACCGGGTCCACCCAGTGCCACGCCTGGCCGGCGACGACGGTGTCGAACGTCCGGCCCGCGGGGTCCCACGCTTCGAACGTCGAGACCTCGACGTCGACGCCGGTCTCGCGGGCGAACCCGGCCATCCGCGCGTCCGGGTCGACGCCGAGCACGCGGCAGCCGGCCGCCTGGAACTGCCGGGCTTCGATGCCGGTTCCGCAGCCCACGTCGAGGACGTCCCGCCCGGGACTCGCGGCGAGGATCCGCGCCACCAGCGCGCCGGGGTAGGGCGGCCGGGCCCGGTCGTAGCGTGCGGGATCGACCCCGAACGACTCCGCGATCCGCCGGGCCTGATGGGGTGCCGTTCCGGCAGAATAGTGCTGTTCCGAAGGGGAAGTGGGCATGCGCCCACCATAGTGGGCACTTGCCCACGCGGGCAAGGAGGAAACCGGGTGCCGACCGGAGTGCACATCCGCGACGCGCGGCGGCAGCTGTTCGACGCCGCCGAGCGCGTCCTGCTCCGGGACGGCCCGAGCGCGCTGACCAGCCGCTCGGTCACCACGGAGGCCGATTGCGCGAAGGGCGTGCTGCACCGGCACTTCGCCGACTTCGACGAGTTCCTGGCCGAGCTCGTCCAGGAACGCATCACCCGCGTCGACGAGCAGGCGGCGGCCCTGCGCGCCGCGGCCGGCACCGGCTCGGTCGCGGGCCACCTCGCCGCCGCGCTGACGGAACTGCTCGACCCGATCGCGGTGGCGATGGTCAGCCTCGTCTTCTTCCGCGACGAGGTCCGCACCCGGCTCCGACGCACCGGCCCGGCCCACGGCATCCCGGTGCTCGCCGAGGCCCGGGGGATGCTCGCGACCTACCTCACGGAAGAACGGTCGCTGGGCCGCATCGCCGCCGACGCCGACGCCGAGAACGTCGCCCTGTCGCTGATCGGGGCGGGCCACCTGCTGTTCGCGGGCCGCCGTCCCGGTGACGCGCCGTCCCCGGCGGAGGTCGACCAGCTGGTGGCGACGGTCATCGCGGACGTCCTGCAGCGGCGCCTGTTGTAGACAGCGGACTGCTCGCGCGCAGGAACCGCTCCGGTGTTCATCCCCTGCCCGCCCGCGGGGCTGCGCACGTGCGCGGCGTCGCCGCCGGGGAACACGCGGCCGGCCCGCAAGGTGGCACGTGCCGGCTGGTGATCCGGAACCGGGACCGCCAGTGGGGGGCGCGCAGGCGCGCCGGCAGCGGCACGACGTGGTCCCGGATGTCCTGCGGTGCCGACAAAGCCGGTACGTCGTCGTCGGTGGCGGCGCTGGGATCGGTGGCCGTGAACCTCCAAGGGGCGCCGGTGCCGGCGGTGATGCGGCAGGCGGAGTGACGATCGGCGTCAGCCGGCCGCCGAGCGGCCGCCGTCGATGGTGACGATCGTGCCGCTGATGTAGCCGGCGCGGTCGGAGGCCAGGAACGCCACCAGGTCCGCGACCTCCCGCGGCTCGGCGACCCGGCCCGAGGGCAGCGCGGCGAAGCTCGCGTCGACGTCGGCGTTGGCCGCGCGCATCGCCGTGATCCGCTCGGTGGCGACCGGGCCCGGGTTCACGCCGACGACGCGGACGCCGTCGCGCGGGCCGACGCCGCCCAGTGCCCTCGTGAAGGCCATCAGCGCCGCGTTGCCCGCGCCGCCCGCGATGTAGCCGGCCGTCGGACGCTCCCCACCGGTGCCGATCACGTTGACGATCACGCCGTGGCCGGCCTCGCGCAGCCGCGCGTACACGAGCCGGGTGAGGTCGACGTACCCGAAGACCTTGAGGTCCCAGGCGTGCCGCCACCGGTCGGGGCCGATCTGGTCGAGGGAGCCGGCCGGGATGTCGCCCGCGTTGTTCACCAGGATGCCGGCGTCCGTCGTGGCCGCGGCGAGCCGCTCGAGGTCGGCGGCGACGCGCAGGTCAACGACGTGCACCGTGACCTCGACCCCGTACGCCTCCCGCAGTTCCCGGGCGCGGGTCTCCAGCGCGTCCGCGCTCCGGGCCGCCAGGTGCAGGTGACAGCCCTCGGCGGCCAGCACCTCGGCGATCGCCGCCCCGATGCCCTTCGACGCGCCGGTCACCAGCGCGCGCCGGCCGTGAAGATCCAAGTCCATCTGCCGTCCTCCGTGTCGCTGCGGGAAAGTCCGGTCAGGCGGGTGATTCGGTGTCCAGGACCATCTCCGCCGTGAAGCCGATCAGCCGGCGCAAAGCGGCGTCGGCCCGTTCGCTGTCGCGGGTCATGACCGCGTCGAGCAGTTCCCGGTGTTCGTCGTGGCCCGCCGGATCGGCCGGGTCGTGCGCGCCCGGCGTCGGGCGGAGCCAGCGCCGGTACAGCTCGGCCTCTTCCCGCAGGGACGCGGCCAGGTCGCGCAGCCGGGGGTTGGCGCAACCGGCCAGGAGTGCGGTGTGGAAGTCGGCGTGGGCGATCAGCCACGCCTCACCGGGCTCGTCGCCGTCTTCGCCGGCGAGCGGGGTCTGCTCGAACGTGTGATGCGCGGCCAGCACCTGGCCCTGCCACGCGAGGTCGCCTTCGCCGATGGCGCGGCGCAGGGCGAGAGATTCGATCTCGGTGCGGGTGTCGGTCAAGTCGGCCAGCCCGCGTTCGGTCAGGTCGGTGACCTGGAAACCGTGGTGGGCCTCGGAACTGACCAGGTTCTTGGCGACCAGCTTGAGCAGCGCTTCGCGCACGGCGCCCGTGCTCACCCCGTAGCGCTCGCTGAGCTCGGGGAACTTCAGCCGCTCGCCGGGGCGCAGCCGGCCGCCCAGGATGTCGGCCCGGATGCGGTCGTGCACCGCCTCGCTGCGGGTCTGCTGCCCGGTTCCCCTCGCCATGAGACGGAGCTTACAACATTCGACAGCTGGGCATACTTTTAAAAGTATGATTGACTGTTGAAAGTGAGACCGAGAAGGAGAACCTGATGACCAGCCCGTACGACTCCCTGCCTGCCGTCCCCGAGTTCGCCGTCACGAGCGCGGACGTCGCCGACGGGGCACCGTTGCCCGTCGCGCAGTTCGCCGCGATGAGTGGTGTCGCCGGCGCCGAAGACCGTTCCCCGCAGCTGTCGTGGAGCGGCTTCCCCGACGCCACACGCAGCTTCGTCGTCACGATGTACGACCCGGACGCCCCGACACCGTCCGGCTTCTGGCACTGGGCGGTGGCCGACATCGCCGCCGACGTCACGTCCCTCGAAGCCGGCGTGGCCGCCCTCCCGGACGGCGCTTTCCCCATCGCCAACGACGTCCGCGAGCCGGCCTACACCGGCGCGGCTCCGCCGCCGGGAACCGGCAAGCACCGCTATTACATCGCCGTCACCGCGCTCGACGTGCCGTCCGTGACCGCGCTCGGCGTCACGCCGGAGTCGACCCCGGCGGCGCTGAGCTTCGCCATCCTCGGGCACACGCTCGCCCGGGCGATCCTCGTGCCGTGGGCCGGAGAATGAGCCGCTGCCACGCCGCGGTGAGTCCCTTGCACGCCGCCGTGTACTTCGCGCCGGAGCGGGAGGACGAACTCGCGAAGCTCGGGCTCGAACGCGGGTCCACGGCCTACTTCGCGGGCCGCGCGGCCCCGCTCGGGGCGGTCGGCGCGGGGGCGGTCACGGCGACGTTCGCCAACTTCAACCACGAGCACGTCGCCCGGTCCCTGCCCGCCGTGTGGGCCGTCACCACGCCGGAGGCGGTGCTCGACGCGAGGCTGCGCGGCGTCGACGGGATGCTGCGCCGGCTGCTCGGGCCGGACGCCTTGACGTCGACGGAACTGGCCGAGGCGGCCGGGTTGGCGGTGCGCGCCGCCGAGGGCGGCCACCGCGAGGCGCGGCCGCTGTACGCCGCCAACGCCGATCTCCCCGTGCCCGGGGAACCGCACCTGGCGTTGTGGCACGCCGCGACCCTGCTGCGCGAGCACCGGGGTGACGGGCACGTCGCCGCGCTGGCGGTGGCTGGCCTGTCCGGGCTCGAGGCCATCGTCCTGCACAACGCCACCGGCACCGCGGCGACGTCGGCGCTGCTCAAGCGGACCCGCGGGTGGTCCGACGAGCAGTGGGCCGCCGCCCGGGACGGCTTGCGCGGGCGCGGCCTCCTGGACGAGGCGGGGGAGATCACCGAGGCGGGCGTGGCCTTGCGTGCCGAGGCCGAGGCGCTCACCGACCGCCTCGACGCCGCGCCGTACGACCACCTCGGCCCGGCCGCCACCGCCCGGCTGACCGCACTGGCCGGCGCCTTCACGGCGGCACTCCGGAGGGCGGGCGCTTTCCCCGCGGCGGCCTTCGGCAAGGGGTGACGGCCGGGAGCCTCCCGGTCGATCCGCCACCGCGGCGGCGCGCGTGAGAGGCTTGACCTCGGCCGTAACCACCGGAGCGAGGTGGCGCACCGTTGGGGGGCGGCCGATCGAGACCGAGGAACGCCATGACGTACCCGCAGAACCCCGGCCCGCCGCAGGGACCGTACTCCGGCCAGCAGCCGTACCCGGGGCAGCAGCCCTACCCGGCACCCTCGGGCGGGTTCCCCGCGCAGCAGTACCCCGGCCAGCCCGGGTACCCGGCGCCGTACCCGCAGGCGCCCTACCCGGCGCCGGGTTACGGGATGCAGCCCCCGAAGCCGAACGGCGCCACGGCGATCACCGCGGGTGTGCTCGCGGTGCTGGGCGGGCTGTTCTCCCTGTTCGGCCTGATCAGCTCCATCGTGGGGCTCGCGGCCCTGGGGTCGGTGTACTGGCTGTTCTTCCTCTTCCTGATCCAGGACGTGCTGCTGGTGGGGACACTGCTGCCCGGCGGCATCCTCCTGTTCCTGCGCAAGCCGATCGGGCGGCTGCTGACGATCATCGGCAGCGGGCTCGCGATCCTGACGAGCATCGTGTCGGTCGTGCTGAGCGCGGTCGGTGTCGGCTACGTCGGCGGCGTCTACCTCGGCGGCGCGATCTTCGGCCTGCTGCTGGTCGTGGTCCCGGCGGCGGCCACGCTGACCCTGGCGATCGTCAAGCCGACGGCGGTCTGGTGCGGCGGCACCGCGCCGGGCGTCGTGGGTTACCCGCCGCGCTGATCCGCTGTAGCCCGGCTCTGTCCACTGTGGATACGCGGCGGCCGGTCGCTGTTCGTCGGTCGGCTTCTCCGGTCGCGGTCAGGCTGACCTTGGCGATCGTCAAGCCGACGGCGATCTGTTGTGGCGGCGCCGCGCCGGTTGTCGTGGGTTGCCCGCCGCAGCCCAAACCTGTCCACTGTGGACGAGCGGAGCGGGTCACTGCTCGTCGGGCGACTCCTCCGGCGGACGTGTGCCGAGGAGCTGGTGGGCCCGCAGCGCCATCTGGATCTCCAGCCGTTCGAGCGGGTCGGCGAGCCGGTCGCCGAAGAGGCCCGTCAGCTGGCTGACGCGGTAGCGCACCGTCTGCGGGTGGATGCCGAGGGCCTGGGCGATGTCCGGGGTGTTCCCGTTGTGCTCCAGCCAGCTCAGCAACGTCTCGGCCAGCCTGATCTGCTGCTTGACCGTGAGGCCCGCGAACGGCGCGAGCACCTTCGCCGACAGCTGGTCGAGCAGGAAGGGATCCAGGAGCAGCCAGAGCGTCGACAGGTGGTCGCCGCAGTGGGTCACCGTGCGGTCGTCGACGAGCCCGCGCCGGACCAGGTCCAGTGTGTTGCGGGCCCAGTGCCGGGACGTCGCGGCTTCGGGTGGGCGGACGCGGGGGCCGACCGCCGCCCGCCAGCCCGGCAGCCGGCTTTCGAGGGCGCGCAGGTCGCGGTCCGGGTTCGGGGTCAGCAGGCAGGGTTCGCTGCCTTCGAGGTCGAGCAGTACGTCGTCGGGCAGCTGGGGCGCGGCGGTGAGGTGCTGCTCGTCGCGCGGTTCGAGCGCGATGACCGTGACCCACTCCGGGATCTCCCACTTCGCGGCCTTCGCCATCGTCGCGACGGTGGCCGGTGAGGAGGCCGGGGTGGCCAGGAGCAGGTCCAGCAGCCGCCGGCGACGGCGTTCGAGTGTCCCGGTCGCCCGCGCCTGGGCCAGGGTGTACCCCTCGACCGAATAGGAGGAGATTTCGTCCACGTAGGCGAAGATGGCTTCCGCGCCGATGCAGAGGATCGCCGCCGGGAGCCGGTGGACCTGGCCGAACTGCGAGACGTAGCGCCAGGCGGCCCGCCCGCCCGCGCGGTAGGCGGCCTGCAGCGAGTTCAGGCTCCCGCCGTCGTGGTGGAGGCGCTTGCCGACCTCGATGAACAGCTTCTGCCAGTCGTCGTGGCCGGTCTCCTGGTCTTCGATGGTGTCGATGCAGCTGACGACCGCGTACTCGATCGCTTGCACGATCACCTTGCCGAACTCGCCTTCGAGGGGCTTCGCGTATTCGGGCACGGCGCGCTGGATCTCGTCGAGGATCCGCCGCGCGACGGGCTCGGCGTGCGGCCGGAACCGCCGCGCGATCTCCGTCGGCAGGGAGCACCACAACCGCCGTGCCTGGCCGGCGTCCCGCTGCTGCGGGACCAGGTGCGCCACGTCGTGCGAGACCGCCCGGTCTCCGGTCGTCCGCGTCACTGGTCACCCCTTGCCGCACGACGGCGGCGGCTTCTCCAGTGAAGTCCGCGCGACCCACCGCGTGCTCACATCGCGTCTGACGCTCCGACACCGGACGCGCACGCCATGTACTCATACGCGGTTCGATTTGGCAACCGTTGATCTTGCTCCCGGGTGACGTTCTGTCGCTTCGCGAACAACCGGCCGGGCGAAGTTGTCAACGTCCGACAAGTCCCCGCGGTCGCCGGAACGGGCGGGCACTCACGCCCGCACGGGGTTTGGCGGACCGATTTGTGAACCCGGGCGGTATCTTCACGCGCGCCGCCGTTGTTAGCGTGATCAGCCTGTTTCCGCTGCTCACGACCGGGAGGACGGCATGGTCGGGCTGGTGTCGTGGTGCTTCCGGCGGGCGCCGTGGGTGGTGGCCTGCTGGCTGCTCGCCCTCGGCGGGCTGCTGTTCGCCGCGCAGCACACCGGGGCGGCCTACCGCGACACCGTCGCGCTGCCCTCGGCGGACAGCACGGTGGCGGCGGACCTCCTGCGCGGCGCGGGCGCGTCCGGGGACCAGGAACGCGTGGTCGTGCGATCCGCCGACAGCGCCCGGCTCGACACGCTCGCCGGCCGGCTGCGGAGCCTGCCGCACGTCGTCTCGGTCGATCCCGGCCCGGTGTCGGCCGACCACCGCGTCGCCGTGCTCGACGTCCGCTTCGACGCCGAAGCCGAGGCGCTGGGGCAGGCGGTGGCCGACGACTTCGCGGACGTCGTGCGCGGCGCCGACGGGAACGGGGTGAGCGCCGGGGCGTCCGGGCAGCTGGCCGCGATGACCGCCGCCGCGCCCGGCCTCGGCAACGCCGGGATAGGGCTGGTCGCCGCCGCGCTCGTGCTGCTGCTGACCTTCCGCTCGCTGACGTGCGTGCTGCTCCCGGTCCTCACGGCGTCGGTGTCGGTGGGCTGCGCGCTCGCCGTCGTCGCGCTGCTGTCACACGTCCTGACCGTCCCGAAGATCAGCACCGAGATCGCCGCGCTGCTCGGGCTCGGCGTCGGCGTGGACTACGCGCTGTTCGTGCTCACCCGCTACCGCCAAGGGATCCAGGACGGCCTGGCCGCCGAAGAGGCGCTCGCCACCGCGGCCGCGACGTCGTGCCGGAGCGTGGTCTTCGCCGGGGTGACGGTCTGCGTGTCCCTGTTCGGGATGTTCACCGTCGGCCTGGCGTTCCTCGACGGGATCGCCGTCGCCGCGGCGGTTTCCGTGCTCCTGACGATGTTCGCCGCGCTGACCCTGTTCCCCGCGTCGCTGCGGCTCCTCGGCCGGCGGATGCGCGTCCGGCCGGTGGACGCCGGCGGGCGGTGGACGCGGGCCGCGCGCTCGGTGACCTCTCGTCCGGCGCCCTACGCCGCGGCCGCCGTGCTGGTCGTCGCCGTGCTCTCGCTGCCGATGACGGGCCTGCGGCTCGGCGTGCCGGGAGCGGACCTGGACCCGCCGGGCAGCGTCACGAAGGTCGCCGCGGAACTCCTCGAAGAGGGCTTCGGACCGGGCGCGAACGGGCCGATCCTCGTGGCCGGCCGCCTCGACCGGGCCTCGGTGGAGTCCTTGCGCGAAACCCTGCTGACCCGGGCCGACGTCGGGCCGCCCGGCTACCTGCCGGGGCCGGTCGCGGTCCTGACCGTCGTGCCGCGGACCGCGCCCGACGACCCGGCCACCACCGACCTGCTCGCGTGGATCCGCACGGTCGGCGGCCCGGACGTCCACCTCGGCGGGGTCGTCGCCACCCAAGCCGACTTCTCCGCGGCGATCACCGGGCGGCTGCCGCTGTTCCTGCTCAGCGTCGTGGGCATTTCGGTGCTGGTGCTCGCCTGGGTGTTCCGCAGTGTGCTCATCCCGCTGACCGCGGCGGTGATGAACCTGCTCACCGCCGCGGCGACGACCGGCGTCGTGGTCTGGGTGTTCGGCGCGCCCCTCGAGCCGTACCTGCCGGTGTTCCTGTTCGCCGGGCTGTTCGGGCTGTCGATGGACTACGAGGTCTTCCTCATCGCGCGGATCCAGGAGGCGTGGCGCCGCGGCGCGGACACGCGTGGCGCGATCGTCGAGGGTCTCGTGTCGACCGGGCGGACCATCACGGCCGCCGCGCTGATCATGGCGCTGGTGTTCGTCTCGTTCGCCTTCGTGGACGCGCGGGTGGTGCGCGAAGCGGGCGTCGGGCTGACCGTCGCCGTGCTGCTGGACGCCGTGCTGATCCGCTGCCTGCTGGTCCCGGCGGTGATGGTCCGGCTCGGTGAAGCGAACTGGTGGTTCCCGCGCCGGTTGCGTCCGCGTGAGCACCGTTCCGGCGCTATTCCGGTGCCGGATGACAATCATGAAGTCCTGACATCCACCGACCGTTGATTCCATTCCGGCGCGTTGTTAGTTTCCGGAAATCACCCGGTGAAAGGAGACCGCCGAAATGATTCGCGCCGGCGCGGCCGCCATGGTCATCGCCGTGACCGCCGCCGTTTTCCCGGGCGTCGCGACGACCGAAGGATTCGCTACCAGTTTCGTCGACGTACCCGCCGCCGGGGGAGTCACCCTCGGCGCCATGGTGATGGCTCCGGCGTCGCCGGGCCCGCATCCGCTCGCCGTGCTCATCGGCGCCTGGGGCGGCGGCCGCACGCAGAACATCGTCCCGGCCCGCGACCTGGCCAACCGCGGCTACGTGGTGATCTCCTACGGCGCCCGCGGCTTCGGCGAGTCCGGGGGCGCGGTCGAGGTCGCCGGGCCCGACGACATCACCGACGTCTCCACGGTCATCGACTGGACCCTGGCGCACACGGCCGCCGACCCGGCCCGGATCGGCGTCGGCGGGGTGTCCTACGGCGCCGGGATCGGCCTGATCGCGGCCGGGTTCGACGCGCGGATCAAGGCCGTCGCCTCGCTGAGCGGCTGGGCCGACCTGGTCGCGTCCCTGACCCAGAACGACACCCGCCACGGTCTCGCCGGGCTGGTGCTCTACCTGTCGGGCAAGGCCAACGGCACGCTCAGCCCCGAGACCGACACGATGCTGACCAAGTTCCTGGAGCCGGCGATCTCCGACGCCGACTCCCAGGCGGTGATCGACTGGGCCCGGCCGCGCTCACCGTCGTCCTACGTGGACCGGATCAACGCGAACCACCCGGCCGTGCTGGCCATCCAGACCTGGAGCGAGACGGTCTTCCAGCCCGGCCAGATGGCCGGGCTCTACCAGCGGCTCACCGGGCCGAAGCGCGCCGAGTTCGTGCCGGGGGACCACGCCGCGTCCGAGTCCGGCGGCCTGCTCGGCCTGCCGAGCGACACCTGGACGTCGGTCTACCGCTGGTTCGACGCCCACGTCGCCGGCACCGACACCTCGATCGAGGCCGAACCGCCGGTCGTCACCCGCGCCCGGCCGGGGACGCAGCGCCCGGAGTACTTCGCGGACTGGCCGAGCGTCGTCGCGCCGGCGTCCCGGTCCTACCTCGGCCGCGACACGCTGCAGGCCGCGCCCGCCGCCTGGAGCAGCAGTGTCGCGGCGAACCGCGACACCGTCGCGAACGGCGGCGTCCCGCTGGCGACCTACAGCCTGGAGGCGCTGAGCGGGAACCCGCCGACGGCGTTCCTCTGGCAGGTCGACCGGGGCAGCGGCGCGGTCTGGAACCAGCCGCCGGTCAAGACCGCCACCCAGCTGCGTGGAGCGGTGCGCGCGCACCTCACGGTCGTGCCGCCCGCCGCCGTCGGCACGGTCGTCGCCTACGTCTACGACGTCGACCCGCTCGGCACCGGCAGCCTCGTCAACTACCTGCCCTACAGCTGGAAACACGCGACGCCGGGGCGGCCGCAGCCGGTCGAGCTGGACTTCTCCCCGACGGCCTACACCCTCGCCGCCGGCCACCACCTCGCCCTGGTCGTCGACTCGAAGGACCCGCTGTTCCTCGACTGGAACACCGGCGACGGGCGGCTGGGCTTCGTCTCGACCGCGGCCGACCCGTCCTGGCTCGACGTACCCGTGCGGAAGACCGGAGTGACGCCGTGACCGGAACCGTGCCCGGCACCCGCGAGCAGTTCACGGCCCTGCGCGCGGGCGGGCTCAACTGGGACGTCCTCCCGTTGCGACTGTTCGCCAAGGGCAACGCGAAGTTCTGGAACCCCGCCGACCTGGACTTCACCCAGGACGCCGTCGACTGGGCGGCCCTGTCGGACGAGCAGCGTTTCGCCGCGACCATGCTGTGCGCGCAGTTCGCCGGCGGCGAGGAGGCGGTCACGCACGACATCCAGCCGTTCCTCGCCGCGATGGGCGCCGAGCGCCGGTTCGCCGACGAGATGTACCTGACCCAGTTCTGCTTCGAGGAAGCCAAGCACACCCAGGTGTTCCGGCTCTGGCTCGACGCCGTCGGCGTGACCGGCAACCTGCACGAGCACGTCGAGGACAACCCGGGTTATCGCGCGATCTTCTACGACGCGCTGCCCACCGCGCTCGGCCGGTTGCGGGAGGATCCCAGTCCCGCCAACCAGATCCGCGCGTCGGTGGTCTACAACCACGTCGTGGAAGGTGTGCTCGCGCTGACCGGGTACTTCGTGTGGAACCGGGCCTGCCGCACGCACGGGATCCTGCCCGGCATGCAGGAGCTGATCCGCCGGATCGGCGACGACGAACGCCGGCACATGGCCTGGGGCACCTTCACCTGCCGCCGCCACGTCGCGGCCGACGACCGCAACTGGCAGATCGTGCAGGACGAGATGCAGGCCCTGCTGCCGCACGCCATCGCGCAGATCGAGTGGACCACCGCCCGGCTCGACGGCGACCCGTTCGACCTGCGGCTGGACGGCGTCATGGAGTACGCCGCCGACCACGCGATGCGCCGCCTGCGCGCGATCGAAGCGGCGCGCGGGATGCCGGTCGCGTCCATCGACCTGGACTACAGCCCGGAACAGCTCGAGGAGGACTTCCTCGACGAGGACACGGCAAGCGAATCCGCCTAGGGCCCTCTGCCGCGGCTCCTCGTGAGTGTTTAGGGCGGTTCTAACCGCCCTAAACACTCACGACCGGCTGCGGCAGACCGACAGATCTGGAGGTGGTCGTCGTGGGCGGCCGGAAGGCGCCGACGCTGGTCGTGGTCGCGCTCGGCGCGTTCGTCACCACCCTGGACAACAACATCGTCGCGGCCGGCGTGCCGTCCATCGCGCGCGACCTGGCCCTGGACCTCTCGGCCCTGCAGTGGGTCAGCATCGGGTACATGCTCCCGTTCGCGAGCCTGCTGCTGGTGGCGGGCACGCTCGTCGACCGCTGGGGTCAACGGCTGACGCTGTCCGCGGGGCTGCTCGCGTTCGGGCTCGGCGCGGCCGTCGGCGGCCTGGCCGGGTCGGCCTGGGTGCTCGTCGGCGCCCGGGTGCTGCAGGGCATCGCGGCCGCGTTCCTGGTGCCCGGCCTGCTGAGCCTGCTCCGGACCAACCTGGACGCGCGCGGGCGCGCCGTCGGCGCCACCCTCTGGACGGCGAGCCTGGCCATTGCGCTGGCGCTCGGCCCGACGCTGGGCGGGTTGCTCAGTGAATACCTGGGCTGGGGCTGGATCTTCTTCGTCAACCTGCCGTTCGTGGCCGTGATGCTGGCCCTGCTGCCGGTGACGGCCGGCGCTCGTCGCGGCACCGGTGGCGGCCGTCCGGCGCTCGCGTCGATGACGCTCGTGACGGCCGGGCTCGTGCTGCTCACCGTGGCCCTGGTCGAGTTCGGCGACGACACGCGGACCGGTGACGTGGTCCCGTCGGCGCTCGCCGCGGGCGGGCTCGGTTTCCTGGCCTGGTTCGCCGTCCGGGAGCGCCGCGCCCGCGAACGCCTGGTCACGCCGGAGCTGACCGGGCAGCGGGTGTTCGCCGGCGCGCTGGCCGTGCAGCTGTTGTGGGGCCTGGGTGTGTCGGGTGTCTTCTTCTTCACGCCGTTGCTGCACCAGGAATCCCTCGGGCTCAGCCCGGTACAGGCCGGGCTGCCGCTGATCCTGGTGGCGGTCGCGATCATGGCCGCGACACCGGCGGTGCCCTGGGCCGTGACGCGGTTCGGGCCGCACCGGACGGTCGGCGCCGGGCTCGTCGTCGTCGCCCTCGGGCTGCTCGCCGTCGCGCTGGTCAACCACCTCCCCGAGGTGCTGCCCCGCGCGCCCGGCCTGCTGCTGATCGGCGCCGGCTCGGCGCTGACCACGCCGTTGACGTCGCACGCGCTGGAAGTCGTGGCCGAACGGCACGCCGGGACCGCGTCGGGCCTGCTCACGGCGTCCCGGGAGCTGTCCAGCGCCCTCGGTGTCGCGCTCGTCGGCGCGGTGCTGACGGCCGTACGCGCTGCCCGCCTCGACGCGGGCGTGGCGGCCGGCCCCGCGCTGGCCGGTGGCTACACGGCCGGGCTGCTGGTCGCGGCCGGTCTCGAACTCGCCGGGGCGGTAATGGCCGTGACCCTGTTCCGGGCGCGGAAAATCCTTCCCACCGTGACAACCGCGACCGCGGCTTCTCCGTTTCCCGATGAGTATCGGGATTCCGCGTGATTGACACCCGGAGTTCGGTCGAAATACAGTTTCTTCGAAGGTGATGATCGGCGCTTTCGGCGCTTCACCCCAATTACTCCGACGCTATCGGCGAGGGGCTATGGAAACCATTTCTCGGACGGCCTTCGTGCTGCCCGGCCACGAGTCGTCCGACGGCGATTCCTTCGCCACCCTGCTCGGCCGGTGGGCCCGGCGCCTGGGCGACGGGATCGCGGTGACCTTCCTGGACTACCGCACGAGCGCCGACGGCCGCGCGGTGAGCCTCACCTGGCGCGAACTGGACGACCGGGTCAGCGCCGTCGCCGCGCACCTGGGCACCCTCGCCGCGCCGGGGGAGCGGGCCGCGGTCCTGGCCGCGCAGTCCGCCGACTACGTCGTTGCCTTCCTCGGGGCCATCCGCGCCGGCCTGGTCGCCGTCCCGCTGTTCGCGCCGAACCTGCCCGGCCACACGGGCCGCCTCGCCGCGACCCTCACCGACTGCGCGCCGCAGGTCGTGCTCACCACCGCCGACCTGACCGGCGAGGTCACCGGCTTCCTCGGCACCCTCGACGTCGAGGCGGCTCTCGTGGCCGTCGACACCCTGCCGCCGGTCGCGGGCGAGCACGAGTGGCACCGCCCGGCACCGGACGAGCTGGCGTACCTGCAGTACACGTCCGGCTCGACGCGCTCGCCGGCCGGCGTCATGCTGACCCACCACAACGTCCTGTCCAACGCCCGGCAGTGCTGCACCGCCTACGGCGCCGAGAGCGGCACGACGTCGACCGTCAGCTGGCTGCCGCTCTTCCACGACATGGGCCTGATCCTCGGCCTCGGCGCGCCGATGTTCGGCGGCCTGACCTCGGTGCTGATGGACCCGCTCGCGTTCCTGGAGCGGCCCGGCCGCTGGCTGCGGGCGCTGACGGCCAGCCCGGGCGCGATCAGCGCGGCACCCAACTTCGCCTACGCCTACAGCGCTTCCCGCGTGACCGAGGACGAAAAGAGCTACCTCGAGCTGAGCCGGGTCGTCTCGCTGATCAACGGCAGCGAGCCGGTCCTGCCGGCCACCATCGCGAAGTTCCAGGACGCGTTCGGCGAGTGCGGGCTGGCGCCGGAGGTCCACCGGGCGTCCTACGGGCTGGCCGAGGCGACCGTGCTCGTCGCGGTGACCGACGCGGGCACGCCGTCGCGCCAGGTCACGTTCGACCGCGACCGCCTGGCCGAGGGGTTCGCGGTGCCGGCCGCCACCGGCACGACGCTCGTCTCCTGTGGCCGGCCGGTGGACCAGCGGATCCGGATCGCCGGCCCGCACGGCGAACCGGTCGCGGACGGCGAGGTCGGCGAGATCCGGGTGAGCGGACCGAACGTCGGCCAGGGCTACTGGCGGCGTCCCGGCGCGTCCGCGGCGACGTTCGGCGACGGCTGGCTGGCGACCGGCGACCTCGGCGTGCGGTTCGAAGGTGAGTTGTACATGACCGGCCGGCTCAAGGATCTCGTCATCGTCGACGGGCGCAACCACTACCCGCAGGACATCGAGCAGACCGTGGAGGCGCACCCCGCCGTCCGGCCGCATTCCGCCGCGGCGTTCGCCGTCCCGCACGACGAGGGCGAGGTCGCCGTCGTCGTGCTGGAACGGGCCAAGACCGCCGACGCCGAGGTCGCCGTCGGGGCGCTGCGCGCGGCGGTGTCCGCCGAACACGGCCTGCGGCTGCACGACGTCGTCGTCCTGGCGCCCGGCGAGGTGCCGCGCACCTCCAGCGGCAAGATCAGCCGGGCCCTGTGCCGGACGTCCTACCTGGACGGCCGGTGGTCGCGATGACCACACCGGACGCCGTCCGGGCGTGGCTCGTCGAGCGGGTCGCCGCGATCACGGGGATCCCGGCCGGCGAGGTCGACGCCGACCGGCCGCTGCAGGAAACCGGACTGTCCTCACGGGACGCGATGAGCCTGACCGGGGACCTGGGGCGGTTCCTCGGCCGCTCCCTCGCGGCGACGTTCGTGTGGCAGCACCCCAGCATCACCGCGCTCGTCGCCGCCCTGTCCACAGTGGACGAGGTACGGGCCGCCCCGGTGCCGATGGCCGCGGGGGAGCCGATCGCGATCGTCGGCGTCGGCTGCCGCCTGCCGGGCAGGGTCGAGTCGCCGGCGCAGTTCTGGCGGTTCCTCGACACGGGCGCCGACGGGATCGCCGAAGTCCCCGAAGGACGCTGGGAGTCCTTCGCCCCGGCCGACGCGCTCGCCGGGCTGCCGCGCCGCGGCGGGTTCCTGGGTGACGTCGCCGGGTTCGACGCCGCCTTCTTCGGCATCACCCCCCGCGAAGCCGAGGCGATGGACCCGCAGCAGCGCACGCTCCTGGAGGTCACCTGGGCGGCCCTGGAACACGCGGGCATCCCGCCGTCTTCGCTGCGCGGCACCCGGACCGGCGTGTTCGTCGGGCTGTCGGCCAGCGAGTACGGCTACCTCACGATGACCGACGTCCCCGGCATCGACGCCTGGTCCGGCACCGGCGCCGCGGCGAGCATCGCCGCGAACCGGCTGTCGTACCTGCTCGACCTGCGCGGCCCGAGCCTCACCCTCGACACGGCGTGTTCGTCGTCGCTGGTCGCCGTGCACCAGGCCGTGCAGAGCCTGCGCCGCGGCGAAAGCGAGACCGCGCTGGTCGCGGGCGTGAACCTGCTGCTGTCGCCGGGGATCACCGCGAACTTCCACCGGGCCGGCGTGCTGGCGCCCGACGGGCACTGCAAGCCGTTCGACGCCGGGGCCGACGGGATCGTGCGCGGCGAAGGGTGCGGTGTGGTCGTGCTCAAGCCGCTGAAGGCCGCCCGCGCCGCCGGCGACCGCGTGCTGGCCGTGGTCCGCGGCAGCGCCGTCAACTCCGACGGCCGCTCCAACGGCATGATGGCACCCAACCCCGACGCGCAGGCGGCGTTGCTGCGGGACGCCTACGCCGTCGCCGGCGTCGATCCGTCCTCTGTGGACTACGTCGAGGCGCACGGCACCGGCACCCTGCTCGGCGACCCGATCGAAGCCGGCGCCCTGGGCACGGTCCTGGGTGCCGGGCGCGAACCCGGCCGTCCGCTGCTGGTCGGCTCGGTCAAGAGCAACCTGGGGCACCTCGAAGGCGCCGCCGGGATCGCCGGGCTGATCAAGGTGGTGCTGGCCCTGGTGCACCGCCGGCTGCCGCCCAGCCTGAACTACCGCGACCCCAACCCGCACATCGACTTCGACGGCCTCGGCCTGCGCGTGGTCGCGGCCGGCACCGACTGGCCGCGCTACCCGGGCACCGCCCGCGCCGGCGTCTCGGCCTTCGGGTTCGGCGGGACCAACGCCCACGTGGTGCTGGAGGAGTGGCCCGCCGCGTCCTTCCCGGCGCGAGCCGGCGCCGACGGCCCGCGGATCTTCGCGCTCTCGGCGCGGTCGGCCGACGTGCTGCACGCCCGCGCGAGCGAGCTGGCGGACTGGCTGGACTCACCCGCCGGACGGGCCGTCCCGCTGAGCGCCGTCGCGTCGACGCTGGCGACCCGTCGCGAGCACCTGCCCGTCCGCGCGGCCGTCGTCGCCGAGGAGCGTGGCGCTCTCGTGGACGCGCTGCGCGCCGTCACCCCCGGCGAAGCCCGGGGACGCGCGGACGTCGTGTTCGTCTTCTCCGGCTACGGCTCGCAGTGGCCGGAGATGGGCCGGCAGCTGCTGCGCACCGAACCCGCGTTCCGCGCCGAGGTCGACGCCCTGGACCCGGTCTTCCGCGCCGAAGCCGGGTTCTCGCTGCGCGAAGTCCTTGCGGGAGAACAGGAGCTGCCCGACCTCGGCGCGACGCAGCTGGCACTGTTCGGCATGCAGACCGCGCTGGCCGGGCTGTGGCGGGCACACGGCGTCGTCCCCGCCGCCGTGCTGGGGCACTCCATGGGCGAGGTCGCCGCGGCCGTCGTCGCGGGCGCGCTCGACGTCACCGACGGCCTGCGCGTGATGGCGACCCGCGCGCGGCTGCTCGCCGAGGTCGACGCCGGGGGCGCCGGCGCGATGGCCGTCGTCGAACTGTCTCCGGCCGAGCTGGCCGAGTTCCCCGACGTCACCGTGGCGGTCTACGCGTCGCCGACCCAGTGCACGATCAGCGGCGACGCCGACCAGGTCGACGCGCTCGTCGCGCACGTCGAGCAGCTCGGCCGGCTCGCCCGCCGGCTCCCGGTCCGTGGCGCCGGGCACTCGGCGGCCGTTGATGCCGTGCTCGACCGCTTCCGCGCCGAACTGGCCGGATTGCAGCCCGGTCAGGCCGAAATCCCTTGTTACAGCAGCGTTCTCGACGACCCGCGCGAGACACCGGCGTTCGACGTCGAGTACTGGGCGGCCAACCTGCGGCGTCCGGTGCGGTTCACGCAGGCCTTGGCGGCGGCGACCGCCGACGGCCACAGCGTGTTCGTCGAGATCTCGCCGCACCCCGTCGCGCTCGCCGCCGTCGAGCAGACCACCGGCGGCGCCGCGCTCGGCCTGCCCACCGCCAGCCGCAAGATCGACGAGCGCGTCGCGTTCCTGACCAGCCTCGCCCGGCTGCACGTCCTCGGCCGGCCCGGTGTCCTGGACCACGGCCCGCGCACGGCGCCGGTCGAGCTGCCCGGCCCGGTCTGGCGGCACGAGCGGTTCTGGCCGCGGCGCCGGGCGCACCGGCCGGACACGGGGGCGCACCCGCTGCTCGGCGTCCACATCGAACAGCCCGGCGGCGACCTGCACCTGTGGCGGGGCGACGTCGGCACGGCGCAGCTGCCGTGGCTCGCCGACCACGCCGCGATGGGCGTCCCGCTGTTCCCGGCCACCGGGTTCCTCGAACTCGCGCTCGCCGCGGGCGACCGGATCGGCGATCTCGAACTGCACCAGGTGCTGCCGCTGGCCGAGCACACCGAGGTGACGACGAGCCTGGCGGGCACGGAGATCGGCGTGCACGCCAAGTCCGCGCACGGCGGCTGGGTCCGCTACGCCACCGCGCGGGTGCTCGACGGATCGCCGCCGCCGACGCCGTTCGGCCCCACGGAAGGCGACGCCGTCGACCTCTACCGGGCGCTGGAGGACCTGGGCCAGCACTACGGCCCGGCGTTCCGCGGCCTGCGCCGGGTCGTGGCCGCGCCGGGCCGGGCGTCGGCGTCGATCGCGCTGCCGCCGGAAGCCCGGGACCATCCGGCGTACCGGCTGCACCCCGCGCTCGCCGACGCCTGCCTGCACGCCCTGGCCGCGGCGACCGGCGAGGCCCTGGGCGACGCCGCCGGGCTCTACCTACCGCTGACGATCGGCGAGGTCACGCTCGCCGGCGACCCTCGCCGCGGCGTCCGGGTCGACGCCGTCCTCGACTCGGTCGACGAGTCGGGTGACGGACTGCTCGGCAGCGTCCAGCTCGTCGACGCCGAAGGCGTTGTCCTGGTCCAGTTCCGGGACGTCTACTGCCGGCGGTTCCGGCGTTCGGCGTTGCCGGTGCCGCTGTCGAGCTTGCTCTTCGAGGCCGGGTGGCAGCCGTCCGAATTGCCGCCGGCACCCGGGGACGAGCCGCACAGCTGGGTCGTGCTCCTGGACGCCGCGCAGGAGACCGCGCCGTGGCTGGCCACGTTGCGCGAAGGCATCGGCGGCTCCTTGGACACGGTCGTGCTGGGTGACCACGAAGGACTCGCGAAGGTGCTTCGCGCCCGCGAGGTGACCGGCGTGCTGGCGATGGTCGGCTGCGCGGCCGAGCTGGGCACCCCCGACCCGGCGCGAGCGGGGGACCTGGTCCTGACGCTGTCGGGGGTGGTCGCCGAACTGGCGTCGGTACCGGCACCGCCGAGGTTGTGGCTGGTCAGCGCGGGCGCGGCGGCGGTCGAGCCGGGCGAAACCGGCCACCCCGGACTGGCGGCGTTGCGCGGGTTGGTGCGGGTGCTGGCGTTCGAGCACCCGGAGCTGCGGGTGAGCCACCTGGACTTCGACGCCGAGCCGGACCCCGCGCGCCTGTGGGTGACCGAGCTGCAGGACGAGGTCCGGGCAGGTGGCCCGGACGACGAGATCGCCTGGCGCGAAGGCATCCGCCATACCCGCCGCTTGGTGCGCCCGGACCTCGCTCCGCCGCGTGACTCAAGCGGTCGTGATGGCAACCGCTCGTTGGTCGCCGAGTCGCTGCGAGATTCGAGCGGTCGTGTTGGCAGCCGCCCGCCTGTCGTTCGTGATGGCGCCTACCTCATCACCGGTGGCATGGGCGGGCTCGGCCTGGTCGCCGCGAAGTGGCTGGCCGGACGCGGTGCCACCCGGCTGATCCTCTCCGGCCGTCGCGGCCCCAC
This sequence comes from Amycolatopsis sp. NBC_00355, assembly GCF_036104975.1. Lineage (GTDB taxonomy): Bacteria > Actinomycetota > Actinomycetes > Mycobacteriales > Pseudonocardiaceae > Amycolatopsis. Next base: position 2,525,252 of record NZ_CP107982.1, on the reverse strand, counting down.
CCCCGAGACCGAAGACCTCCTGCGGGAACTCGGCGTCGACGTCCGGGTCGTCACCGGCGACATCGCCGAACCCGGCACCGCCGAACGGCTGGTCGCGGCCGCCGGGGACCTGCCCTTGCGCGGGGTGCTCCACGCGGCCGGTGTGCTGGCCGACGGCGCCGCGATCGCTCTCACTCCCGAAGCCGTCGAGACCGTCTGGCGGCCCAAAGCCCGCGGCGCCTGGCGGCTGCACGAGGCCACCGCGGGCCACGACCTCGACTGGTGGCTCGTCTACTCCTCGGCCGCCGCGTTGTTCGGCTCTCCGGGCCAGGCCGCCTACGCCACCGCGAACGCCTGGGCCGACGGCCTCGTCACCTGGCGCCGCGGGCTCGGGCTGCCCGCGGCGACGATCAACTGGGGCGCGTGGGGCGAAGCCGGCGCCGTCACCGGCAGCCGGAACCCGGTGCTCGACCCGCTCGGCACCGCGGAAGCCCTCGACGCGCTCGAAGCGGTGCTCGAAAGCGATCGCGCAGCGACCGGCGTCGCCCGGGTCGACACCGACACCGTGCTGGCGCTCTTCCCGCGGCTGGCCGAACGCCCGTTCTTCGAGCTGTTCGTCCCGGCCGAAGGGCCCGGCGGGACCGAACCGTCCACTTGGGACGGAATGGCCGCGCTCCGGGCGGAACAGCCGGAGCGGGCGCGCACAGCGATGACCGAGCACCTCGCGGCCGTCGTCGCCGGGTTGATGGGCTTCCCCGCGGGGGACGTCGACCGGCACGCGCCGCTGACGAGCCTCGGGCTGGACTCGCTGATGGCGATGCGGGCCCGCGGCGCGGTGGAACGCGACTTCGGCCTGCCGCTGCCGGTGCCCCTGTTACTGCGGGGCGCGAGCCTCACCGAGATCGCCGAGCACCTGGCCGAGCAGGCCGGGTTCGGCGCCGGGACCGCGCGTCCGGCCGAGCCGAGTGGCGCCGTACTCGGGCCGCGCGACCCCGCCGAACGCTGGGTCGCCCGGCACTGGCAGGCCGTCCTCGGCGGCCCGGAACCGGGCGTCTACGACGACTTCGGAGGCGACGCAGACCAAGCGAGAAGGCTGCGGGAAGCCTTCGCCGAAGACCTCGACGACGTGCCCGACATCGACCGGCTGTTCGCCACGCCCACCATCGCGGCGATGGCCGACCTGCTGCGCGCCGAGGTCGAAGGCTTCGGCGGCGGCCCGGTGCGGCTGCTGCGTGACGGCGTCGCGGCCGACCCGGTCTTCCTGTTCCACCCGGCGGGCGGCCCGACGAGCGTCTACCAGGAGCTCGTCCGCCTGCTGCCCGAAGGCCAACCGGCGTACGGGCTGGAGCGGATCGACGAGGAAGACACCGTCGAGGGCAAGGCCGCGTGCTACGTCGAGCTCATCCGCGAGATCCAGCCGCACGGGCCCTACCGGCTGGGCGGCTGGTCCTTCGGCGGCTGCCTCGCCTACGAGACGGCCAAGCGGCTGACCGCGGCGGGGGAGAGCGTCGGCGTCGTCTTCATGATCGACACGATCCTGCCGCTGCCGGCGCCGGAGAAGCCGGTGCAGGACCTGCTCCTCGAACGCTTCGACCGGTTCGCCGAGCACATCGAACTGACTTACGGCGTGCCCCTCGACCTCCCGCGGGCCGAACTCGAGCACCTCGGCGAGCACGACCAGATCCGGCTCGTGATGAGCCGGCTGGCCGCCCAGGTCCCCGGGATGGGCCAGGGTGTCCTGCACCACCAGTACACGTCCTATTTGGACGCTCGGGTGGCCGAACGGTACGTCCCCGAGCCGTACGCCGGGAAGGTCCTGCTGCTGCGGGCGCAGGACCCGCACCCGCTGACGACCACGCTCGACCCGAGGTACCTGCGCAGCGACGACCCCCTCGGCTGGGACGCGCACTGCGCGGACCTGGAGATCGTCCGGGTGCCCGGTGACCACCTCTCGATGATCGACCCGCCGCACGTGTCGGTGATCGCGGCCGCCCTGTCCGCCCGCCTCGCCGGTCAGCACGCAGGAAAGGGATGACGATGACACTCGAAGACCTCTCCTTCACGCCGACGACGTCGTTCCGGATCGCCGACCTGGCCGCCCGCCAGGACGAGGTGGTCCGGATCGCCGAGAAACGCGCGATCGACCGTCAGCACGCCAAGGGCAAGCTGACCGCCCGCGAGCGGATCGACCTGCTGGTCGACCCGGGCTCGTTCGTCGAGCTCGACCAGTTCGCCCGGCACCGCTGCACCGAGTTCGGGATGGACGCCAACCGCCCCTACGGCGACGGCGTCGTGACCGGGCACGCCACTGTGGACGGACGCCGGATCTGCCTGTTCTCCCAGGACTTCAGCGTCTTCGGCGGCAGCATGGGGGAGGTCTTCGGCGAGAAGGTCCTCAAGGTGATGGACCTGGCCA